>CANGNA010000022.1 GCA_947455215.1 Chitinophagaceae bacterium
AAGGTGTATTATAAAGGGCAGGATTATTAATAGCTGCGAGTTACTTCACTTCAAAGTCATACTTAACAGCTTCGTCTTCTGCATTGCTACCTATATATAAGGTATACTTACCCGGGTACAATCGCTGTTTATGCTGTTTATCGTCCCATTTCATTAGTTCCTCCATTGCTATGTGCATGGTCACATTGATGTGCTCGCCGGGGGTGAAGGATGCTCTTACAAAATGTTTCAATTCCTTAAGTGGTAATGCAGGATCGCCCGGGTACTTTATGTAGGCTTGTATCACCTCATCAGACTTTACATTGCCTGTATTGGTAACATCAACCGATGCTACTATGGTTTCGCGCTCTTGGTAGGTGTGCTTGGTGCCGGGCAAGGCATCATACCTGAAGCTGGTGTAACTGAGCCCATAGCCGAATGGGTATTGTACCTTGCCTGTAAAGTAGCGGTAGGTGCGTCCCTGCATACTGTAGTTGTCAAAAGCAGGCAGGTCGTTCACAGAGTTATAGAACGTAACAGGTAACCGGCCGGCTGGTGATACTTTGCCAAAGATAACGTCTGCCAGTGCATTGCCGCCCTGCTCTCCCGGATACCAGGCCAATACCACGGCATCAGCATATTGAGCTATGGCATCAATATCCACCGCGCTACCCGCAGTAACCACAGCTATTATTGGTTTTTTAACGGACTTCCTCAGCTCGCGCATGAAGGCTACCTGCTCTGCCGGTAGTGATAGCGTTTTCTTGTCGCCACCTGCCGCTGCTAAGAATGCGTCTCCTGCCTCGCCTTCATTTACCGGCAGCAGGCCTATTACAGCAATGGTCACATCGGCATTACCCGCGGCCCATATACCGCCAAAATGTGTTGTATCGCCCGCGCCTATGCCCAGGTCATATTCCACACGGGTGGCCTTGCTTACGGCGCCGGTTATACCTTCTACAAAGTTCACCATCTTAGTGCCCACACCGTGATAGCTGCCCACCAGCGCATCCAGCGATGCAGCATTGGGTCCAACAACCATGATGCTTTTGATGCTGTCCATCGTCAGTGGCAGTGTATTGTTAATGTTCTTCAGCAGCACCATGCTCTCCTGTGCCATTTTGCGGGCAAGAGCTATATGACTGGCGTTGTGTATGCTGTCGTCGCGGTAGGTCTTATAGGGCGATAGCGTCGGGTCGTCGTACATGCCCAGCTCTACCTGGGTTAGCAGCAACGGCTTCAATGCCGCGTTCACCTCCTGCTCTGTTAGCAGTTGTTGTGCCACAGCTTTGGCAACATCATCCTGTAGCACCGACGAACAATCCAGGTTTACGCCTGCCTTGATGGCTGCGGCTGCTGCTGCAGTGCCGTCTTTCAGGTATTTGTGTGTTTCTACAACATCGTCTAATGCTCCGCAGTCGGTAACTACATAACCCTTAAAGCCCCATTCCTTAATGACAGTGTTGCGTACCAATGCCGTGTTCACAGAATTAGGTATGCCATTCACCTTGTTATAGGCGGTCATAATGCCTGCCACATTGCCTTTCACCAGCTTCCTGAATGCATACAGGTAAGTGTTGTGCAGGTCTGTTTCGCTGACCACGGCATCGAAATAATCCCTGGTATTCTCAGGGCCGCTATGGGCTACAAAGTGCTTGACAGCCGCGGCTATCTTCAGTTTGCCGGGTACGTTGCCTTGTAGTCCTTTTACGTAGGCTGCCCCTATGGCTCCTGTCAGGTAGGGGTCTTCGCCATACGTCTCTTGTCCGCGGCCCCAGCGTGGATCGCGGAAGATATTGATGTTGGGCGACCAATACGTAAGCCCTACATACATGCCCCTGTTGCCCTGTTCTGAGGCCAGGTTGTATTTGGCCCTTGCCTCGGTGGACACTGCATTGCCCACTTGCTTCACCAATGCAGGATCGAACGTAGCTGCCATGCCTATGGACTGTGGGAACACTGTAGCATCGCCAGCCCTGGCTACGCCATGCAGCCCCTCGTTCCACCAGTTGTAGGCGGGTATATGCAGCCGCTCTATAGGTTGATTCCGGTAGCCAAGCAGCATCACCTTTTCAGTGAGCGTCAACCTGCTCAGCAGGTCATTTGCTCTTTGCTCTGGTGTTTTAGTGGTATCGCGGTATGCCTCCTGCCCGGTCGCGCAAAGTGCGCCGGTGGATAGGCATGCAGCCAATAATATGATCTTGTGAATGTGCATTACTGCTATTACCTTTTACAATCTATAACAAAGCAGGCAGTATGCTTTATGCTTCTTGTGTCTATTTTATCGGCGTTGGTTATCTGTATGCCTTTATCTGTATTTTTCCATTGCACTTTGCCTTTACAGCCGGCTATATGCACGCTGGCTATAGCTTTTACATCTACCAAAGGTATGTCTATGGTTGCAGGAAATTTCACAGTTTCACTGTCTGACAATACGAAAGCATACAGGTTGTTGTTTTTAGTGCTCCTGGTATAAAAGATGTTGCCCGATGAATATGGCGCTACAGACCGTGTACTATAAATGCCCTCGCCGTTCACCTTCATCCATTCGCCAATACCTTTCAGGCGCTCATAAGCAATAGGGTCAAAGTCGCCATCGGGGCCCGGACCTATATTCAGCAGCAGGTTACCTCCGCGCGATACTACCTTTACCAGCAACTGTACTATCTGGTTGGTCGATTTGTACTTATCGCCCGGCACGTAGCTCCATGAATTGCCCATGGTCATACAGGTCTCCCACAGATAGTTGAGTGGCTTTTCCGGCACTTCCTGTTCGGGAGTGGTATAGTTCTCGTATTCACCGGGCACCGCCCTGTCTACCACAATAAGCCCCGGCTGATGTTTGCGGGCCATAGCGGCTATACGCGGCATGTCCACATCTTCATTATGCCTCACCGTTCCCTGCCAGCCTTTCAGCGAATCATCATGATCGTTAGGACGAACCCAGCCACCATCCAGCCACAGTATATCCACTTTGCCATAGCCGGTCATTAGTTCCTCTATCTGGTTGTAGGTGTAGTCTTTAAACTGTTGCCAGCGCTCCGGGTATTTCGTAGGGTCGTAATTCACGTGCCTGTCTTTGGGTGGGAAGTAGGGCCACCAGTAATTCGGTGTATGCCAATCGGGCTTGGAGAAATAGGCACCTACCATAAAGTTCTCTTTACGGAAGCTCTCGAATATCTCTTTGGTTACATTGGCGCGTTTGTTGGTGGCAAACGGTGTCTTGGGGTCGGTTATTTTATAGTCGCTTTGTTTGGTGTCGAACATCGCAAACCCGTCGTGGTGCTTGGTAGTGAATACCACATACTTCATGCCAGCCTGCTTAGCTGCCTCCGCCCATTTTTCCGGAGCGAAATGAGTAGGGTTGAAGGTGGTCTGCAGGTTTTCGTATGCCTTTTTATAATCGTTGTAGCTGGCCGAATGCGGCCCCGTTCTCTGTGTCCATCCTTCATCCTCGGGGCATATGCTCCAGCTTTCTACAACGCCCCATTGGCTATATGGCCCCCAGTGCATCAGCAGCCCGAATTTCAGGTCCTGCCATTCATGCAGCTTTTGTACTACTGCAGGGTCTTTGGGTAGCGGGTGCTCTTTTGTGCCTTGCTGCGCATAACCATGTACTGTGCCTACCAGACAAAGCCCCAGAAAAAAATATTTATTTAAACCAAGCATGATCCTCACTTTTGCGTGAATACCTTATTAATGCTCAATAGTAATAATGAAATTCGAAAATACCCACAATAAACGCAATGAAGTAATTTGGCAGGGTATTGAAACAGGCACATAATTTGCCGAGATTTGTAAACTTAAATCAATCACTAATGATCAAACGCTTGTCGCCGATAATAGCTATTCTCTTTTTGTTTTGTGCCTGCAAACCGCAAAAAACGCCGTTGAATGCTGCAATAGCCAATCATCTTCTTTTTAAAACGGGTAGCTACTGGATATTTTCGGATTCATCCGGTACTGCCTACGATAGTGTATATGTCTCCGATTATTCGGATCAATACACGTCAGCAACGGTTGACTTGCACATTCCCCCGTTAACTAAGCAAGTAGTTGATATTAAACTGAAAAAGGCCGGGGATACTTCTACCTTTATGAGTATGGCGTATGAGTATGCTGTGGTCAATTTACGTGTCTACAAGGCGCCACGTTCTTACGATAGCTATTACCTGGGGTATACATATCCCACAACCTATGCTTTCGATACCATCACTATCAATAATATTGGCTATAAACATATCAAGATGCTTACTGACAGCACGAATTGCACCATGTATTTTGCAGAAGACGCCGGGCCGGTACTGATGAACTGTACCTATGATAACGCGCCCTATCATCGGCAACTGGTGCGCAGCCACATCGTATTTTAAGCGTTGACGTCATTCCCCAACAATTTCATTGGTGCTGTCGGGCTTTATTGTTAATGGCCTGAAATGATAGGTCTCATTCAGGGTGAGTTCGCGTTCCGTTTTTCCCTTATTGTTTTTGGTGATTTGTTTGGTGAGTGTGAAGGTGGTATCGTTTACTATCTGCCCTGTTGTTTGTTCCAGCGGGCTACACCCCATAAATGTAGGTGGCCAGTTCTCAAAGGTGAGTTCCGCTCCCTTGACAAAAAATACGCCCCAACCGTACCTTACTTTACCATAGCCGCTGGTCTTATCGTCAATAAAACTCTGCACCAATGCTGCCGCTCCGGTAGAGTCTGTGCCGCCAGGCAGCATCACCACACCATTGTTATAGAATATCATCACCGTTTGCCTTGTTGGCAGGTCGGCATAATAATACCCGTCGGTGCGCAGTTCTGGCCCGCTGTACGCTACCTTGTTGCTTAGTTGGGCATCGTGGCAAAGGCCCAATTTACGGCACGACTGCAGGCCGAGCAGGGCAATGGCGATAATTGTTATATGGCTTTTCACAGAGCGCATTTGGTACGAATTTAAATATATTCTGCTATATATCTGTTTGCTGCTCTTTATAGCTTTATCCAATAACAACATATTTAGTTTTTCCTGCCACAGGCTTTACCTTCGCACTACAAAAACACGCGCACGTGGCATACCGCTATAGTTATATCCCCATACAGGAAACAGGTTATTTCTCTAAACTGGTTACTGACTACATTACCCACCAGGATACGATACAACCTTTTTTCAAGTATGGTTGGGATGATGCAGGGCTGGACCAGGCTATAGCCGACCGTGCCAACTATCCTGTAAACAGGCAGGTACTTACCGAAGTGCTGAACAGGCAATATGCCAACCTTGAAAAGAGTGAATTGGTTACTGCCAACCTTGAAAAGCTGACTTTAGAAAATACCTTCACAGTCTGTACTGCACACCAGCCCAACCTGCTCACCGGTTACTTGTACTTTGTTTATAAGATACTGCATGCAGTAAAGCTGGCCAACGAATTGAATGCCCGGTATGCAGATAAGCACTTTGTGCCGGTATACTACATGGGCAGTGAAGATAATGACCTGGAAGAGCTGGGCGTATTCAGGTTCCGTGGGCAGAAGTATGTGTGGGATGGTGATGGGCAAACCGGCGCTGTGGGCCGCATGAGCACTGCAAGCCTTAAGAAACTACTCAATGAGGTGTTCCGTTTGTTTGGTCCTCCGGGGAAAGACACAGAGCGCCTGCAACAGGTGTTTACTCAGGCTTACCTGAAGCACACGACCGTTGCCGCTGCTACGCAATACCTGGTGAATGAATTGTTTGGCCAGTATGGGCTGATCGTTATAGACCCTGATGATGCAGCACTGAAGTCGCTTTACATACCAGTGATGGAGGATGAGTTGTTGCATCAGCACGCCTATCCTATACTTTCTGAGCAGATAGCTAAGCTGGGAGCGCATTACAAGATACAGGCTCATCCACGCGAGATCAATCTCTTTTACCTGGCCGACCAGTTGCGCGAGCGTATAGAAAAGCAGGGCGATAAATGGGTAGTGGTGAATACCGACATTGCCTGGACAGAAGAGCAGCTGTTGGAAGAACTGAACATGCACCCAGAGCGGTTTAGCCCCAATGTAATGTTGCGTGGGCTTTTCCAGGAAACCATATTGCCTGATGTGGCCTTTATAGGTGGCGGGGCAGAGGTGGCTTACTGGATGCAGCTGAAGACCATGTTCGAGCATTACAATGGTTTCTTTCCCTCCATACAACTGCGCCAATCGGTGATGATGATGGACGAGCACCACGAAAAATTACAGCAAGATCTGGATCTGTCTTTATTAAAGCTATTCCGTAAAGAGGAGCAACTGATACATGAATATGTGGCTACGCACGGATCGGGAGAATGGCATACGACTGACGAGATGGAAGCTATGGGGCAGATACTACAGTCGCTAAAGGTAAAGGCAGTAAAGGTAGACAGCACACTGGGCCCCGCAGCAGAGGCAGTGCTGAAGAAGATGGAATACAGGCTAAAGACGCTGGAGCAGAAAATGTTCCGGGCAGAGAAACGCAAGCTTGACGTGCAGCTGGACCGACTATCGAGGCTGAAGAGCGCTTTATTCCCTAATGGTAGTTTGCAGGAGCGTACAGATAATTTTGCTGAATATTACATGGAGCAGGGCAATGCATTGTTCGATGCCATACTGGAGGGTACAAAGCCATTATCGGGCGAGTTCCTTGTTATACACAGGCAGTAGACCGATCACTCTATAGTATATGTGCTGGTTGTGTCTAACAAGAAGTAGTGGCTATTGATGCGACCTGCCGATACTTTTTCAAAACAGCCTAATAAGGTATCGCGGCCGAAGGTATAAAATGTCTTTAGCTGTGCGCTGTCTTCTATAATGAATGTACGTTGCGGCTTTTCGCCCTGCAGTTGAGACAGCATTATACTCTCCACGGGGGTGCCCCAGTTCATCAGCAGTTTTTTATTCGTTTGCTCATCAATATGTGTGACGACGAGCTTGTGCACCTGCTGTTGTTTCATGCGGGAGTTCATCATTTCCAGCCAGGTTATTCGTTCGCGGAATGGTTGTGCAGCTGCTATGATATAGATGATCTTAATGACAAACACCAATGCGAGCAGCAGAATACCTTGCTTTAGCTGCAATGCGGGTAGTGTATAGTATACAAAGGGCGCACAAGCAATAAGCGTTAGCGGCATGTATTCGCTTTCCATATAAAATCGCAGGTCACTCACTTCCCAATAGGTAATGAACAGCAGTAGCAGGTATCCGGCGGAACAAAGTATGGTGTAAGTAGCCAGCAGGTAAGCCCTGCGGTGAAGTAGGGATGCCATACCGGCAACACTCAGCAGCACGAACAGCCAATAGTGCGTAATGCAGTCCTTTACAAACGTGCGTACCTGCGGCGATGACAGCAGGTGCTTTATCTTATCGCCTTTCAGTTCTGTTACCAGCTCTATCTTACCACTGTCATAGCCGTGATGTTGTCCCTGGTAAAATTTGGCATAGGCAACGGCTATCAATACGATACCGGCACCAATATTGAACGGAGTGACCTGTATTTGTTTGCTGAACAGGAAGAAGAACCACAGGAACAATGCCGGGAGCATCACGAGTGGGTGCGTCCATATGGCCAAGGCAAAGAGCGTTGCCGAAATAATGAGCCATAGCAGATGCCTATGCCCCATACTGAAGAAAGCAAAGGCCATCATCAGCCATGCTACGCCCTGGTGTACCTCGTTATTGGGCCAGAAAAAGGTAGCGGTAACAAAAAGGGTGTTGTACAGGGCTAATAGTATAGTAAGGTCGTAGCGCTTGCCCCAGCGGTAGCATATACTGCCGGCAGCCAGGAAGAACAGGTTGAAGCTTGCAGAGTACAGGACCATGAGCCAGCGGAGCGGTACATGCAGCCATGAACCGATAAGCGGGAACGATTGGGTGATGAATGACCCGTAGCGATGTTCCTCTATTTTAAGCTGTTGTGTATTGATGATGCGGAAAAGCACATGCGGTGCATCCAGGAAGAGCATCCTTTCTTTATAAAAAAACAGGGAAAGCAGCAAGAGGACCAGTTGTGTAATTAATGCCAAAGTGGCGAAACGGCGCATTTCTGGCATTGTATTTAAGGGTGAATTCACATTCGGGTCCATTGTATAAATTTAGGTGTTCCCATGAAATTTTTAATTCAAAAGTTATTTATCTTTGACCACCTGTATTTACATTATAACTTTTTGTTTTAATGTAATTTAGGCATATTAATATTTTTTATAAAATGGCAGGCAGCTGCTGAATTGTTCCATAAAAATGAAAGTGAAAAGCAGAGTGTTGGTTGTTGCAGCGATAGCAACAAGTTTATTGTCTCTTTCGGCAGAGGCGCAGGTCAAAGAAACAACATTAAAAGACCTTAGCCACAACTATTGTGAGTGGGGTGCCAGGGCGGGTGCTAATTTTCAGCAATTGTCTGCTTTCCCATTTGCTACAGACTATAACCCCGGTGGTTTTGCCGGTGTTTATGTAAGGCGCAGGAAAGAAGTGATAGGTGTGCAGCTGGAACTGAATGTGGCTAATGCAAGTTATACCACAGCATATGCGGTTGGGCACAACTTTACCTCAGACCATACCATAAAGGCTGCGGACACGACCACTAAGGGTAAGTTCAACTCATTGTACCTCAACATACCATTGATGCTGGAAGTACGCATGGGCTACCATTTTGCCTTCCAGTTTGGTGCGCAGTACAGTTACTTGCTGTCTAATAGCGGCAACGATGCCTTTACCAAAAAGTTTGGCACCAGCGATATCTTTAATAAAACCAACACATCGGTACTGGTGGGTGTAGAAGGCGATATCTGCAAGAAGTGGAGTCTTGGTGCACGTTATGCTATGGGCATGAGTGACGTGGATGCTAAAAAATACACACCGCTTACAGATGCATGGCATGTGAGCAGCGGCCAGGTGTACCTTACTTACCGTATAGGCAGGTGGGGCGAAAGGATATACAAATAAGGCTTCGGCATTATCTTTGTGTACATCCACAAAAAACTAACTCAACATGAAGAACGTACTATTTACTGTATTATCTGTTCTGTTATTTAGCGCTGCCAATGCCCAGGACCTGCCTGTAAAGGCTGATGTGGGTGTGAAAATAGGCGCCAACTTTACGCAACTGGGTGGCGATAACTGGGTGAACACCTACCAGCCGGGTATACACGGAGGGGTGATACTGGGTGTGCGCAAACATAAGGTAGGCGTACAGGTAGAAGCCCTGATCAGCACAGCACATTATTCTACCCAAGGCTTGTTCGATTCTGTAAAGAAGGGCGATTTCCGTGCTACTTATTTCGATATCCCGGTGATGTTCGAGTACCGTGTGATAGGTGGTAAGTTGCTGCCAAAAGTTTGGGTAATGGCGGGACCACAGTTCAGCAATGTGATGTCTATCAAGACACTCAACGATTTTGCCGGTGATGCGAAAAGCACCTTTAAATCGGGCTATTTTGCAGGCGTTGTAGGTGTGGAGATCCGCTATATGAAGTTTACGCTGGGCGGCCGTTATGTATTAGGTCTTACCAGCATCAATAACGAGAATGTTGCCGCAGCCAAGGGTGCATGGAATAGCCGCACCGGGCAGGTATATCTCGGGTTCAGGTTCATTTAATTATCTACCAGTATAAAATAACACAGCCGGTCGGGATCCGACCGGCTGTGTTATTTTATGGTTTTTTCTGCTTAAGTAGCGGACACAAAAATAGCCGGGTGCATTGCATCCGGCTATTGTAAGATAGAAAATTATTATTGGTTAAGACGTGATCGAAACGTCGTTTTCAAGTTGTCGGGGTTGGTTACTGAGACACTACCGGGGGCACGAACATATGGTTGGGGCAGCCATACCTTTTTGTGGGAGTGCAAGAAGCCATAGCAACAAAAGCCACAACTATGGCGGCTAATTGCAGTGCCTGGCGCAAATTCCTTTTTGTTTGCATAAGTAAAAAATTATGAATAGTAAAAACCTCGGTTAACTTTGTAACGAAGTTACACAAAAAAATATGAAACATATACACTTTATAGCCATCGGCGGGGCCATCATGCATCAACTGGCATTGGCACTGCAGCGGCAGGGATATATAGTTACGGGCAGTGATGATGAGATCAACGATCCGGCGAAAAGCAACCTGGCAGCAGCTGGTCTGTTACCCGCAGCATTTGGCTGGCACCCGGAGAAGATCACCAAACAGCTGGATGCTATAGTACTGGGCATGCATGCCCGTTCTGACAACCCGGAACTGCTGGAGGCCAAGAAGCTGGGCATCCCTATTTACTCCTTCCCGCAATATGTGTATGAGGTAAGCAAAAACAAGAAAAGGGTAGTGGTAGCAGGCAGCCATGGCAAGACCACCATCACTTCCATGATCATGCATATCCTTCGTCACCAGGGTATGGAGTTCGATTACCTGGTAGGGGCACGCGTGGCAGGCTTCAACGATTCGGTAAAGTTGAGTGATGCACCCCTGATCATACTGGAGGGAGATGAGTATCCTGCATCGCCAGAGGAGCGCAGGCCTAAGATATTCTTTTATCATCCGCACATCAGCGTGCTTAGCGGCATAGCGTGGGACCATATCAATGTGTTCCCTACCTACGAGAATTATTTCAACCAATTTGAGCAATACCTTGCCGGGCTGGATAGCACAACCAAGGTGTTTTATAACAACGAAGATGCAGAGGTGCAGCGTGTAATAGCGGGTTCTGCAAAGCATCTGCCAGCCATACCTTACGAAACACCGGCGTTCCATTACGAAGAAGGCACACCTGTGCTGGAAACTGCCAAAGGCGAGTTCCATGTATCTGTATTTGGCCGACACAACCTGCTGAACATGAAGGCTGCCATAGACGTGTGCATGGAGCTGGGTGTAGCAGAAGAGGATTGTTACAAAGCCATAGCATCCTTTACAGGGGCTGCACGCAGGCTGGAGAAGGTGAAAGAGGAACAGGGACTATTGGTGTATCGTGACTTTGCACATGCGCCAAGTAAGCTGCGTGCTACGCTGAATGCTGTGCGCGAAGCTTATGCATCGCACTACCTGGTGGCCTGTTTCGAGCTGCATACCTTCAGCAGCCTTAATGAACAGTTCCTGTCGGAATATGCGCACAGCATGGACGCTGCCGATGAGAGCATTGTGTACTTCAGCCATCATGCGCTGGAATTGAAGAAGCTGCCCGCACTGGCACGTAGCGCTGTAAAAGAATACTTCCGCCGCGATGACCTTACGGTTATAGATGAGCGGCAGGAACTGGAGCAAACAGTAAAGGCATCGGTAACGGATAAGGATAAGCCTGTATTCCTGCTGCTGATGAGCTCCGGCACGTTTGATGGGATAGACTGGAATACCGCAGTATAAAAATACCGGCATAGAAATGTTGGCGCAGGGTTTTACGGCCCTGCGCTGCTGTTTCAGGCCATTCTTATTTGTATCGTAACTAATATTTATTCGTAGTTTCGTACCTCGTTTCAGAAACAGCTCAACATGTCAAAACTTACTTTAAAGAAGCCAATAGTATTCTTCGACCTGGAAACAACAGGTACAGACCACGTACACGACCGTATAGTGGAGTTGGCTTTTATAAAGCACTCACCCAACGGGCATGTAGAAAAGTATGTGAAGCGTGTAAACCCGGGCATGCCTATACCACCATCGTCTACCGCCATACATGGCATTACTGATGAGCATGTGAAGGATGCACCATTGTTCAAGCACATAGCCCACGAGCTGTATGAATGGATAAAGGGTTGCGATATGGGTGGCTATAATTCCAGCAAATTTGACCTGCCGGTGCTGGCTGAAGAGTTTTTACGTGCCGGCCTGCATGTAGATTTCACGGAGCGTAGCATGGTAGATGTGCAGCAGATATTCTTTAAAATGGAAGCCCGCACCCTGAAGGCCGCCTATGCCTTTTATTGCGATAAAGACCTGTCGAACGCGCACAGTGCCGAGGCAGATATAGAGGCTACCATAGAGGTGCTGGAAGCGCAGCTGGATCGTTATCCTGAACTGGCCAAAGATGTTGTGGGGTTACACAAGTTCACCATTACCGATGAATATGTGGACTATGCCCGCCGCATGGTGATGAAGGACGGGCATCCTGTTTTTAACTTTGGTAAGTACAAAGGCCGCAAGGTGGAAGAAGTATTTACCCAGGAGCCGCAGTATTACGACTGGATGATGCAGGCCGATTTTGCGCTGCACACCAAGCAGAAGATATCTGAGATATTAAATAAAATGAAACTAAGAAAAGCCGGATTAAAAGTTTAGCAAATCATTTTGCACGAATTAAGGCTTATTATTATTATTTTGCCCCTCATTTTAAAAGCTTCTTGAAAAAACTTGTCATAATACCGACCTATAACGAGAAAGAGAACATCGAAAAGATCATACGTAAGGTTTTCTCTTTGCCCGGTGGCTATCATTTGCTCATAGTAGATGACGGCTCTCCCGATGGTACCGGTGATATCGTTAAACGGCTGATGGAGGAATTTAGCGGCAAGTTGCACATCCTGGAGCGTAAAGGTAAGCTGGGCCTGGGCACTGCCTATATAGCAGGCTTTAAGTGGGCTTTGCAAAGCGGCTACGACTATATCTTCGAGATGGATGCCGATTTCTCTCATAATCCTGATGACCTGGACCGCCTTTATAACGCCTGCACTGCGGGTGCCGATGTAGTTATTGGTTCCCGGTACACACAGGGGGGCAGTGTAGTTAACTGGCCGTTCGACCGCATCTTTATATCCAAGGGTGGTGCGTTCTATACCAAGCTGATCACGTGGATGCCCGTTAATGATCCTACAGCTGGTTTTGTTTGCTACAGCCGCAAGGTGCTGAGCACTATACCGCTGGACGAGGTGCACTTTGTGGGTTATGCCTTCCAGATAGAAATGAAATACCGCGCATGGAAGCTGGGCTTTAAGCTGAAGGAAGTGCCTATCACCTTCGAAGACCGTAAGGAAGGGGTGTCTAAGATGAGCAGTGGCATCATTAAAGAAGCTATGCTGGGTGTATGGAAGATGCGCGGCTTCAAAAACAAGTAATTTCTAACCTCCATTTGCAATGTTATAGTTCTTGCTGCGCTGGTCCTTCGGATCCGGACAAAGCACTAGGTCATTGAGCCATCCGGTCATTGAGCCATTTTACCGGCTATCCACGCTTCACCTGCCTCAAGGCTGCTGAATATTTTATTGATGATGTGGCCGGTGCCGGCAGTCAGTTCTTCAAAGTCGGCAAGTGATAGTTGAGAGAATACGTCCTCGCTCTGTATGATGGCGTTATACAATATGCCTGCATTGTACATAGCAGGGCTCCATACGGTAGTAGCCCATTCGGTGGTATCTACCAGGCTACCCTTTATCAGGCGGCAGTCGTTAATAATAGCGTGGCAGTTCTTGCTGCGGGCATGCGCTTCGGCCCATTTCATTTCCTCTTTGCTGCCCGCATATACGTCTGATGATATGGTGAGGCCCTCCCAGAGGCAGTACATGTGGTTTTGCTGCCCGTTATAGAACAGGGAGAAAAAGCGGTTCCCAAGGTTGTCTGTAAGGTCTAGTATATGATCCATTTTCTATGGTTGTTGTAGTTGGTGTTCCAGTTCTTTTATACGAGTAGTCAGTTCGTCTTCTTTCTTCTTGCCCTTATCCAGTATCTGTTTGATAAGGGTTTGCTGGGCGGTATACTGTTCCTGCATGCGTGCTGCTGCTGTTTGCTTCAGTGCGTTCAGCTCGTGGTAGCTGTGTTCCACTTCGTCTTTTTGCTGCTGTAGTTCGGTGATCAGTGCCGCATTTTCTATACTGCCCGCTAATGCCAGCACATGCGCTGCAAAGGCAATGCTCAGCCGTTCCAGCAGATCTATATCTGCCTCGCCCGGCTCTTCCATAAAGGCTATTTCCAGTATGCCTGCGGGCGACTTAAAGGTCATAGGTACGATGCACAATACCTTGGGTGCACTACTGCCGAGGCCGGAATGGCTGTGCCAGTAAGTGGAGCTGAGCCGGTACATGCGCATCATCTGCTGCCGGGCAAAAGTATCGCCGGTGAGTGTCTCACCATTTTTTATGCGCAGTGGCCTGCGGTCGTTGCTGTTGAAGCCGGTTTCGGCAGTAAGTACCAGGTCGTCGGTATTCTTATCGTAAAGCAGTACGGCACCGTAGGCACCCCTCATATGGTCTATAACAAAGCGCAGGCCTGCGTGGCACAGGTCTTCCAGCGTTTGGCCGTTATTGTACATTACCTGTGTAAAGGCTACTACTGCATTGTTGGCGGCCACTGTGGCCTGTAGCTGCCTCTCTATCTCCTGCAAGGCCTCATTGTCTTTGCTCAGCGCTTTTTCTGTGGTGCTGCTCTCTGTGCGGAACAATGCCACGGCAAAGATCAGCATGGTAAAGGTGGTGCAGCAGGCCGCTATATATAACAGCGTAGCAAGCGTGGCATCTATGGTTACTGTTGCCGGGAGTGATGACAGGGTGACATAGAAGAACAAGGCTATGCTGGTGAGCGTTGCTACGATAGAATAAAAGGTTTCTCTGCGGCTGAACAGCAGCCATGGCAATACTGCCACAAAGAAGAAGATGTAATAAGTGCCTGCAGTAGTGCCCAGCACTGATGAAAAATATAAGATGGTGGCATTACCGGTGAGCAGGTGGAGGCCCCTTGCAGCTACAAACTGTTGCCTGTGTGCCAGCAATACCACGCCGGCTAGTGCGGCAAATACCACACCCAGCACCGCCGCCTGCATGCTGTAGCCCAGCGCCAGGAACAGCAGCGCGTGTGCCAGTACTACACCGGCCATGGCAACAGATACCTGGTTACACAGCCTTATGCGTTTGGCCAGCCTGCTATCCAGGGTTGCAGATATGCCAGCCTGGCTTAGCTGTTCCCACATACGTTTTGTTTATACCCGAAATATACGTGTAAATTCTTAATTGTAGCAGTAAAGCGGCGGTATTATACTTTGTTCAGTATTTCGTCTACGGCGGCTATGGTCAGTGGTTTGGCCTGGTAGTGTATCACCTGGGGGTAGGTCTTGCTTTGCTCCAGGTCTTTGTGGTTGATGCTGCTGGTGAGCAGTACCACAGGTATCTGGCGCGTATTGTGTGTCAGGTTGCTCAGGAACTCCCATCCGGTCATGGTAGGCATGTTCAGGTCCAGAAATATCACATCTGCTATATCGGGGTTCATCTGCAGCAGTGCATCCTCGGGGCTGGTGTATTCCACCAGCTGATAATCAGGATTGTGCCTAAGTAACATCTTACGGGTGATCAGGTTCGATATCGGTTCGTCGTCTATTACCAGTATGGTCATTGGTTGTTGTGCCATAGTATCACTTTCGATGATTGTGTGTTTGGTCGTACACCGGAGGCAAATACCTCCTGCTGGCCGCACCCGTACTGGCAGGGGTATACCTTTCAGTCGTGTGGTAAATGTAGACAACCCGCTTTTAATAATCAAAAAAAGATAGATGCAAGTGGCCCACAGACGTATATACTGTTGCAATATGTAGTGTTTTCGGCCCATACTTTCAGTCTTTTACGTATAAATAGAATAGATAAATGTTGACAATACTATCTTTACGTTGTACATTACTACTGAAATGGATACGCCAAAATACAAAGAGTTGCAGCAGCAGCTGGCCGAGCAAACTGACGAGAAAGGACGCATAGATACCTTGCAGAGCATGGCTATTGAAATAAGAAGCTATGACGCAGATGAGGCACTGAAACTGGCCGACGAGATCATACAGCGGGCAGAGGCCATCTCTTACACATCGGCCATTGGCCAGGCCCTTAAAACCAAGGGCTCGTGCTACTGGCTGCAGGGCGAATACGAGCATGGGCTGAAGGTGCTGAAGGAAGCGCTGGTGATAGCCAACAAGCTTAAAGACAAGCGACTGCAGGCCCGTATCCTCTACTACCAGGGTAATATATCGCGCGACCTGGGCGACCTGGCCAGCGTGCTCACCCACTTTAAAAAGGCACTCATCATTTACGAAGAGCTGGGCGACGAGTTCTCCCAGTCCATCATCCTTACCAGTATATCCAACCTGCTGTATGATCTGAACGATTACGACAGCGCGCTGGAATATGCCCTGAAGTGCCTGCCCATATTCGTGCGGTCGCACAGTACATCCAGCCTTATCAATATCAACAATACGCTGGGTAATATCTACTTTAAGAAAGAGCAGTTCAGGGAGGCCCTGCACTACTTCAGCCAGAACATAGAGCTGTCTGAGCCGGAGACGCTTACCTACGTGATGGCAGAAAGCGGCCTGGGCAAGGTGTATTACAAGATGCAGGACTTTGACGACGCGGAGAAATACCTCACCAACTCGTTGCAGTCGGCACAGCACATGGGCAATATAGAGGTGCAGATCATCTGCCAGTTCTACCTCGGCAGGCTGCATATGGATGGCGGCTCTTACAGGCGTGCTGCTACGTGCCTGAATGTAGCCTACGACATGGCCACAGAGTATAACCGCCGCCACGACCTGATGAGCATCCACGAGACCATGTCGGCCCTGTACGATGCTATGGGCGATATACCTAAGGCATTCCACCACCTGAAGTCGTTCGAGCAGCTGAAGGAAGAGATATTCAAGCAGAAGATCATCAACGAGCTGCGCAACCTGCAGGTGCGCCAGCAGATAGAACTGGCCCAGAAGGAGAAGGAAGTAGCAGAGCGCACTGCCCACCTGAAGCACCAGTTCATGGCCAATATGAGCCACGAGATACGCACGCCTATGAATGCCATTGTGGGCATGACACGTCTGCTGCTGGCCAAAGAGCCCAAGCCCGACCAGTTGCGCTATCTGAATGCCATACAGCTATCGGCCGATAACCTGCTGGTCATCATCAACGATATACTGGATATATCTAAGATAGAGGCCGGTAAGATAGTGATAGAGCATACCGATTTTACCCTGCGGGAGATACTGCAGAGCGTACGCGATATGCTGATGCTGAAGGCCGAAGAAAAGGGTATTGAGTTCAGGCTGGAGACCGATGATAGCCTGCCCAACCGCCTGGTGGGCGATCCTACACGCCTGCACCAGATACTCATCAACCTGGCGGGCAATGCCGTTAAGTTTACAGACAAGGGCAGTGTGACCGTGCGTACATCGCTGCGCAAGAAGGCCGATAAACTGTGGCTGCAGTTCGACATTGCGGATACCGGTATAGGTATAGCCGCCGATTATATAGATACCATCTTTGACAGCTTTACACAGGCGGGCAGCGATGTGACCCGTAAGTTTGGCGGCACGGGCCTTGGCCTGGCCATATCTCGCCAGCTGGTAACGCTGATGAACGGCGACATATCGGTAAAGAGCGAGCTGCAGAAGGGCACCACCTTTACCATAGTGATACCGTTTGACGAGGCTACCGTGCAGGAGAGCAAGAAGCAGGACGATGTGCTGAGCGGCGACGATATGACGCGGCTGGGCAATGTGCGCGTACTGCTGGTAGAGGATAACGACTTTAACCGGATGGTGGCCGAGGATACGCTGAAGGAGATGATACCTACACTGGCACTGGATATAGCCGTGAACGGTGAAGATGCTATAAAACGCCTGGAGACCGACGAGTACGACATAGTGCTGATGGACATACAGATGCCCGTGATGGATGGTGTTACTGCGACGAGGCACATCCGCACCCAACTGAAGGAGCCTGCCCGGAATGTGAAGATAATAGCCATGACGGCCAATGTGCTGCAGGAAGACGTGCAGCAATACCTGGACGTGGGCATGGATGCCTATGTATCGAAACCATTTAATGCCAGCGAACTGCTACTGAAGATGCACACCGTGCTGGGCAATAAGCAGATAGTAAGGCAGCCTGTGCGCCAGGAAGCACCTGCCGTGCCCGCTGCGCCTGTAGAGGCCCCGCTGCCCGATAAGGTGACCGACAGGATGTTCCTGAAACAGTTTACCGGCGGCAAGCCCGATAAGATGCAGAAATACATCAGCATGTTTTTGGAGAATGCCCCCAAGCTGCTGAGCGCCATAGACAATGGCATGGCCAGCGGCGACTATAACGCCGTAAAGATAGCCGCCCACTCGCTGAAGCCGCAGCTATCGTACATGGGTGTAAAAGAAGAAGTGAGCCACATCTTTTTGATAGAACAGGCAGCCGGCAGCAGCGCCCACCACGAAAAACTACCCGAACAGATAAAGGGCCTGCACCGCGTATGCATCAAAGCCTTTGAAGAGCTGAGAGAGAATTAATGGTACGCATTGGTACGTGCTTTGGGGAATAACAGCCGCTGTCCTGTCTTCAGACTGACAGCTATCGCGTGGGTAATTAAGCGCGGTTGTTATACATCGAAAACGAATACTTCCGCTTGTGGGCTGTCAGTCAGGAGACAGGACAGCGGCACTTTGGTATTCATCCGCCCTTATTCCCTGATAATGGTCAATTGTGGGTATTTTCAACTGGTATATTATTTTTTCCTGATTACTTTTGTATTTTAACAGCGAATAACACACTTATGGCTATAGAACAGAACACACAGTACGTTTTTCTCGTAGATGACGAGCCGATACAGAACGAGATGCTGAAGGATTATCTTTCAGAAAAATTTGAATATAAAATTAAAACTTACGATACCGGCGAAGGCGCTGTGAAAGACCTGAACCTGAACCCAAGCATCGTAGTGCTGGACTATCACCTGAACGCCCACCTGCCCAATGCGCAGAACGGTGTAGAGGTGCTGAAGTCGATAAAGAGCATCAACCCCAATACCAAGGTCATCATGCTATCTGGCCAGGACAAGATAGAAGTGGCGGTAGAAAGCATCAAAAATGGTGCGTATGACTATGTGATCAAGGGCGAAACAGCCTTCAACCGCATGGAGAACATCATCAATAATATAGATGAGTTGTCTAACATAAGGGCGGCCAACAAAACGTATCGCAACATCATTACCGGGCTGGTCATTGGCCTGATAGCCATCATACTGCTGTCGCTGTTCATGGTAACCCGTTTGCGCTAAGTGAGCAGCAAAAAAGGTGTGGATGTGTTTGTAGTATATATTGCGTAATAGAAAACCAAAAAGCATGAATAAAGTAAAAGGGCTGTTGCTGGCATCGGTGATGGTGGCCGGCATGGGCGCCAATGCCCAGGTGAAGCCGGCAGATAAGAAGAAAACCGTAACGCCCGCAAAGCCGGCACCCGCAGCAAAGCCTGCTATGCCTGCTGTAAAACCCGCAATGCCCGCCCCTGCAAAGGCTGTAGTGAAGAAGGATACCGTGGTGAAGCATGTGGTAAAGCACCGCAAGGTGGTGCGCAGGCAGGTGGCCACGCAAAAGGAAGAGACCGTGGAGCTGAACCGCACAGACGGTGCCGCAGTGATAGAGGTGATAGATGGTAACACGTATGTAAACGGGGAGCTGGTATCGTCGGCCACAGACAAGAACGTGCGCCGCAGGGTAGTGGTGAATGTAAAAGACGATGAGAAGGTGCAGGAAAAGCGCCAGCCTATAGCAGAAGAAGATTATAACGACCATTCCCGCCGCACAGTACTGGGTGTACTTACCGACCAGTATGGCGACTATGACGGTGCTCACGTGAGCTCTGTAGTGCGCAACAGCCCTGCCGATGAGGCCGGCCTGATGCCGGGCGACCTGATACTGAAGGTGAACGGCAGGGAGATACGCGACTCGTGGGACCTGACCAATGCCATCAACGATCATGATGGTGGTGAGCGCGTAATGATCACCTACGATCGCCGTGGCCGTATACTGCACGCTGAGGCGATGCTGGCAGAGACCACTACCATGCACCGCCACCAGGCGTATGATTACACTGTGCCCGATCTGCATGGCAACCGCCGTGTGCCGGGTCCGTTCCTTAACGCTTATACCTACAATACGGTAGATAACTATTTCGATTACACACCACAGATGGGCATATCGGCACAGGGTGCTGCCAATGGCCGCGGTGTAGCCATACTGGATGTAAAGGCCGGCTCTCCTGCCGACTATGCAGGCCTGAGGAATGGCGATGTGATACTGCGTATGGACCACCTGAGGGTAACCACCGTAACAGATATACAGGACATACTGGACGATACATGGCCTAACCAGAAGATAGCCATAGAGTTCAGGCGCGATGGTATGCTGATGTATACGTACCTGCGCTTTACCAAAGAAAAGAGCAAGAAGGAACTATAATAACAGGATAGGAGCAAGGGCGCAAAGAGGTTATCTTTGCGCTCTTTGCGTTTTAAACAGGTAGGGTATTGAGCACAACAATAACAGATACACAATATCGCCGCTGGTGCATCATCAGCCTGGTAGTGATGGTGGTGACGGCATGGTTCAGCGTGGGTTTTTATCACCCCGATGAGCACTTCCAGGTGCTGGAGTTTTACAGCTGGAAGAAGGGCCTGTCGCCCGCTGCTGATCTGCCATGGGAGTTTGGTACCCATTGCCGTGCCGCACTGCAGCCCTTCATTGTATACTGCGTAGGTGGCGTGCTGAATGTTATAGGCATCACCGACCCCTTTATGCTGGCCTTTGTGTTGCGCCTGATGATGGCCGTGCTTACCTGGTATACTGCCATAAGGCTGATAAGGGTGCTTACCCCATCTCTTTCCCAAGCTAAGGCGCAGTGGCTGTATGCCGCGGCCAACCTGTTCCTGTGGTTTGTGCCCTATATAGGTGTGCGGTTCTCATCAGAGGCCATAGCTGCCGATCTGTTCTTCCTGGCACTCTCACTCATAATATATGTAAAGGATGAAGCTAAGGCACAGCAGGTGAAACACATTGCTGTTGCGGGCTTACTGTTGGGTTTTACGCTGTTCTTCCGTCTGCAGATGGCCTTTGCCTTTGCAGGGCTGGGTATATGGGTGCTGTTCGTTAGCAAGTGGGCATGGCACAGGTGGCTGCTGCTGGCCGCTTTTGTGCTGGTAGCCATGGGGCTGTCCGTAGTAGTAGACCATTGGTTTTACGGCATCTGGACCTTCACCCCTTATAATTACTTCGATGTGAATATCATCCAGAAGGTAGCGGCCAAATTCGGGGTAGAGCCATGGTGGTGGTATATCACTAAGTTCATTAAAATGGGGATAGAGCCCTTCAGTATACCGCTGCTCATACTGTTTGGTATAGGCATCTGGCGCAAGCCCCTGCATTTGTTCTCGCTGGTGAGTATTACGTTTTTTATAGGTCATTTTGCTATAGGGCATAAAGAGATGCGGTTCCTGTTCCCGGGGTCGTTTGCATTCATCTATATAGCCTGCCTGGGTGCCGATGTGTTGCTGCAAAGGTTTACATGGCGCAAGGGTTATACCATTGCATTCAGGGTGCTGGCGGGTGTCAACATAGCTATCCTGGTGTTCAAAATGTTTACCCCGGCAGAAGAGGTGATGAACTATTTTAAATTCATAAACTATCATTCCCGCCAACAGCCCACTACGCTTATTGCCTTTGGTAAGTCGCCCTACAGGATGGGGCTGGCAGAATGTAACTTCTATAAATATCCCGGCATGAAGATACAGGTGCTGGATAGTGCCACCCAACTGCCACAAGTACTGGCCGACAATAAAGGCCGCGATGTTATCTTGCTGAACGATAATCTGTCTGTGCCTGCAGGGTTAGCAGGGTACAATGCACAACGCATCTACTGCGAATACCCTGATTGGGTGCTGCGTAACAACATCAATAACTGGCAGGAACGCTCTTATATATGGGCAGTGTTCAGGGTGAGCAGCAAGTAGTCTATGCCTGCATTTTACCAAGTGTAAATGAAAAGGTGGTACCTGCGGAGGTAGAGGTTACCGTTATTTCCCCTTTCAACTTTTCTACCAGGCGCTTTACAATGGCCAGGCCTATGCCCGTGCCGCTGCTTCGGTTGCCTTTTACGGTAGTGAACAGGTCGAATATGGTGTTCAGGTGATCTGCCGGTATGCCGGGGCCGTTGTCACTTACTGCCAGGTGATAATGATGTTCACTTTCATCAAAAGTAATGTTGATCTGTGGCTTGGGGTTGTTGTTGTATTTGATGGCATTGTTCACCAGGTTCAGCAATATCTGTTTCACAGCTACGCGCGAGGTGTTGATGGCCGTTATTTCCTTAGGGTAGTTGATGGTGATATTGTCTGCTGGTTTCAGCAGGGAGATGACAGCAGCCACTGCATCGCTCAGGGTAAAGAATTCCCTGTCGTTAAAGATCACCTGTGTGCTCTTGGAATATTGGAGTATGGCATCTACCAGGCGGCTCAATTGTTCCGATGATGTTTTTACATGCTCCAGGTACAAGGTTCCATCGGCATTGATGAGGGCCTTATTCTCCTCCATGTAAAAATCTATCAGGGTAATGATATTGTGCAGCGGGCTTTTCAGATCGTGGGCAGCTACCGAGGCAAACTGCTCCATGTCGTTGTAGTTATTGGTCAGCTCTTCGTGGGTTATCTCCAGCTCCCTGTTCTTGCGGCGCAGTTCCAGCTGGCACATTACCTGGTTGCTCAGCGCCTGTAGTGCCGATAGCTGCTGGCCCGACAGTTCTTTAGGGGCATGGTCTATAACACACAGCGTGCCTAAGGCATAGCCCTGCGGTGTTACCAGTGGTATACCTGCATAGAAGATAACATGTGGTGCACCTGTTACCAATGGATTATCAGAAAAGCGGTTGTCTATCCTGGAGTCTGGTACAATAAAGGGGCTGCCCGGACTATTGATGGCATGGCCGCAGAAAGCCAGTTCTTTAGGTGTTTCCCGCATTGGCAGGCCGTGGTGCGATTTGAACCATTGTCTTTTGTCATCTACCAGCGACACCAGCGATATGGGTGTGCCACATATCTGCGATGCCAGCATAGTGATCTCATCGAAGTCGTTTTCGGCAACTGTGTCCAGGATCATATAATCCTTCAGGTTAGATAGCCTTTGGGCTTCGTTTCCGGGGATAGACGGAGATATCATCAGCGTTGTTGAGGCGTAAAGGTACTTACTTTATGTTAGTTAAATGCCACATGTTGCCAGCAGGAGGTTTTGTGTGGCCAAGGCGGCTATTGATGATGATGAAAAGAGCCATAGCTGTGTGGCTATGGCTCTGCTTATGTTATTCGTCGTTGTGCTTTTTCTTCTTCTTTCTTTTATGCTTACCCGTAGCCGGTTGTGGTTCTTCTGTGGTAGCGGGTGTAGCGGTTTCTTCTACAGGTGGTTCAAAGGTGTCTTTCATCATAGTGGCCAGCTCTTCCCTTTCGGCCTTATCTGTTTCTTCTGTTATTACCTGGGTCAGTGTGCTTTTTATCTGTGCCAGTCGCTTTTGTGCTGTAGCGGCTTCGTCTTTGTTGTCGCTTTTCACATTGCTCAGCTGGTTGCCCCCGGCCTGTATCAGCATGCCGGTAAGGCCGCTGCGGTAGCTCTTCATTTCTTCCTGGCGAATGAGCGTGCTGTAAGCGTCAAGAACTTTGGTAAACGCATCATCGCTCTTTACATTTTTCATATAGCGGCTCATAGCGCCTGCCAGTGCAAATTTTTTTGTTCCGCTGGCTTGTGTGCTCCATTGTGTAATGGTAGTGGCATCCTCATCTTTAGCCGCCTGGCCTATATTGCTGCATATGGCAGATTGCAAAGAAGAACGATTATCTCCCGAGGCCATTTTATGGGCTATGGTATAGGCGGTGTCTTTATCTATTTTGCCCAGTGCATTCAGCGCGGCACCTGCCACCATGTAAGAACTGTCTGCAACCCCGGCCAGCAGCACATCTTTGGCATTGTTCAGTTTCCATTCCCCGACCAGTTTCATAGCGTCAGCACGCACAGTGTTGCTGCCGTCGTGGCCTGCCATCTCTATCACCTGGTTGCCCCACCTCTTGCGGTAGCGGTCGCTCTTCATAGCTTCCATTTCGTCCAGTACGTAGCTGCGTACATTGGTCGATGGATCTTTCAATGCCATGCCTATCAGCTCTTGTGTGGCACTGTCGGGCATTTGTTTGCAGGCACCTGTTATGGCCAGTTCGCGCAATATGATGTCGTCTTTACTGGCCGCATATTGTTGCAGCCATTGTATGGGCTTCTTAGTTTCCCTTATGTCGCCCGGCAGTATATGCTGCTGGTCGGGTACAAACACAGGTGCTACACCATTTTTATAGTTGTAGGTAAATGTCTCCGTGCGCTTGCTGATGTTCCAGTCTATAATGGTCTGCTCGTTGCCATAGATCAGCGCTGCTTTTAGCGGCAGCGTGTAGTTGAATGTACTGTCGCTGTTGGACTGTGTTACGGTTATCGACAGTGTTTTGGCGGTATCGTTATAGTTATAGGCAACCTTCAGCGATGGGTGGCCGGGATGGTAATACCATTGGTTGAAGAACCAGTTCCAGTCTTGCCCGGTGGCTTCTTCTACTGCCATGCGCCAGTTATGTGCCTCGGCGGGTTGCAGGGCATTTTTGGTAAGGTATATGTTCATGGACTTGTAGAAGGCTGCATCGCCTATCAGGGTTTGCAGGTAGTGCAGTATGGCACCACCCTTATTATAGGATATAGCATCAAACACATCCTCGCGGCTGTTGTAGTTGAAGCGCACCAGCTGCGGATCTTTGAACGATGCTGACCCCAGGTAGCGTTGCAGGTCGTTCCAGGCCAGGGCATCTCCCTCGTCCTTGCCATACTTGTGCCTGCGCCAAAGCTGCTCGCCGTAGTTGGCAAAAGACTCGTTCACAGTAATGTTGCTCCACGATTCAGCAGTAACATAGTCGCCAAACCATTGGTGGAACAACTCGTGCGATACCACATCTTCTGAGTTCTTGTCGGCAATCTCGCGTGCATCCTGGTTCATGAACTCGCCAAAGAGTGATGCTGAAGTATTCTCCATAGCCCCCGATACATAGTCGCGCACTACCACCTGGCTGTATTTATTCCACGGGTAGGGTACACCTGTTATCTCGGAAAAGTACCCCATCATCTCCGGCGTGTTGTTGAACATCATGCGGGCATAACGCTCATATGCCGGCTCTACCAGGTAGTTCACCTCTTTGTTGTTCCACTTTTCTTTTACCGTGCTGAATTTGCCAATGGCAAACATGGTGGCATATGCCTGTATGGGCTGGTCCATGCGCCATATATCGGTACGCAGGCCATTAGCTTCTTTATTCTGCTTTACCAGTGCACCATTGCTCAGGGTGGTCATCTCATCGGGCACGGTAAGCTCTATCTGCGTGGTAAAGCGTACGTTAGGCTTGTCGAAGGTGATCATCCAGTGGCTGTTAGACTCGGTCTCTCCCTGTGTCCATATCTGCATTGGCTTATTGGGTATCTTACCTTCGCTATTAATAAAGTACAGGCCCCTGTCATCGGTAATAGCTGCGCTGCCACCTGTGTTCTGTGCATAGGGCATGGCAGTATATTTAAAAAACAGCTCTATACTATCTGTAGCAGCATAAGTATGGTCGAGTTTTACTGATAGCCTGTCGTTGGTATAGGCGAATTGCAGTGGCTTTCTGCCTGCTTTGGTATTCACACATACCGAGTCTATGCGCATGCTTTTGGCGTCCAGTACTATACTATCGGTGGCGTAGCACCATGGCCTGGCGGTTATCCATTCCCGGGCATCGGCTGTTTTACCCTTCCAGTCGAAGGATAGCGCTACGCGTGTTCTGGCTATCTTCCATGCCTGTGTTACCGTGGCCTGGTAGGGCGGTTTGCCCCCTTTGGAACTAACAGAAAGTTCTTTGAGCGTTACATGCTCTGTGGTGTCGGCAGCAATATGGTGTCTGGCCTGTGCTATGCCGGCAATAAATGTGAGTGGTAGTAAAAGCGAATATTTCATTGAAGCAAACGCCAAAGCGGCGCTTAGCAAATGTAGCAGGTTTACCAACACCTTGCATACCCCGTATGGCGGGACAAGCGGCAGTGGTGAACCGGATATTATTGTCGGGATAGCCCTTGAAACTGACAGGAATCACCGCCCGCATATAAGCAGAGGGTATTATGTTTGTGGTAAATGAACATGCTATGGCCAAAGGACCTGTTGCCGCCACTGTAGATGAATACCTGGAAGTATTGCCCGATGATGTGCAGGCAATGCTCGGTAAGCTGCGCAAGACCATCAAATCGGCCCTGCCTGCTGATGCGGAGGAGCTCATCAGCTATGCCATACCCGGCTATAAGGTAAATGGTGTACCGGTGATATTTTTTGCGGCGTTCAAGAACCATTGCTCGCTGGTGCCGGTAGGTAAGGATATTGTAGCCGCCCTGGGCGCTCAACTGGCGCCCTACAAGATAAAGGGCTACACCGTGCACTTTACCGTAGATAACCCCTTGCCTGCTACCCTGGTAAGAGAGATACTGAAAATGCGCCTGGCTACTAATAAAGCGGTAGCAGCTGCCCAAAAGCCAAAAACTGCTGCCCGTAAGCAGGCATAAGGCTACCGATGCCTGCACTGTGTGTTTGCGGGGAGATAACACTTAACTTTGCGCCCTGTATGAGATATTTCAGAACATATCCGTGGGCGCTGCAGTTGCTGCTGTTCGTGCTCATGATATTTACGCTGGCATCGCTGGGGCAATTGTGCCTGCAGGTGTTATTGCCTAAGGTGTATGGCGTGCAACTATCTTCGGTGTTGCAGGTAAACGAGCATAGCGCTCCGGAGATGATACATGTGGCGTTACTGGCACAGGGTATCCTTAGTGTGATGCTCTTTATGGTGCCCTCGCTGTTGTTCGCCAACTTTGCCCATCCTAAGCCTAAACAATACCTGGGACTGAATGCTCCTAAAAGGCCAGCGCACATGGTACTGTCTGTAATGCTGATAGTTACGGCCATGCCATTGCTGATGCAACTGGAGTGGGGGATGAGCCAGATCAACTTCGGGCCCGATGTAAAGGTAAAGCAGGCCGCTGCCGAAGCAGTGCAAAAGGCATTCCTGACCATGCCCACCTTTGCCGATTTTCTGCGCACTTTCATTGTAATGGCCATTATCCCTGCTATAGGTGAAGAGCTGTTCTTTAGGGGCATGCTGATGCGCTTTGCCCGCCAGAAGGCCCGCAACATGGTGATGCCGATCGTGTTTACTGCAGTGATCTTTGCGTTTTCTCATTCCAACTATTATGGTATGCCATCTATATTACTGGCAGGTGCATTGCTGGCGGTTATCTACTACCTTACCGGTTCTATATGGAATGGTATTCTGGCGCATATGGTATTTAATGGATCGCAGGTATTGCTCACTTACCTGCATGTGGTCAGCGACAGCTCAAACGGACTGCATGTGGGTGTGATATTGGGCGATGGCCTGCTATTTGGTTGGACCCTGCAGATGCTATGGCAACGGAGAACGCCACTTGCCGATAACTGGTACCAGGATTTTGACCAGCCAAAGAATACTGAAACAGATAAAGAATCAGCTATCTTTAACTAGTCGGCAAGCTTTTTTAGTTTTTACCTTTACTCTTTAATTTTTGATATGGCTCTGAATATGCCCGTTTTCTATAAGCGCACCGCAAGCGCCATTGTGTTTGCAGCAATAATGCTGGTGGGGTTGCTATGGAGAGCTGATGCATTCCTGGCGCTTATCGTAGTTATCAATGTGCTTTGTTTGCGGGAGTTTTTCAAGCTGATGAAAAAGATAGACCCGGAGACTTATTGGCCGGTATGGCTGGAGATAGTCTTACAGGTCTTTAGTGTTGCTATTCTGGTTGGCAGTTGTAGCTGGTCTATTGGATGTTTAAATGATGGCGAACCGCCCTTATTCGAAGCAACACGCGAAATTATTAGCGGCTTAAGGGACTTAGCTAAATTAATGCTAATTGCTCCTGCAATAATGATCATTATTGGGGTCATATCTCCAAGAAATAGTACAAAAGCGGTATTGTTCTCGCTTGCGGGTTTGTTCTATATCACAATGCCAATGATCTTTTTGTTGCATATGGAAGAAAGGAACTTCATTCTCCCCATCGCACTCATCCTCATGATCTGGACCAATGACACCATGGCTTACCTGGTAGGCTCCTTTATAGGTAAAACTCCGTTCTCTCCCATATCGCCTAAGAAGACATGGGAAGGTACCGGTGGTGGTGCATTGCTCACTATGATAGGCGCTATGGTGTATGGTTACTTTTCGCACAAGTTCAGGCTGGTAGATTGGGCGGTACTTGGTCTTTGTGCAGCTGTAGCCGGTACCCTGGGCGATCTGGTAGAGTCTAAGTTGAAGCGCATGGCCGATGTAAAGGACTCCGGCAACATCATGCCGGGCCACGGTGGCGCATTAGACAGGTTCGATTCACTGCTGCTGGCGGCCCCTTTCGCAGGGTGTTACGTCATGCTCTTTATGTAAACAGCGCTTTCAATAAGGCCATTCATCAGCTGCTTGACGTGTACGGGCATCAAGCCACGCTTATCGAAGATTCGGTACATATCCGGCAACTGCCTGTTGCTTAGGCCACAGATCAAACCAAAGAACAGGTACATACTTTTCAGCAGCAGTTTGTGGTTGGTTGCACCACTATTCCTGAAGTCGGTATAGAACCACTGCCCACCGGTAGCAAAGTGTGGCAACAGCTTGCTAACAATATCCCCGGCCTCGTGGTCATTAAAATTATCGAAGAAGAAGGCTGTGATGATCACATCGTAGTGGCCACCCAGTTGGGCATCCTGTATGGGGGCGGTGATAAAGTTGGTAAGGAATGGCGCTTCAGAGAGCGCAGGGTCAGACGTTATGCGCTTTTGAGCCAGTTCTACCATCTTTGGCGCTGCCTCTACATAGGTAATGGATAGCTTACTGTTGTGGTATATACGCGCCAGTTCCTCCAATTTCCACCCGCTACCACCGCCAACTATCAATACCCGGGCATCCTGTGGTATCAGGTGCAGAAAGGTAGCCTGCGCCTGCTGCAGCTTGTTGCCAAACACCAGCCGGGCAAGGCGGTCGTAAAAGAATGCAGCATTGTTATATCCGTTGTTCATGGCATTTTCAAAACGATTCAGATATCCTGCCATTATTGCCCATGTCCGTGTCGCCCTTCGACAGGCTCAGGGTGACACTCTGATAATAACAGCTGTGCCACACTTTAAAGTGTGGCACAGCTACAGGACTTTATAATCTTCTGCGTTGCATCTCGCGTTCTATCAGGGTAAGCTCGCGGCCTGTCTGGCCTGCTACCGATGTGTTTTCCTGTGCCCTGCGCATCAGGTAGGGGATCACATCTTCTACAGGTCCGTAGGGCAGGTACTTGGCCACGTGGTAGCCACTGTGTGCCAGGTTGAAGGAGATATTATCGCTCATACCAAACAACTGGGAGAAATATACCTTGTCAGTAGTTGCCGGTATGCCGTTCTCTTCCATATAGCGGGCGGCCTTCATGCAGCTGTTCTCGTTGTGCGTGCCTATGAATACCGACAGGCTGTTGATGTGCTGCAGGCAATAGAGCACTGCTTCATCATAATCGCGGTCGGTGGCGTCTTTAGTAGGTTGTATAGGGTCGCGGTAACCAACAGATGCAGCACGGTTACGTTCCTTTTCCATATAGGCTCCGCGTACCAGTTTGGCACCCAGCTGGTAGCCATGAGTTTCCGCAAAAGCTACCGATTCTTTCAGGAACTCCAGCCTGTCGTGGCGGTACAGCTGGAAGGTATTGAACACGATGGCCTTGCTCTTGTTGTAGGCAGCCATCATGGCGTCGGTCAGGTCGTCAACAGGTTTCTGTATCCAGCTTTCTTCAGCATCTACCAGTACCATTACATTATGCTCGGCAGCAGCCTTGCAGATAAAATCTATACGATCGTAAATGCGCTTCCATTCAGCCTGTTCGTCAGCGTTCAGTGGTGCCTCAGCATGCAGTTTTTCCAGTAGAGCAAAGCGGGCAAAGCCGGTCACCTTCAGGCTGATGAAAGGGATATTCTTATTGGTGGCTGCGTACTTGATGGCCTTGATGAACTCAGGCACTGCACGGTCAAAATCTTCTTCGCTCTCCTTGCCTTCTACGCCGTAGTCCAGTATGGTACCTACGCCGTACTTGCCAATGGCAGCTGCTGTTTGTGCCGCTTCGTCCATGGTCTCGCCACCGCAAAACTGGTCGAAAAGCGTTTTTTTGATGAGGCCCTTAACAGGCAGTTTCCACGATATGGCGATCTGGGTCATCTTCATGCCCAGGCTGGCAATGGCAGGCGAACCCATAGACGAGAAGAGGAACCTGGCCATCTTCATGTCCTTATCACTACGGTATTTAAAAGCTATTTCAGTATTGTCGAACTGTGGCAGCATATAGTTATATATAATTGGGTGCAAAGGTACACCATGTAGCCAAAACAAAAGACGCTACACTTGTGTGGTTTGCTATATATGAATATGTTTTTACTCAGGAGATAAACCTGCTCCAAGAACACGGATATTAAGACCGGGCAACCTTTTAGGTTTTCACTTTTGACTTTTGACTTCTTAGTGTATCCCCCTGGCATTAAGTGCCTGCTGGTAAGCACGGGCATTTTTCAGGTGTTCGGCATCGGTAGATGCGAATACGGATGCACCGCTCAGATCGGCCTTGGCACAGAAGAAGATGTAAGTGGTCTTAGGGGCTTCCAATACTGCCTCTATCGATCCGTTGGATGGCGTGCAGATAGGGCCCGGAGGCAGGCCGGTATTGCGGTAGGTGTTGTAAGGAGACTCCGTTTGCAGCATTACACCGGTTACGCGCTTGATGGCAAAGTCGCCGATGGCAAATTTTACGGTAGGGTCGGCCTGTAGCTTCATGCCTTTGTCCAGGCGGTTCAGGTACACGCTGGCAATGTTCAGTTTATCTGCCGGTACATTACTTTCCTCGTCTATGATAGAGGCCATAATGGTAGCCTGTATAGGAGTAAGACCGTGTTTTTTAGCTTCCTGTTTGCGTTCGTCGGTCCAGAAGCGGCTATAGTTGGCCTGTATCTTTTTAAATGCTTTGTCGGCTGTGGTGTTCCAGTAAAACTCGTAAGTGTCGGGGCGTACACCGCACATTACCGTGTTGGTGTCCAGGCCCATTTTGGCCAGGTACTCCGGGTTATGCATCAGCTCGCTCAGCTCCGCAGAATCTACTTCCAGGTTGGCAGATAGCATATGGATAAAATCGGCCTTGGTACGCAGTTTATTGATCACCAGTTTCACCGGCACCTGGCGGCCATTGCGCAGTTTCTTCACCAGCTCGTAATTGGTCATGCCCCATTTTATCTGGTACTTGCCGGGGCGTATATGTTCTGGCAGGCCGGCACGCTTGGCCAGGAAGTCAAAGCTATTGATATCGTTCACGTAGCCGTTCTCCAGCTGTTTCAGCAGCTGTTCATAGGTGGTGCCTGTTCTCACATACAGGAACTGCGCTTTGCTGCTGTTGGGCCCCAATATCTTGTAGGCGGCTATCAGCCCCAGCAGGATAACGACAACTATGATGATGAGCGGTAACCGCGACTTTTTCTTTTTCTTAGCCATGGGTGCTAAAATACGTATTAATTAACCTTGTTTATCTGCTTACTTCTTTTGTATCAGCATCAGTCCGTCGCGCATCGGCAGTATTATTTGCTGCACCCGGTCGTCGGCCATTATCTTTTCGTTGAAGGCGTGCATGGCTTTTGCATTCTTGCTCTGCTGCTCGTGTGGCAGGGTCACATCCCCTTCGTACAGCACGTTATCGGCTATGATGGTACCACCCGGAGATAATTTGTCAAACACCAGGTCGTAGTATAAACCATAGCTGGCCTTGTCGGCATCTATGAACACCAGGTCGAACTGTTCGTCGAGCGTCGGTATCACCGTTGCCGCCTGTCCTATGTGGGTCACTATCTTATCGCGCAGTCCTGCCTGCCTGAAGTATTTATCGGTAAGGTATTCCAGTTCCTCATCAACATCTATGGTATGCAGTTGGCCATCATCGGCCATGCCGCGTGCCATACATATGGCAGAGTAGCCGGTGAAGGTGCCTATCTCCAGTATGCGGCGGGGCCTGGTAGCCCGGCTGAACATTTGCAGGAAAGTGCCTTGCAGATGTCCCGATATCATTATTGCCCCGTGTACTTTAAGGTTGGTTTCCCGGTTCAGGGCCAGCAGCACCTCATCCTCTGCGCTGGTATGCGCTGCACAATAAGGCACTACGGTATCCGGGAGCGATGTTTTGGTCATTGAGATATCCTATAAAGGGCTACTTAGCCCTGCTTTGATCATTGTGTTAAAACCCGAACCCTAAACCGAACTCAGCCAGCTCGGCTATTGTTTTATGGGTCTTCAGGAAGCCAGTAAGGTACAATTCTTTTATCGGGCCTTTTTCTTTTTGTACTATGTAGTAGTGGCCGCCTATCTTTTCGTAATATTTATCCATCCTCATTTCAGAGCCCACTATGTAGTAGCCTACCTGCAGGATGATACCTACGCGGCCAAACAGGAATTCGTTACCTGCCAGTAGAGCTGCCTTATAAGAGTGTTCAGCCTCATGGCCGGGGTTTATCTCGTGTGTGCGCTGGTAGGTGTAGATGCTTTCGTAGTAAGAATAATCTACCCCGAAGTAAGCCTTGTTCTTCTCGTGCCAGCGTTTGCTGGTATACAAGGTCGCCAGGTACACCGGGAAGGTTGGCCCCCGTGGTGCTTCTATCTGGTTAAAGGCGATACCCAGGCGGGTTTGTACCAGCCAGCGGTCGCGGAGTGGTGTCGATTTACACACCGTATGCTTAGGCTTAGAACTTACCGGGAAATACCGCACCCCTATGTGTGCACCATACAGGTTAATACCCAGGTTGGGTTGGTGGTACGATGCATCGGAGATGTGGCTGAAGTTCATGCCGGCCTGTATGTCCCAATGCTCGTTGGCTATATAGCGCAGATCGGTCATAAAACTGGCGTAGTCGTTAATATGGCTGCCTATAGCATTGTTCAGCGTGTCCGATATAGGGTTGCGGCCATATTTTTTTGTCACATACCCCATACCATCGCCAATGCGTATGGTCCATTCAAAATGTTTCGAGGTAATGATGGGGATGACCAGGTTGGGGTAGATGCTGAAACAGCGTCCATACACAGAGTCTATGCCATAGTTAGTATACGCAACCGCCAGGCCTATGGTGGGGTATTTACGGCATACTTCCCATGGTTTGCGGCCACTACACTTATACACCATATTCACATCAAACCCGGTAGAGCGATCGGGCAACGGCAGGTGGAACTTTGGAGAATGTTTAATAACACGCCCTGCAAACATGTTCACCTCGAAGCCATAGCCCGTCAGCGCATCGTTGGCTTGTGCATGGCCATGCATGGGTATGTAACACACCATAAGCACCAGGCAAAGACGAAGAATAAAAATGCGCATATGGCAAATGTAATCCGTAGGGTTTACCTGTCCAAAATAGTGGCAATGGTTGTGATAAATTCGTAATTTTCAATACCCAATGAAAAGAGCATATAAAATAGCCATTGTTGCAGGTATTGTTGTGGCGGCCGCTGGTATTGCCGCTTACTTCATCAATAAGAGCAGTTTCAACCCTAATCCCAAATACGAACTGGGCCAGCCGCTGGATAGCCTGAATGGTGTAATGGTGTGTTATAACGGCATGGTAGGGCATACCGATGGCCGCAACACAGCTCCCGATGGGTATAATATTGGCATGAAGTATCAGTGTGTAGAGTTCGTAAAGCGCTACTACTACCTGCGCCTGGGCCATAAGATGCCCGATGCCTTTGGCAATGCCAAAGACTTTTATTATGCAACACTGGCCGATAGTACCTTCAACACCAAACGCGGATTAATGCAGTATAGCAATTGCAGCAAATCACAGCCGCAGAGCGAAGATCTGCTGATATTTGACGGGCACAAAGGCAACCCTTACGGGCATGTGGCTATTGTGGCGTGGGTTACCGATAGCAACCTGTGCATCATCCAGCAGAACCCGGGGCCGTTCGCCAGTTCCCGCGATACTTTCGGACTAGTGCATGCAAATAACAAGTGGACCATACAGCATCTACGCGCGCTGGGGTGGTTGCGGAAGGTGGTGGATACCGCATTAAACAATTAAGACATTTTCCTTATTCACTATTTTTCACTTCGATAATTGGCCGTATCTATTTACTTTTGGCAAAAATCACACATTTATGAGTTTCATTACAGATGTTATTGCACGCCAGGTGCTCGATAGTCGTGGTAATCCTACGGTTGAGGTTGATGTTCACACAAGCGAGGGCCTGATAGGCCGTGCTGCTGTGCCCAGCGGCGCCAGCACCGGTAAGCACGAGGCTGTAGAACTGCGCGACGGTGATAAGAAGAAATACATGGGCAAGGGTGTTCTGAAGGCAGTAAATAATGTAAACGAAATAATGGCCGAAGAACTCTATGGCCAGGATGTTACAGACCAGAAGGGCATAGACAGCCTGATGATAGAAATGGACGGTACAGCCAACAAGAGCAAGCTGGGCGCTAACGCCATACTGGCTGTGAGCATGGCTGCTGCCAAGGCTGCTGCACAGAGCGTAGGTATGCCGCTGTATCGCTACGTAGGTGGCGTTAATGCCAACACACTGCCAGTGCCTATGATGAACATCCTGAACGGTGGTGCACACGCAGATAACAAGATCGACTTCCAGGAATTCATGGTAGTGCCTAGCGGCGCTGCTACCTTCGAAGAAGGGCTGCGCTGGGGTGTGGAGATATTCCACAGTCTGAAGACCGTGCTGAAGAGCAAAGGTTTTTCCACTAACGTAGGCGATGAAGGTGGCTTTGCCCCGGATATCCAGAGCAACGAAGAAGCGATCGAGATCGTATTGAAATCTATAGAAAAAGCTGGCTACAAACCAGGCAGCCAGGTGAATATAGCCATGGACGCGGCCAACAGCGAACTGTGGAACGATAAGGATAAGAAATACCACTTCCACAAGAGCAGCGGTAAGAAGATGAACAGCGAAGAGCTGGTGGCTTATTGGGTTGACTGGTGCAAGAAATACCCGATCGTGAGCATAGAAGACGGTATGGCAGAAGACGACTGGAAGGGTTGGAAAATGCTCACAGACGCTCTTGGCAGCAAGGTGCAGCTGGTAGGCGACGATCTGTTCGTAACTAATGTTACCCGCCTTGAAAAAGGTATCAAGGAAAATATTGCCAACGGCCTGCTGGTAAAGGTGAACCAGATAGGTACACTTACTGAGACCATCGAGGCGGTAACTATGGCACAGCGTGCCGGCTACAATACTATCATGAGCCACCGCAGCGGTGAAACTGAAGATACAACCATAGCCGACCTTGCTGTAGCACTGAACTGTGGTCAGATAAAGACAGGTTCTGCAAGCCGCAGCGACCGTATGGCCAAGTACAACCAACTGCTGCGTATAGAGGCTGAACTGGCTGGTTCTGCTTACTACCCAGGCAAGGCACTGAAGTTTGGTAAATAAATTTATTGATCGCTGTGCTGTCATCCTGAGCTTGCCGAAGGACAACAGCACAGCGATATTATTCTTTTGGTCATGAAAAGTGTATTAGGTAAAAAACTGCTCAAGGTAGTTACCAATAAGTACTTCATCACATCGCTGGTGTTTGTGGTGTGGTGCATGTATTTCGACCAGAACGACTGGCTCTCCATCCGCCAGAAACAAAAGGAACTGGACAATATAAAGGGCAACATAGCCTACCTGAACGGAGAGATCGCCAAAATGGCATCCGAACGTGATGGCCTGCTGACCGATAAGAACAAACTGGAGCAATATGCCCGCGAGAACTACCGCATGAAGCACGATAATGAGGACGTGTATGTGATAGATACGACCGGGAAGTAGATATTACCTAGATTCAGAGGATCCGCTATGCTGTTGCATAGCGGATCTTTTGTTTTTATAAGGTTTGATTTAACGTATTCTGCGCTAAAAATTACCGAAATTTGTAAGGCATGAAGTTCAACTTACAATCCCCTTACCAACCCGCCGGCGACCAGCCGGAAGCTATCAGGCAACTGGTAGAGGGTGTTAATGATGGTGAGAAATTCCAGACATTGCTGGGTGTTACAGGCTCGGGTAAGACCTTTACCATGGCCAATGTGATACAGAACACCGGCAGGCCCACGCTGGTGCTCACGCACAACAAAACACTGGTGGCGCAGCTATATGGCGAGTTCCGCCAGTTCTTCCCCGATAATGCTGTGGAGTACTTTGTATCGTACTACGATTACTATCAGCCCGAGGCATACATACCTACATCGGGTACTTATATAGAAAAAGACCTTTCGATAAACGAGGAGTTGGAGAAACTGAGGCTCAGGGCCACATCCAGCTTGTTGAGCGGTCGTAGGGATATTATTGTGGTGGCATCGGTATCATGCATCTACGGTATCGGTAACCCGGCCGAATATGCCAACAGCATCATCCGCTTTAAAAAAGGCGATAGCATTGGCCGGAACAACTTCCTGCACATGCTGGTCAATTCGCTGTACAACCGTAGCCAGGGCGAGTTTGCGCGGGGTACATTCCGCGTAAATGGCGATACTGTAGACATCAACCTGCCGTACATGGACTATGGTTACCGCATCACCTTTTTTGGCGATGAGGTAGAAGATATTGAGACCTTTGAGCCTGATACCGGCAAGCGTATCTTGGTTATGGAGAATGCCGCCATCTTCCCGGCCAACCTGTATATTGCCCCTAAAGACCAGATGCGTAATATCGTCTTCGAGATACAGGACGAGATGAATGCGCAGATAGACTACTTTAAGGCCAATGGCAAGCATATAGAAGCGCAACGCATCAAAGAGCGCGTAACGTATGACCTGGAGATGATGCAGGAGCTGGGTTACTGTAGCGGCATCGAGAACTATTCCCGCTTCCTCGACCGGCGCAGGCCGGGTACAAGGCCGTTCTGCCTGATAGATTATTTCCCGCCCGACTTTTTGCTGGTGATAGATGAGAGTCACGTGACCATACCACAGATAAGCGGCATGTACGGCGGCGATCGTAGCCGTAAGATAACGCTGGTTGATTATGGATTCCGCCTGCCATCGGCATTGGATAACCGCCCACTGAATTTTTATGAGTTCGAATCGCTGCTCAACCAGGTAGTGTTTGTAAGCGCCACGCCGGGTAAGTATGAACTGGAACAATGCGGTGGGGTAGTTGCGGAGCAGGTAGTACGTCCTACAGGCCTGCTCGATCCGCCGATAGAGATAAGGCCGAGTATCAACCAGGTGGACGATCTGCTGGATGAGATAGAAAGACGTGTGAGCAGCGGAGACCGAGTATTGGTGACCACCCTCACCAAGCGTATGGCCGAAGAGCTGGATAAATACCTGAAGCGCATCAACATCAAATCGAAGTACATACACAGCGAGGTAGATACTTTGGAGCGCGTGGAGATACTACGTGATCTGCGCCTTGGTGTCATTAATGTACTGGTAGGTGTCAACCTGCTGCGTGAGGGTCTTGATCTGCCGGAAGTGTCGCTGATGGCTATACTGGACGCAGATAAGGAGGGCTTTTTACGTGATGAACGGTCGCTGACCCAGATGGCCGGCCGTGCAGCCAGAAACGTGAATGGCCTGGTCATCTTCTATGCAGACAAGATAACAGAAAGTATGCAGCGGACCATAGATGAGACCAGCCGCCGTCGCGATAAGCAGATAGCACATAACCTGGCCAATGGCATAACCCCGCAAACTGTCCGTAAATCTATAGAGCAGATCATGGGGCAGACATCGGTACTGGAGATAAAGGGCTACGACGAGAACAGCAAATATGCTATACACGAAGAGCAACTGCGCATGGCTGCTGAGCCTGAAGCAGAATATAAAACAGCAGCACAGCTGGATAAAGAAATAGCCAAAACCAAAAAGGAAATGGAGAAAGCTGCCAAAGAGCTGGACTTTATGGAAGCGGCCCGTCTCCGCGACATCATGCTAAAACTGCAGAAAGACAAAGAAGCGATGAAATAGGTGAGGCAGTTAAAAGGTTAATTGGTTAAAGAGGTAAAACGGGTGGGTTAAAAAGAATAAGGCGAGCTTCAACAGCCCGCCTTATTCTTTTTTAGCTAATTATTTGCGCTAGCGTAGCAGCGTTACGTTGCCTTTTTTGCTCAGTTTCTGTCCGTCTTTGAACACAGCATCTATCTGGTAAATGAACACGCCCTGCGGCTGCATTTCGCCGTTGAATCTGCCATCCCATCCCTGGCCGTCAGTGCTGGTTGTAGAGTATACGTTCTGTCCCCAACGGTTGTAGATGTCCATCTTAAAGGCGATGAGACCGCTGCTCAGGATACTGCGTGGGAAGAAGTAATCATTAACACCGTCACCATTTGGTGTAAAGATATTCGGGAAGCTTACATAACAATCGTTGGCCACCCATACCGTATCTGTATTGATACAGCCATTGATAGTAACTGTAGCTGAATAATAACCAGGCTTGTCTACCACTATGTTTGGTGTGGTTTCCCCTGTGCTCCACATCCACGATGCGAGCGGATTACCGGCATTCATCAGGTCGTACAACTCTATTGCATCACTGCCCGGGCATATCGATGTATCCGGACCGAGGTACAGGGTAGGGTTGTCATACACCTTTATATTGCGTGTAGTTACCACTGTAGCACATGCCCTGTAGGTTACTGTCATTGTAATCGGCAGCCAGCCGGTAGCATCAAAAGAATGCTGTACCGGGTTGGCGTTGTTGTAGCCCGTGCCATCGCCAAAAGACCAGCTAACGCCTGTCAGGCCAATGTCGGTATAAGTGCCGGTGAAGGTAACCAGGCCACCACGGCAGATAACCGTATCACTCGCCCTCATGCTTACCACAGATGTTGAATCCACCTGTACCACCTTCGTCATGGTATCTTTACAAGGTATGTTGTCGGTAGAGATCAGCGTTACCACATAGGTGCCGGTATTTATGTAGGTATGCGACGGGTCTTTATCGGTAGCAATGCCGCCATCACCAAACGACCAGTTCCAGCTAAGGCCGGTACCGCTCGACGTATCGCGGAAGTCTACTGCAGCGCCCTGGCAGATATAAGAACCGGCATTTGATACGAAGTCGGCATGAACCGGTGCCTGGAGATTTACTGTATTAATAGCACTATCAATACAGTGACCATTGCTGAAGAACATCTTGATCGTATACGTCATTGCCGTAGCATGATGGTATACGTGCATCGGATTTTTAGATGTGTCTGTGCCACCATCACCAAAATACCAGCGATAGGTAAGCGGTACAGTACTTGTGGACGGGATAGACGTGTTGTTAAAGAAAAGTGTGTCACCATCACATCCCATGTGCACGTCGTAAGTAAATCCGGCCTGCAAACGCACATCTTGCAAAATTGCAGGGCCCAGGATGTTAGATGTACATCCGGTAGCATTCGGGCAGGCTCCGGTTGTGTTCACAACAATGTTGGTGTATACTGCGGAGTCAAGATTGTTGAGGATAATGGTGCTGTCTGCGCCTACAAATATGTAGTAAGGGGGTTGCAGTACACCATTACGGGTAAAGCGCACTGTATCCAGCTGGCCGGGGTGAACACCCAGTATTTTTATAGATCCGTCATTCAATCCGCAAGCGGTAGGATTCGTTATTTCTAACCTGCCAATAGTGAATGGCGGTGCAATAAGCGTGATAGGCCCTAATGGCGGCGACGTACACAAGCCATACTTCACATAAATATTAGTATACGTGCCTGCACAAAGATTGGGTATCAGGTACGTACCTGCTGAAGAAGTGAAGATAGGTATGCCGACAGAAACCGGAATGCCGTTGTATGTGTAAAACAGTGTATCAGCCTCCAGCGATTTCAAACCTTGCAGGGTGATCGAACCATCGTTCGCACCACAGAAAGTAGGATCTGTATGGATGGCCGTTGGATTTACAAATACCGGGGGAGCGATATTCATCGTCACCTTAGAGTTACAGAATGGGGACACAGCATTGTAGATAATAAGCGTATCAAAGCCAGTATTGAATGTGTCCAGGTAAGCTGTTGTTACCCCTACACTACTATCGAAGCTGGTTCCGGTCGCAGAATTTACATAACGTACCACCCATGGCATACCGGCGCCACTAGGCGATATGGATACTATTGAAGGGTGCGAACAGGTGTTAGTATCCACTATTGTGTACGACACACTTGGCACAGGGTATATGGATATAGTGAATGCTTTGGTCTGCTGGCCATTGATCGGGCAGGCATTATCCCTGAAATTCAGATAGAATGTATAAGAACCGGGCGTTACACCTGTGGAGGTCCATGATAAAGTAATGCTCGGGTTGGGAGTGCCGTTGTTCACCACATTTACCGTACACCCGGGAGGTACACCGGTGTTGGTCACTGTAATATTGAGCAGCGGGTTGGTTGATGATGCGCCCATGCTAATGTCAAAAGGCCCGTTGTTAGCACATATATGGAAGTGTGTACTATCGTCTACCGTACCGTTTGTTGCTCCGCCAGCCAATATATAGCCGTCCGGGGCCGGCGTGGTGCAGGTTAGTACCGTAAACGACATCTCTCGTTGCATGGTGCCCATCAGCACGCCATTACGCCACTCGCTTATGGTGTATACTACAACCGATCGTTGAAGGATATCCGGAACAAAGCTGATCTGGCCTGTGACAGCATCGAAACCAAAAGTGCCAGGTACTGTGTGCAGGGGATTGCCGCCTGAATATGGATAGGTGGTCACGTAATTACAAGCCGATATGTTAGATGTATTACACGTAGTGCCACCGGTATAGTTGCTGGCAGGGGTCAATGCAAAAGACAGGCTGTCGCCATCGGCGTCTACCGCACCCGGGTTATAGTTATCATCGCCGTTCAGGCAGAAGAATGGAACCGGTAAGATGGTCAGTATCGGGTTAGAATTATATGTGGTAGCGTTGTTCAACGTAGCCACCAGGCACATAGTGGTTGCCGGTGTTACCGGCAGGTTGGTAAGTGCTGCCGCGCGGCCGGCAGAACCACTTCCGCCAAGATTACCGGTAAATACAAACTTCCAGTTAGCCGATGCATAGGGTAGGGTATACGTCTTAGTATAAACAAATTTTTTGATGCCCGGTGTAGGGGAAGACGTGCTGTGACACTGAGTATTGAGTGAGTCTGCCGGACATACTGGCGTGATCTCTGTGCCTGCGGATGGTGCCTGTATATTAAGGCTCAGCGACGTTACTGATGAAGTGCCATCGAACACGCATACCTGCGGCGATGCCGTAGGCAGCAAGGCAAAAGAGCCTGCGCTGGCAGGTCCGCAGTCGCCATATATGATCACAGTTACCTTATACTGGTTGCCTGTTATCCAGGTGTAGTAAAGGTCAGCACCCACAACGTGTGTTGCCTTTGCCGCAATACTGCACAGTACCATGCAGCTTAAAAACAGAAAATAAGGTAATAGTCTCTTCATGCTATTATGTATAAAACTATGATTTGCTTTGTATGCCCTTATAGAAACAGCCAAATGTCACAAAAGGGTTGGCCTGATGTTAAAATTAATTTGCTGCCGTCTTGTTGAGCGGTCATAAAATTAATTATTTTCTGTTTATATGCATACTATCCAGATTTTTTATTTCAAAATGTGGTAAAAATGGGAATTATGTGTTTATGGGGAAGATATAGATTGTTAATACTACTATTTGTTTTGTTATGTTAGTATGTTAACAAGTTGTTTTTTATGTCAATATTTTTTGGCTACCCATTTGTTTACTATAGTTTTGTAGGGCAGGTGTAAGGTTATATTTTCAAATACATATTGTGTGTGTTTTAAAATTGGTACGGATTTGTTAGTTTTGATACGTGCAATAGTGTGCGTCGTCGGATGTGCTATTGTATATTCATTAGCAACCCGTAAAATAAATTCATGGCAACCATACTGATAATTGAGGATGATGATATAATGCTTAAGGCCATCAGGAATATTCTTACCAAATCGGGGTACGAGGTTCTTACGGCAAAAGACGGGAAGGAGGCATTTGAGCTGCTGGATAATAAGGAGTATGATGTAGTGATCACAGACCTGATGATGCCATATGCCAATGGACTGGAAGTAGTGAGCAGATTGAGAAGTGATGCAACCAAGCGCCATGTGAGTATAATTGTTGTATCATCGGTAGGTAACGAGGAAACAATAACCGAGGCCTTCAGGCTGGGCGCCGATGACTACCTGAAAAAGCCGATAATGGCCGGTGAACTGCTGATACGGATCAAAAAGCTGCTGGATAACAGGGCTGCAAGTTCTGCTAAGCTGGTAACAAAAAAGAAATAAACAAGAGAGGAGCAGTATGCTACCTTGATTATTAACTGTAATATATACTGCGTTGTTGTTTTTTAGGAAAAAGAAGGGTAAGAACGATGATACACCTGCGGTAGAAAATGCCCCGCAGTCTGTAACGCCGGATGCCGTAGCAGAAATACCAACAAAGGTTACCGAAACTACCGCGAAGGTGGTGCCTGCTTCGTCATCATCGGCGTCGGGCTCTGCTTTGGCAAATATCCTGATCATTGAAGATGATAGTATTATGCTGCTGGCTATCCGCAGCATCCTTGCCAAGTCTGGATACAACCTTATTACAGCTAAGGACGGGAAAGAGGCATTTGAAAAGTTGGATACAGAGAATTATGATATAGTAGTTACCGATCTGATGATGCCTTATGCCAATGGGCTGGAGGTGGTGAGTAAGATACGCAATGATATCACCAAAAGGCATGTAAGCGTTATTGTCTGCTCCTCGGTAGGTAACGAAGAGACGATCACAGAGGCATTCAGGCTGGGTGCAGATGATTATCTGAAGAAACCCATAAAGGCGGAAGAATTGCTGGCGCGTATCAAAAAATTATTGGAACGACGGACGACCAACCCGCAATTGGTAACCAAAAAAACAGCCCGGACAAATGTTTAGCAGCCTGTTCAACCTGGTCTTTTCGGCATATGAACAGTTCATCTATCTCCCGTTATTCATCGAGATAGCTATCGTGTTCATTTACATTGCCGTGTTCGCAACCGTTATTGCGTACAGCGTTATTCTTTACAAGCGCTGGAAGGCATATGTGGAAGAAAAAAGATTAGCTTTCATCAGCCCTAAAATAGAGCAAATGATCACTGAGCAGGTGCTGCTGAACGAAAACCTGGAGCGCTTGCCGGTAGAGGAGATAGAGTTCGATCGTGCGGCCCTGGATGATCCTGCATTTAAGCATAAATGGGTGAGACAGGCCATCATCGACATCATTATCCAGTATCGCAGAAATTTCAGGGGTGAAGTGGGTGAGTTGCTGCGCAAATTGTATATCGATATGGACCTTGGAAAGGAGTCATTCGATAAACTGAAAAATATCCGTTGGGAGATACAGATAAAGGCCCTGACAGAACTTACGAAGATGGATATCACTATATCGGACGTGACCATCCTGCCGCTTACCAACAGCTTGAAGCCGGAATTGCGCGCTGCCGCACGTAATGCTTATGTGCAGCTGAGTAAGAACGAGCCATTCAAGTTCTTTGATATTGCCACAGAGCCTTTGTTGCCGTGGGATCAGCTGGAACTTTTCAAGATCATTACTACGACAAAGGAAATATCCATACCCAACTTCTCCCGTTGGGTAAGTTATTCAGATAATAAGAGCATTGTTTCGTTTTGCCTCAAGCTTATTGCGCATTACGATCAGCAATCTGCGATACCGGCAGTTATGGGGCTATTGAATAATAAAGACCATATGTTCCGGGCCGATGCGATCAATTGCCTGGGTAAGCTATCTGCCGAACAGTCTGAGAGTAAACTGATAGAGATATACAACACCCAGCCGCTCATCTGCCAGCTGGAGATATTAAAGGCCATAGGCAGGATAGCGTCGGGACGGCACCTGGAATTTTTAAAGAATGAATTTTTGTACTCGTACAATTTTGATATCAGGATGAACGCTGCACGTTCGTTGATAAGGCATAACACGCCTATATCAAGGGCCATGGTGCAGGAGATGTTGGAAACATCGGAAGAAGAAGCAAAGCTGATCATTAAGCATTGCCAGAATCCGCTCATCAAATAATTACGAAAGATCATGATGCAAGCAATACGAAACTGGATCATTAACAGCAGTGTGCTGGAGAGCCTGGGTCTCTTCTACCAGACGGTGGTGTTCATTTACGGAACAACATTGTTGGCTGTATATGCTATCCTGGCGGTAATGTCCTTGATATCTATTCGCCGGTACCTGAAGAAGAATGCTTCTGTCGATTATGGTATCATCCTGGAGTCTCCACTGGCTCCCGGTATATCTGTAGTTGCCCCAGCGTTCAATGAGGGTGTTACCATCATTCAGAACGTACGTTCCCTGCTGACTTTCAACTATCCCAAGTTCGAGGTGATCATCATCAACGATGGTAGTACGGATGATACGTTGGAGAAACTCATTACAGAATTTCAGTTAGTACATGTGGAATATGCGTTCAGGGAAAAACTGAACTGTATGCCGATACAGCGCATATTCAAATCTACCAATACAGCCTACGATAAGTTGCTGGTAATAGACAAGATCAACGGTAAGAGTAAGGCTGACGGATCTAACGCCGGCATTAACCTGGCCAAGTACGATTATTACCTGTGTACTGACGTGGATTGTATCCTGGATAAGGATACGCTCATCAAGCTTATCAAACCGTTCATGGATCAGCCTACAGAGGTGGATCCCAAGACGGGTGAAGACAGGTCTAAAAGAGTTATTGCATCAGGTGCCACACTGCGTATGGTGAACTCCTGCGATGTGGACGAGGGGCTTTTGATACGTGCGCGTCCGCCGCGCAGGTTCCTGCCTCGTTTCCAGGAGATGGAATATATCCGCGCCTTTGTGTTGGGTAAAATGGGTTGGGATCTTATCAACTCTGTACCCAACGTGTCAGGTGGTTTGGGTATGTTCGATACCGAGATATCTGTAAAGGCAGGTGGCTACGACTCCAAGTCGTTTGGCGAGGACATGGACCTTATCACGAGGATGTGTTCTTACATGAAATCGAACAACAAGCGTTATGCGGTAAAGTATGTGCCACTAACGCTTTGCTGGACGGAAGGACCAACAACGCTTAAAGTGTTTGGCCGTCAGCGTTCGCGTTGGGCGCGTGGTCTGGCGCAGATCATGAGCATCCACCGCAAAATATTATTCAATCCGCGATTTGGCAGATTAGGGCTTATCGTATTCACCTATAACTTCTTCTTTGAGTTATTGGCACCGCTGATCGAGTTCGGAGGTATTTTGTTCTATATCTATCTGATAATCACCGGGCAGATCAACTGGCCATATGCCATCATCCTTATCGTATTTGTGTATACGTTCTCGGTAATGATCACTACACTGGCATTGCTTTGGGATCAGTTGAGCTTTAAATATTACAAGACCTGGGGCGAGGTAATAGGGTTGTGCCTGATGGCTTTCCTGGAGCCATTCCTGTACCATCCACTCATCCTGTTCTTTGCGCTTAAAGGTTACTTCAACTTTATTACCAACCGTAAGCACGTATGGGGCAATATGCAGCGCCAGGGCTTTGGTAACCAGAAAAAGAAGACAGAACCTAAGCCTGAAGCACCGCCGATGCCTGCAGCATAGTAAGTGAAAAATAAAGAGAGCCGCCGCTACATTAACGTAGTGGCGGCTCTATTTATATACCAACTATCAATCTATTTTTATCTGCACATTGCCCATTTTTCTCACAGCCCGGTCGTTCTGCTCAATAAATATATCTTCAAAAGAAACAACATCGCCGCTCTTGAGGTCGGCCATATGCAGTTTGTCGAAAACTGTGCGTGGTATCTTGCTGCCCATTATCTTTTCGCTTTCGCGGATATCCTGTAGCTTGGGCATGATAACAATCTTGTAGCTCACAAGTTTCAAGTTCGGATTGCCCACTGCAGTAAGGCCAACCTCCAGGTTATCCATAAATTCCGGTAGGGTGGCATGGTCTACGTCAATGTAGCCAAGATGAGCTTTTGGTGAGCGTAGGTCTTTATCGGTATGATGTGACGACTTGCGCGCCCTTTCCGCATTGCCATATGCGTAGGCTCTATCCTGACTGTATGATGTAACAGACAGCATCAGCATTGTAGTAATAAGGTAATATTTAGGAGCAGATAGCATCTGGAAAATGGCTTTTTAAATGATAAAAAGAATGCTTAGTAAAAATTGCTATTTGATGATAAAGTTATTTATCTTTAGTGTGTTAATCAAATATGCACTGTCAATGATACAACTTAGCCTTACATCGATCCGCCGTGTGCAACAATTAGTGGCCGCGGTAATAGTGTTTTTGTTCTGTGGCATTCGCCCGGCAAATGCGCAGGTGGCCTTCACTGAATGGGTGCATCCGCCTGATATTACACTCTATGCTACATCGCCCACCACAGCGGGTATAGGCAGTTCTGCCGCCATAGTATTAGATGATGCGTATTCCGGCGTTATCAATATCGGGTTTACATTTAACTACTACGGCAATAGCTATACGCAATGTGTGATAGGTGCCAATGGTACCATTTCATTCGACACCGCTGTGGCCAATCAGTATGATCCATGGCCGGTAAGTGTAGCATTGCTCGGCAATAGCAGTAAATACAACAGCATATGCGGTCCATGGGCCGATATGAATATAGTATATGGCGGCCAGATCACTTACTTTACTACAGGTACGGCTCCTAACCGCAAGTTTGTAGTAAGCTATTGTCATGATGCCATGTATTCTTGTACAACGCAGTACACTACAACCCAGATAATTTTGTATGAAGGTACTGACATAGCCGAAGTGCACATAGGGCACAAAGACACCTGCACTGCATGGAATGGTGCTTTTGCTATAGTTGGTGTACAGAATGCTACAGGTACAGCGGCTACTACTGCCCCCGGCAGGGACTACCCAAGTGTATGGGCTACGGATAATGAAGCATGGCAGTTCATTCCTGATGGCACCTACAGTTCTTATTCTGTTAACCCGATCACATATAATCCGGAGCCATACTACACTATTTACTGGTTCGATACTGCCACCCATGCATTGCTGGGAACGGGCGATTCTTTGGTTGTATTGGGTGGTACACCGGGCACTTACTTTGCAGCAGCATTGGTGTGCAGCGATACCGGTGCTACCGGCATGGACACTGCGGCTACAGGCTATCTGCGCATCAGCAGCCTGAACGTGAACCAGGTGAGCAACATCAGGTCGCTGTCTATCTACCCTGATCCGGTGCGCACCACACTGAATGTCGATGCGGACGACCTGATCAATACGGTAACGGTATCCAACCTCATGGGTCGTGTGCTGATCTCTGAACAACCCAAAACAAAACAGGCGCGGCTCGATGTGAGCCACTTGCCATCTGGCATTTATATGCTGAATGTAAATAATGGCACTGTGCGACGGTTTATAAAAGACTAAATGTAAAAAGGCGGCGTAAATGCCGCTTTTTTAATGTGCCACCGGCCCGATTTTTTTATAATACAGGTATTTAATTTTTACATTTTACTTTAACAGCGCCACGTTTTAACTTTGACGTGTCAAAACAAAATCTTTAAACACAAAACATAATTTTTATGGCTCACACACTTCCTGCATTACCATATGCGTTCGATGCCCTGGAACCACATATTGACGCGCAGACCATGCAGATACACCACGACAAGCACCACCAGGCTTATGTAGATAACCTGAACAAAGCGCTTGAAGGCACCGGCAACGAATCGAAAACGCTGGAGGAACTGATGGCAAACATCTCTGCGTATGCTCCCGCTGTACGCAATAATGGTGGCGGTCACTTCAATCACACACTGTTCTGGGATATACTGGGCAACAATGGCAGCCAGCCATCCGGCGATCTGGCCAAGGCTATAGATGAGGCTTTTGGCTCACTGGATGCCATGAAAGAGAAAATGGCTACTGCCGGTGCTACGCGTTTTGGTAGCGGCTGGGCATGGCTGATAGTGAACAACAGCGGCAAGCTGGAAGTTTGCTCTACCCCTAACCAGGACAATCCGCTGATGGATGTTGCTGATGTAAAAGGCACACCTATACTGGGTATTGATGTGTGGGAACACGCATACTACCTGAAGTACCAGAACAAGCGCCCCGACTATCTGAAGGCGATCTGGAACGTGATCAACTGGAATAATGTAGAAGCGCGTTACAAAGCAGCACTGTAATTAATAAAATATCTTTGATCTGGAAATTGCCGGCTTTGCAAAAAGTTGGCAATTTTCTTTTGTACACTTTACGTAAATTTGGAATAAACTAAGGGCTATGACAGCTAAAGCAAGGAGGGAAGAGCTGCTGGCATACATTGCTGACGCAGACGAAAGCAAGGTTGATGCCTTATATACCTTATTAGAAACCGATATCGAAAGCCGGCATTACGAGCTGACACCAGCGCAATTGGCTATTGTGGAGGAGAGAAGAAGTGACTATCTGGCGGGTAGAACTACCGGATCTTCATGGGAAGAAGCACATGACAGAATAAGGAATAGCCGGAAATGAGCCAATTGTATAGCGTTGTTGTCCATCCGTCATATACTACAGACTATCAAACACCATTTTGTTAAAACTCCTTTTATCACTTTATTATATATGAGATAATAGAGCGGATGTATTACTTTTGGGCGTCTTAACAATTACCACGCCAAATGGCATTATTCAAAAAGAAAGAAACCGGAGCCGACGCTTCTAAAAATATCAAGAAAAAGAAACCGGTGTGGCGCGAATGGCTTGATGCCGGCGTATTTGCCATTGTTGCAGCCACTATCATACGTACACTGGTGTTCGAGGCTTATACCATCCCTACAGGGTCTATGGAGGGCAGCATGCTGGTGAACGACTACCTGTTCGTGAGTAAATTGTCTTATGGTCCACGCATCCCGATGACTCCGCTTGCGGTGCCATTGGTGCATAATTCATTACCTATCACTGGTGGTGTATCTTACATCAGCAGTGTGCAGTGGAACTACCACCGTTTGCCCGGCTTTGGTAAGGTAGAGCGCAATGATGTGGTTGTTTTCAACTATCCCGCGGGCGACACCGTTGTTGCCGATAATCCTGCAGACGATTATTACAGAATACTGCGCGAAGATTTTGGCGGCGACAGGGAAGCGCTGAAAAGCAGGTATAAGCTGCTCGTAAGGCCGGTAGATAAAAAAGAGAATTACATTAAGCGTTGCGTGGGTCTGCCGGGCGACAAAATAGAAGTGAAGGATGGCATACTTTGGGTGAACGACCAGCCAAGTGTACGTTTTGCGCATCAGCGACTGATATATACCATATTGGTGAACGGCGTAGGCAGTGTGCCTGAAACCGTGAATGATGTGGATGTAGAGCAGATAGGCCCTAACATGTACTTCCTGGAAAATGCACAGTACGATGAGCTGAAAAAGAACAAAACGCTCACCATCATTCCTTACATCTATCCCAAGGGTACTATGCCGCCTCAGGATGCAGGTATATTCCCGCAAGACTCGGTAAACTTCAAATTCAACAGAGATAATTTTGGTCCCATCATTATACCTAAAGAAGGTGTGACAGTGCCGCTTACGCCACAGAACATCGCGCTCTATCGCAGGGTGATCCGCAATTACGAACTGAACAAACTGGAAGAACGCGAGGGTAAGATATTCATCAACGATAAGGAGGCCACTTCTTATACCTTTAAGATGGACTATTACTGGATGATGGGTGATAATCGCGATAACTCGCTGGATTCACGCTATTGGGGTTACGTACCTGTAGATCACGTGGTAGGTAAGGCCTGGTTCGTATGGTTCAGCTATCATAAAGAGGGCATCACCAAGGGTATCCGCTGGCGTCGTCTGTTCCATAGTGTTCATTCCCTTGAGAAATAATCTGTTCCATCAAATGAAGAAAGTATTATTGCCTGCCGTGGCCTTGTTGATCATGGCCGGTTGCTCAAATGAAGGTGGCTCCAATAAGCCCGGCCCTAAAGATGCCGTTGTTGTGGTAGAGTCTACAGGTAAGCGACTGTTTACCGGCAACTGCATACAATGCCATGCTTTGCAGCAAGACCGTACCGGCCCGGCATTGGTTGGTGTAAAAGCCCGCTGGGGAGCAGATACCGCAAAGCTTATAGCCTTTGTGCACAACAGTCAGAAGGTAATAGCTGCTGATGGCCCTGACTCCTATTCCGGTAAGTTGTTCGATAAGTGGTATAAGACATCCATGCCTTCCTTCACCGGGCTTAGCGATGATGATATACGCCAGATAATAGACTATGTAGATAAAGGGCAAGATTAACTTTTATTTTACCATTTGTGAAAACAGCGCAACTGCAAAGCACCTACTTTTGCCGCATGAATTTTAAAACGCCAACTACCGCATGTAACCATATGGCACGCAAATGTCGTAAGCACAGCTATGCGGTGAGGTAGAGTTATATACATACAATATATTGCTTCAGCCTCCCGCTCAACGGGAGGTTTTTTGTTTAACATATAACTACAAGTACATCATGAAACTGATCAACAAGAAGATCTGCATGGGCAAGGATATAGGCATACACGGCAATGTGTTTGGCGGCTATATCATGTCGTGGATAGACGAGGCAGCAGCAGCCTTTGCTACAGAATATTGCTGCACGCCCAATATGGTAACACTGCGCGTGGGCGAACTGCTGTTCAAGAAGCCGCTTAAGGCCGGCAATCACGTGCGCCTGTATGGCGAAGTAGCTCACCTGGGCAATACGTCGATAGACATCAAGATAGAGGCCCGCAAGTTCAACCTGTATAGCGGAGAGGAGACGGTAGTATGTACCACATCTATAACATTTGTACGGATAGATGAGGACGGACAGCCAACACCAATAGGAGAGACCGTAAAGCGTAACTACGAGAAAGCAAGACTTGAAGGCGCACTGGCAGAGATATAAATAAAAGGTCCCGGCTCGTGCCGGGACCCTTAAGACAGGATCCATAACTCTAACGCTTTATGAAAACACCTTCGTAGGCGTATCACATCATTAAGACGTTGCAACGTTGTAAATCCTGCGCTTTGTCGTTTTTTTATTGCCCGTAAACGCGCACACCGCCCAAAAAGGTGGTGAACACCATGGTTTTGAGCAGATCAGCTTCAGGAGCCTTTATCAGGTCGGTATTCATGATCACAAAGTCGGCCTGTTTGCCTTTTTCTATGCTGCCCACTTCGCGCTCCATGCAATTGGCCTTAGCTGCCCATATGGTCATGCCGCGCAGCGCATCTTCGCGGGTAAGCGCATTCTCCGGCTGGAAGCCGCCCTGCGGATAGCCCTTGGCATCCTTACGCACCACCGCAGCATAAAATGTTTTGAACGGAGAGATATCCTCTACCGGGAAGTCCGTGCCCAACGCTATCCAGCCGTTTTGTTGTTGTAACTGCTTGTACGCATAAGCACCCTTCATACGCTCTGCACCAATACGGTCTGTGGCCCAGTACATATCGCTGGTCGCATGTGTTGGCTGCACCGATGGTATGATAGAATACTGGCCGAATAAAGGAATATCAGCAGGGTTTACCACCTGGGCATGTTCTATGCGCCAGCGTTTATCGTTCTTGCCGTTCAGGTATTTGGCATAAGTATGCAGCACCATGCGGTTGCCACTGTCGCCAATTGCATGGGTACACAGCTGGAAGTCAGTACTTGCCAGCATCCTGGCCAGTGAGTCGTAATGGCCGGCAGGGTTCAGCAAAAAGCCGTTCCAGCCCTGCTTGTCGTTATACGGTTGCAGCATACAAGCCCCGCGGCTACCCAATGCCCCATCAGCATACGCCTTTACACCTTTTACATATAGCCTGTCGGTTTTGTAAGGGCCTTTGGAAAGATAGCGGGCATAGTTGGCCGCAGAGTCTGTCATCATTACATACAGGCGCATCTGCAGTTTCTTGGCGCGTTGCAATGTGTCTATCATGTCTATATCATAGTACATCAGGCCACAATCAGTAATGGTGGTAAGACCTTGTGCAAAGCAGTTCTTTTCCGCTTCTGTTAGCCATTTGGTATAGTCAGCCTTCGATGCACGAGGTATCACATTGGTCACCATGTCTACCGCATTATCTATCAGCAGGCCGGTCAGCTTGCCATCCTTCTGTGTTATTTCTCCGCCCGATATGGATGATGCCGTTGTTACACCCGCAGCCTTCAGTGCAGCATCATTGGCTATAGCTGCGTGTCCGTCTACGCGGTCCAGCAATACAGGCGTATTAGGGAACAGCTCATTCAGCTTGCTATTATCCGGGTAAGCCTTGCCGGGGAACTTATTCTGATCCCAACCACGGCCACGTATCCACTTTTCGTTGGGGTGCGCCTTGGTAAAAGCCTGCACCCTGCTCATCACTTCATCCCAGCTCTTGGTGTCGTACAGGTTTATCTCGAACAGGGAACGGCCATAGCCTACAAAGTGGGCATGCGCATCTATAAAGCCGGGATACACCGCATAGCCTTTTGCATCTACCATTTCGGTTCCCTTATAGGCATAGAGTATGTCAAAGGTCTTGCCTATGGCTATTATTTTACCATCTTTTACGGCAAAAGCCTCTGCGGTAGAAAAGGCACTGTCGCAGGTGTATACTTTGGCATGATGTACGATCAGGTCTACTTCCTGCCTGTCGCGACAACACGTAAAGAAGACAATGGCCAATAGCAGCACAACCGTTGAACGCATAAGTGAATGTTTAATGCAATGTGAAATTATGGCGGCAAAGATACTGTAAAGCAGTGTGCCTGTATTAATGCGTAAATTTGAGATAGTGCGGCATCAAAAAAATAGGTAACACAGCGGTGATATTTTACCGGAATGCCGCACATACATTAAAGCACTATTCAGTCATGGATGCTAAAGAGAGAGAAGAATTATTTACCAGCCTCTACCTGGATGCTTATCCCGGGGTGGCCCGGTATATAGCCCGGCAGGGTGGTAGTATGGAAGAAGCTAAAGATATCTTCCAGGATGCTGTGGTCATCTATTACGAACGGCTTTCGGGAAAAGGTTTGGAACTGAAGCAGACCAAAGAGGCGTACGTATTTGGTATTGCCCGCCACTTGTGGAGTAAGCACACCAATAACAAACGCAAAGAGCTGCCGGCGCAGGATAGCGCAACTGCCGCAGCACCCGGTACTACACCGGCTATGAACATACTCCGGATGATAGAAAATACCGGACGCAAATGCCTCGACCTGTTGCACGCTTTCTACTACGAGCAAAAGAATATGAAGGAGGTAGCTGAAACATTTGGCTTCTCCGGAGAGCGCTCGGCTACTGTACAGAAATATAAGTGCCTGGAGAAAATAAGGGACGTAGTAAAAGAAAAAGCATTGGTATATGAGGACTTCGCTGGTTGAGATACAGGTAATAGAAGCACACCTGATGGCCGGCAAACCACTGCCTGCCGGCGAGGACATGGCGGATAAGCTACACTGGCAGCAACAGGCCTATGAAGTAGTGCAACTCTATGGCCGCAAACAATTAAAGGCCGAGCTGGACACAGTACATGATAAGATATTTGCGGGCAGCGCATTCTGGCGCTTCCGCAGGCGCATAGCGCGATACTTCCACTAATTTTTAACTGAATAAATATAATCATCATGAGCGACAGGTATAGCCTGCAGGATCGTATTGGCCATAGGTTGCTGGAACAACGCACAGTATTTTTATGGGGACAGGTAGACGATGATTCTGCCAAACATGTAGTAGAGCGGCTGCTGTTCCTGGATACAATAGATACAGGAAAGGAGATACGCTTGATCATCAATAGCCCTGGTGGGTACGTTACCGCTGGTTTTGCTATTCACGACACCATGCTTTCCCTGCATAGCCCGGTGTCTACTATATGCAGCGGTCTTGCAGCATCTAAGGCGGCCATATTGCTGTCGGCAGGTGCCAAAGGCAGGCGGTTCGTCCAGAAGAATGCACGGGTAATGATACACCAGCCCAGCGGTGGCATGGGAGGCCGTTTTGCAGATATAGAGATACAGGTGAATGAACTGGTAAAGGCCAAACAACTAAGTGCTAAAATATTGGCAGAGAACTGTAACCAGCCACTGGAAAGGATACTGAAAGATTTTGACCGCGACCATTTTATGGATGCCGCTGAATCGGTAGCTTATGGCATAGCCGACGGCATTGTCGATACACTTACACCTCCCGGCCGGTCGGCCAACCAGATAGGCTTCAATCCTTATTAAAGAGCAGGCATGGCAGCAGTTCTATGTACGGTTGCCATGCTTTCTTTCTTCTTTTATCTCTCCGGTAACTTCTTCTTTTACTTCACTTTCTATTAGTTTGTTCATCGGGCTTTCTGTTGGCCGCTCATCGCCCAGCAGCACACCCCATTGTTTAAAGCTGTTGCTCCGGTCAAATATTACCTTTAGTACTGCCATTACCGGAAGGCTCAGGAACATACCTCCTATTCCGGCTATAGCACCGCCTGTTACCACGCCCAGTATACTTACCAGTGCATTGATCTTTACTTTGCCGCCTACTATACGCGGCATCAGTATGTTATTGTCCAGGAATTGCACTGCTGTTATCGCCAGCAGCACGGTCACCACATCATGTAGTTCTGTAGAAGATGCCAGTGTAAGCGCCACGCCAATAATGTTGCCTATAAGTGCACCCACGTAGGGTATAAGATTGAGAATAGCGAATATAACACCGATAAGCAATGCATGTTTAATGCCCAGTAATGCCAGCGAACCGCCTAACAACACGGTTATATAGCCTATCTGTATCAACAGGCCTACCAGGTAGCTTTTAGTGATCACTTGTGTCTCTGTCAGCGCAGCGGTTACATTATCATGGTCTTCCTTTTTGAACCACATATACACGAACCGCAACAGCAATTTGCGGTAAAACATGATAAGAAAGGTATAGATAGGCAACAACCCCATAAAGATGAATGCGGAAGTAAGCGACGAAAAGAACGTTTGAAAATACGTACCTATATTATCCGTCACATTACCGGCTTGCGTCTGTATGGCTGCCAGTTGCTGCGATGGCGAGTAGTGTGTTTTACTGCTGATCCACTTACTCAGTGTTTGCCAGTGTGCTGTGCTGTTTTTCTTCAGTTGGGGTATATCTGATACCAGGTCCGATACCTGCATGGAAAAGAAAGTAACTATGCCGCCTACAACAATGGCCGCAATACCAATGGCGCTCACAATAGCCATTACCTCAGGAAAGCGCACTTTGCGAAACAGGTGATATAGCGGCATCAACAGTATGCTGATGAAGAATGCAATGAGTATAGGGGTAATTACATTGGCGCCTACGGAAATGATCCAGAATACAGCACACAGGCCCATTAACTCTACAGATCTTTTTACGGTAAGTGGTAGTGTATTCATTTACATGGGTTGAGTACATAAAATTATGCCATGGGCGCCGCAATTACTATAACCCTAAACAGTATCTCTTGTTCTGGTTCTCATTTTTTCCAAAAAAAATCGCTCATTTTTGCTAATACTTAAGAATCTTATGTATCTTTGTCTTAGGTAAATGAGATAATATGATCTACTCTTCCGAATTGATAAAAGGAACGCTCAAAACGATAGTATTGAAAATGCTGGAGGACAACGTGCGTATGTACGGCTACGAGATGACTCAAAAGGTGAAAGAACTGACAAAAGAGCGTATACAGATAACCGAAGGCGCATTGTACCCCACCTTGCATATGCTGGAGCAAGAAGGCTTGGTGACAACAGAATTGGAATATAATGGTAAGCGCGCCCGTAAATACTACAGCCTGAGCCCAGAGGGCAAGAGCAAAACAACAGAAAGGGTAAATGAATTGGCGGACTTTATGAATACCATGAAGTTTCTGCTGGACATAAAAACACAAACAGCCTGATGTATCATATAAGTGACCAACAGGTGGAGTTCATTCTTGATGACATAAGTGCACGTGGCATCGAGACGGAGGACCTGCAGTTAAACCTCCTGGACCACATCTGCTGTATTATTGAACAGGAGCTCGAGGAGAACGGAGACTTCGGGCTATTCTATGAGGCGACCATAAAACGTTTTTATAAAACACAGTTGCGAGAAATAGAAGATGAGGCTATCTCCTTATTGATCAACCAAAACTATTATGCAATGAAAAAAATAATGATCGTCAGCGGCCTGCTATCGGCTTCGCTGTTTATAATGGGTATTGTACTTAAGTTCATACATGCGCCGGGTGCCAGTTTAGGCATTGTTGCCGGTGTGGTGATCATGAGCCTGATCTTTCTGCCGCTTGTTTTCTTATTGAAGATAAAAGAACAGCAGCAGCTAAAAGATAAATTCCTTGCGGCTACCGGCACGCTGGGCGCTATCCTGATGAGCCTTTCGGTATTGTTCCGCGTTATGCACTGGCCTTTTTCTATAGAGCTGGGCTATATAACTGTTGCTATTCTTGCCCTGCTTTTCCTGCCCGTATATGGAACTAATGGTATCCGCAAGGCCGATGCTAAAGTGAATACTATCGTTACATCTATACTGCTGGTGGGCGCTTGTTGCCTTTGGCTTACCATGGTAGTATCGCCAATAGGTATGCGGATAAACATGATAAGGGAAACGAGCAATGTGGTACGCAATGAAATGATACTGCGTGCAGAACAGCAGCTGCCTGTGCCTGCCGACAGTGTTAAAGATACAACAGGTGCACTGGCTGTGAACATTAATACCACCTGCGAAGAGCTGAAGCATTACCTGTTGCAGCGCAGCACTGGGCATGATGATATTGGCGCTGATTTTGAGGCCAGGGATATACTGATACGTAATATGTGGTTGTCTGACTGTCTTGATGGATCAGCGGCTATGGATACCAGGCTGAATGATCTGAAAAAAATGGTCATTACCTATAATGGAAATACAGGTACAACGCGCAAGATACCCGTTGCAAACACAATACTTGACAAGAGTACAGAACGGGTGAGCGAGGCTATAAACAGTCTTGTACAGATACAGATGTACGTACTGCAGAATGAGCGCAGCCTGGCGATGAAATAATTTAAGTTGCTTTTGTTTTAGCCGGAGAGAGGGTAGCAGTGCAGGCCATAAGAGCTACCCTCTCTTTTTATATTACATTGGTCATTGGCAATACCAGCTGCCCAAACAATCTGTTCAATGTACTCTGCGGATCATCGCAA
>CANGNA010000023.1 GCA_947455215.1 Chitinophagaceae bacterium
ACACTTTCAGGGCTTAATTTCAATAACTCGGGTGCTTCTATCACCAACTATGGTACGCTTAGTGGTGTATTTGCTGATAATGGTTACTTCAGCAACTATGGCACCTACACCTGCCCCGGCGACTTTAATATCAACAGCAATGCCAATCCATTTGTTAACTGGGGCACTATGACAGTGACCGGCAGTTTCAATAACAGCTCTCACTATGCTGTTACCAACGAGGCTACTTTGACCATCAATGGCAACTTCCAGCAGAACAGCGGCGCAGCGCAGTTTGTGAACAATTGTAACATGACGGTGGGCGGAAACTATAACCAGAGCGCGGTGGTGTATAACTACAACCTGCTGAAGGTAGCAGGCACGGCTACCATCAATAGTGGTACTGTGCTGAACGAGTACAACGGTGCCATGTTCAAAACTACCAATCTCATTAACAATGCCAGCATAATGGGCTTTGGTGCTACATCGCTGGTTAAGGTTACAGGTTCTACTACATTCAACAGCGGTGCCAGTGCTTCAGGTGCATTGCAGATGTGCGCTCCGGTGGCTATCGCTCCGGCTTATCTTACAGGTGGCGCTGCCAATGGCTGTACGGTGTACATTCCTACCACAGGTTGCAACAATGAAGGCAATGGCGGCCCCGCGGTAGCCGATGCTGATGGCGATGGTGTGGCTGATGCAACAGACGAATATCCGTCAGACCCTAACAAGGCGTATAATAATTATTATCCTACCTCGGCTACTGGCGGTACCCTGGCGTTTGAGGACAAATGGCCAGCGAAAGGGGATTATGATATGAACGACCTGGTTATTGGTTATAGGTACCAGGTAATTACCAATGCATCTAATGCAGTAGTAAGGGTAATAGGTAACTACACGCTGCGCGCTACTGGTGGCGAACTGACCAATGGTTTTGGCGTTCAATTCCCCGTTGCTGCTGCCAACGTAAGCAATGTGACCGGCGCTACGCTGGAGGCAGGCCAATCTAAAGCTGTGGTTATCCTGTTCAGTAATATGCGCAACGAGATGACGTATTGGAACACAGTGCCCGGCGCTACTACTTCGGCAGAACGCAATTATACTGTTTCCTTCGATGTTACAGGCAATCCTTCCCTCAGCACATTTGGTCTCAGCGTGTATAATCCATTCATTTATAACTATGGCCGCGGCCGCGAGACACACCTGTGGGGCCATGCGCCTACAGACCTGGCAGATGCTACCTACCTGGGCACCCAGGATGATAATTCCAATGCCTCAACCGGCAGGTATTATATCACAGCAACGGGCCTGCCATGGGCTATAGATATACCTGCAGCTCCGTTCCAATATCCGATAGAACAAAAGGATATCACGCAGGCATACCTGCACTTCGGCGAGTGGGGCGCTTCCGGCGGTAGCTCTTTTGTAGACTGGTATAGTAATACGGCTTCGGGCTTCAGGAATACAGCTAATCTTTACTAAAAATTAGAGACTTCATACATTTTAGCGGGCTACTGAAAGGTGGCCCGCTTTCATTTTGTGGCCATGGGGAAACAATGCAACAATGTAATGTATGTCGCCTGGTGTATACGGATGATCACTGTATACGCGCGGGCTTATGTATCAGTGTTGTACAAGTAAGCACCATATGGTAGGGTTGGTCATGGCATGTTAATTACACGGCATGTACCTGTAAAAACAAAACGTATATGGGAGCAAATACACCTTACCAGGAAGGTAAGATCACTAAAGCAATAGAGAAGCAGACATCTAAGCTGCCTTCTGATATTTTCCTTACCGCCGCACTTACTGCTATGTCGGTCTCTGCACTACTCAAGTGCTTCAAAAAGCCACACACAGCATTGTTTGTAGGCCAGTGGGCCGCACCACTACTTATTATGGGCTTGTACAATAAGCTGGTAAAGGTGGAGGGCCACGATAAGGCAGACGACGGTCAGCAATAATAGTATTGGTGTGGCAAAGGAGTGGTAGCCGTTAAAACGGCTGTCACTTTCATATCAGGCAACTGCTGCAATAGTGTTGTCTAAAAATGGTGTAAAGGCAAACTTTATCTGTGCGCACAGTCGTTCTATACTCGTATGGAAGGGTAGGAAGATGTCTACCTCGGCCACATGTTCTGTGCGCGGTCTGTCGTCAATAGTATAGCCGATTATTTTCATTGCCGGCCATTCCCGTTTCATCTCTGCCAGGCAAAGATGTTTGTAAATCGGCGCGTCTACGTTTACCAGACAAATGTCTGGCTTCAGCCGTGTCGATTTGCGCTTAAAGTCATCCCAGTCTTTACATACTAACGGAACATTCAGTCCGGCGTCTTTCAGAGAATAAGCATATGCTTCCCGCACTATGCCAAAGCTATCTACAATAGCAATGATCGGATTGCCCATAACTACGGTTTTTATTGTTCCGGTGCGGCAAATACTGCAGCACACCACAACCCGAAATTATAAGTATTCATAAGGCAAAACGCCACCTGTTTTAGTAGGCGTAACGATCCGCTTTTTGCTTGCTGCCCTTGATGTGTCGACGGTTAGAAAATACTGCCGGTTCCATATAGCAAGCCCATAGTATTAAGCCCAAACGTGTAAGTAGTGCCGAGGTACAATACAAAATAGTCGCCACGCAGTATTTTTAGTCGGGCGGCCAGTAGTGGTGCTACAGCGCTGTAGCGGCCATCCAGCACTATACCCGCCAATGCACCTGCTTCGCCCTCTATTTTTGCTTTATCAAATAAGTTCAGGCCGAATAGTTTTAACTGCACACCGCTACCTAACGTGGGCGATGCTTTCTCATTGATCAATTGGTTATTTACCAGGAATGATTTTGATTCCGTAGGGAGGTTGAAGAAAAAAGGTATCCTTACTTTTCTATCTGTCCGCAACTCGGTAAATAGCAGTAGCGAGCTGGTTGGCAAAACAATGTTCCGCGTATTGTGCAGGTTCACTATGTCGCTATTAGAAATAAATAGCACAGACTGTCCGAAGCTGACCTCAAAGTGAAGCCTGGCAACGCAACTGTCTTTTTCGACCGCGGCAGCTCTGTTGAAAATAAATATAAACAACAAATTAATTATCAGACCGTAAAGCGTTATCCTTTTTATCATATATATTCGCAAGGCACAAACCACCAATTGCGCGTGCAATGAACCTCTTTTCAACGGCCAATATACTTAGTATGGCCAAAAGCAATGAAAAAATGGTGTAAAAAGAGCACGCATACTACCAATTAATGTAATGATAATTAATTCAAAGTGCATTAAGTTTGTAATTATATAAAAAGTTGATTTGCAAATTATAAACAAACAACATCGTTTTGGTCCGGAACTATGCAAAATGACTATGATACTGTTTACCGGGATGTATTGACCGATGAGGGCCTACGCAAAAGCATAGGCAATTTGCTTTGTATTGCGCAGAAACTGGTACCTGTTAGCATGTCGGCGGTGGCGTTCACGCATACTGCTCATATGTTGTTGCTGGGTGCATCAGGTTTACAAGACATATTCTTTGATGGTAGCAATAGTTTATTGCCGGCAGATAGTCGTGGCCCACACATCGTTCCTAACGCTGCTATCCATCCCTTGCATGCCGATAATGCACTGGTGGTTGGCGAGTTGGGGGTCTGCTTTTTTGCATCAGTTCCGGCAATGGGTCCGGAGGCGGAGCCTATCGCCCATTTATGTGTTATGAGCCAGTTACCGGCTATAGAAAGTGATATAGATATATCTGCGCTGGAATTGTTGGCAGCGCAATTGGCCAGCCGGTGCGACGATAGACGCCAGGTTGCCTATTTACGCCACGCTTATAACGAGAACCGCAGAGTATCTGAGGCAGAGCAGGCAATAGAACGGCAGAAGATATTTTATGAGAACATACTCAATAGCCTGCCTATAGATATTGCTGTATTTGACGCTGAACACAAATACCGGTTCGTAACCCCGGGAGCGATATCCGATGAAGCGCTGCGTGATTACATAATCGGCAAAGATGATTTTGACTATTGCCGTTTTCGTAACAGGGATATTGCGGTGGCAGAACAAAGGCGGGCGATGTTCCTGGATATTAAGAAAACAGGTAAAACATTAAAATGGGAAGACACTATTGCCAATGCCGCAGGAGAGGCTATAACGCACCTTAGAAGATTTTACCCGGTATATGACGAGCAAGGGAACCTGACCATGGTGATCGGTTTTGGTATGGATATCACTGATAGAAAGCACCTGGAGGATAAGCAAACCGCCCTCCTCCATCAGTTAACCGTGAATAACACGCAACTCGTCGATTTCTGCAATATCATATCTCATAACCTGCGGGCTCCGCTTGCTAATATTAGCATGTTGGTAGAGCTGATAACCGCTACTGACGATATTAATGAACAAAAGGAGTTACTGGCGTTGGTGCAGCCATCGCTTACAAACGTACAAACCACGCTCGACGAACTGGTAGAGTCGTTGCAGGTAAGCCAGAACAAAGACATTGTGCTGGATGTGAATAATATGGACATTTGTTTACAAAAGGTACTGGCCGGAGTGCAGGTGCAGCTGACAAAGGCAGGCGCAATAGTAGAAACAGATTTTTCTGATGCGCCGGAAGTGAAATTCCCTTCCAGGTACCTGGACAGTATATTCCTGAACCTGGTGAGTAATGCTATCAAATATCAATCGCCTGACCGGCCGCTGCAACTTAAGCTAAAGACAGTACGAGAGGATAAGGATATTATTTTATCCGTTGCTGATAACGGGCTTGGTATAGACCTCGACAGGTATCGCGATAAAATGTTCAAAATTGGAAAGGTGTTTCATAAGCATCCGCAGGCTAAGGGTTTTGGCCTGTTCATGACCAAAAGCCAGGTAGACGCCATGAATGGCGAAATATGGTTGGAAAGTAAACCTGATGCAGGCACTACTTTTTTCATAAGGTTCACCGATCAGCAGCTATATTGACAATGCAAAAGGATATTTTAATTTCACGATCAGCAAATGTATCATCAATTGCATACCGTTGATCATATAGGTATACCTCAATCATAATCACAAGCGAATCATCAACATATGCTTACTCCTCTTTTCCAGTTCATGTCGAACATAAGGCCGATCAGTAGCGAGTTGAGGGATGAGTTGACGCAGAAACTGGAGATAATTGAAGTACCTAAAAAAACACAGCTCCTACGCGAAGGACAAACCTGTAACCATATACACGTGGTAGTTTCCGGGCTGTTACGCATGTATTATATAAAGGATGGAGAGGAGGTCTGCTCCAGGTTCATTGATGAATCGCTGATGGCCATGTCGGTAAAGAGCTTTTATAGTCGCTTGCCTGGCGATGAATATATAGAAACGCTGGAGCCTTGTGTGTTGGCCCGGATACATAAGGATGAACTGGAAAGAGTGTACAGGGATTTTGATGAATTCAACTATATAGCAAGAGTTATAACGGAGCAGTACTTTATAAGGAGCGAGGAGCGCCAATACTTGCTGCGTAAGCAAAGTGCTGAAGAGCGCTACATTTATTTTATGGATAAATATCCGCACTTGCTGCAGCGTGTACCGCTTACCTATATAGCATCCTACCTGGGGCTTACGCTGGAAACACTTAGTCGGATCCGCAAAAAAATTGCCACGCAACCCAAATAGCAGCACTGTGTTTTATTTGATTTTTATCAAGTATGGTGCGATGTATAATCTGCATATTGCACAGCATACTAAATGATCAGGTAAAATGGTTATATACAAGCGGCTTCTTCTTTGTGTTGCAATAGCAGCACTGTTCGTCGCCAATAGCACAACTGCCCAGGTAGCGATCTATTTTTCAAACCCATTAGGGCTGGTAACAAAGCAACGCATGAAGCTGGAGTACAGGCTCGACAATCGGAATGCCATGTTGCTATCCATGGCGGGGTATTGGGGGCTTTGCCCTGGCGTGCAGGGTTATGCAGAATATCGCAACTACCATTTTGTGTCCCGGAATACCGAAATGTTTTACTACGGTAAAATTGGCGGTGGTACGGGCGATGAACATGGCCTTGATGCCGGCGATACGGGGCCGTTTACTTATGCATTAACGGGAGGAGGGATGGGCTATCATTTTAACATGGGTAAAAAGAAGGTGTTTTTTATGGATCTTGCGTTCGGCCTTAAATGGTGCCAATGGCTTACGTCTGATCCTAATGGAGGATCCACGCAACTCTTTTATCTCACGGGTCCCGGCTCTGTAATTGATGCTAATTTCCACTTAGGGTTTCAGCTGGGGCATTAGACCAGGGTAAGATGAAACTACCAACAATGGTAGATGTAGCGGTTAAATAAATTCTTACTTTTATCAATGTATAACCATCAGGAAACCAAACTTTTCGGCTTTAAATAGACATTGTGGACGTGAGGAAAGTGGTAAAACAGAATAGTAGCAAAGAAGCCAATGTTCAATATCGATAGTGTTCTCATAAAACTTGCGGAGGTTACCAATAAGTTTCTGATCTGCATAGATATGCAAGGCAACTACTGTTATACCAACAAAGCATATAACAATAGATTTGGGTTTCAACGCACGGCAAAGATCGGCATGAACTCACTGACAGATGTTCATGTTGATGATCATCCGATGGTAATTGCAACTGTGGGCAAATGCTGTGCTCAGCCCAATACAGCATTCGATGTCGTTCTAAGAAAGCCGCTGACAACGGGAGGGTATGCGTACACACAGTGGGACTTTATAGCCATTGCAGATCGGCAAGACCAGCCGGAGTATATTGTGTGCCTTGGTATGGAGGTAACGTCTTTTGTAGAGGATGAAGCAGCTCATACAACCAGGCTGGAGCAGATAGCTTATCATCAATCGCATATGGTTAGGCGCCCCCTGGCCAATATTCTGGGGTTGGCACACCTGCTATCTGAAACAAACATAGCGTCTGAAGATGAACAAAAAGAACTGCTTCATCATCTGCACACAGAGGCACTGGAACTGGATGACATAGTTAAGACGATAGTATCGAAAGCACAGAACAGGTGATCTGAATTTTCATGTAGATAAAATTGATTGAGGTTATTTTATTCTTTATCAAGCCGTTACTACAAGTTTTAGTGGCAAATAGGGCGGGGTTTGTAGTTACATTTGATAGATAACTGTATGAAAAGAGTTGTAATTTGTTTGTTCATAACTGTGTTGGTGGCCTTTTTGGCATCTTGCCACTTAGCGCAGGTGATAGCTCCGGCAGAAACAGTATCGTTAACGGCGGTAGAGGACTCTTTAAAAAAACAGTGCGGAAACGATTGGGTGCAATTATTGCAAAAATATGATAGCGTTTTGCAAACTGCACCATTGCCGGGAGACGGTAAATACTGGCTGCATAAGTACAAGTTTAATGTGTACTATTCCCATTACCTGAATGATAAGGCGCTACTTTCTGCCGATAGTATGTTATACATTACCGAACACACAAGTATAACGTCGCAGGCTGATAAGCGTTTTCTCGCGCTTAACCACAAGGCTGAGATATTGTTCAGAATGGCGAGGTATAGTGATGCGTTTGCTGTTTTTGAAAAGGCCAGGTCTATAGCAGATACTATATCCAACACGGGTATAAAAGCACGTTACTTCTATTCGCTGGGCATGGCCTACTACAAAGGTGAGAACTTTAACAGGTCGGCGTCTATGTTTAAGACAGCGCTGTTTTATACTGATAGCGTCGCCGCTAAAAGTGTGGGGAGCCAACAAATGACCATGCAGGCAAACACAGTTGCCAGGGCGTGGCTTGTACAAGAGTTGCTGGATAACATAGGGCTTTCTCTCCTGCATGCAAAACGAGACGACAGCGCACTTATTTACTTTAATTCAGCAAAGGCTTTCATAGAGACCTGTAAGCCGCAATTTCAAGGCGGACCATACAACTGGAACCAGGCCCGGTCTGTGGTTGACGGCAACATAGCCAATATTTTTGAAAATAAGGAGCTGTATGATAGTGCCATTGCCTATTGCATGGATGCGATAGCTTTGGCAAAGCCTATAGGAGGCGAAAAAAAGGATCTGGCATATAACGAGATAAAGCTGGCCAGGCTGTATGTGAAAACACAACGCTATGCAAAAGCCGAGGCTATATTCAATGAGTTTAAAGAAGATGGCGACGTAGCTGCCGCAATAAATAGCGAAGAAGATAGCGTGGAAATAAATTTACGTATGACTGAAGCAAAGGCACTGTACTACAATGGCGTGATGCGTTTTGACTCGGCATTCCGATACCTGAAACTGCACCATGCACTCCAGGAGAAAAGCTGGGACCTGAAAGATGAACTGCTGGTAACAGCGCTGGATAATGGGCTGGGTACAGCCCTGAAGCAAAACGAAATAGAGAACCTGAAGAAAGACAATAAGATAGCCTTACTAAATAAAACAGTAGCGCTGCTGGCCACCCTTACTTTTTGCCTGGTTTTAGCTGGTGTAGTTATTGTTTTGCAGCGGAAAAACAGAAACATGTCGCTATCGCTGAACAAGAACAGATCGGAGTTTGAGAAAATCGCCTGGACACACTCGCACATATTAAGAGGCCCACTGGTAACGGCCAAAGGCATAGCTATGTTATTTGCTGAAGATAGTGAGCTTGATGATGCTACCCGCGCCGTGCTGACCGAAGGACTTTTGGCAAAGCTCAATGAACTGGATGATGTGATAGTGGATATAGTGAAGGGCGCAAAATAGGTGCCCGGATGCAGTAACAACTGAATGCCCGGATACAGAACAGGTTCTCCGGGAAATTATTTTACAGATCGGTAATGTAAACGCAAAGTCGGTGGGGTTGCTTCTACTCTTCAGCTAGTCCGAGCATATAAGGCGATATCCTCAGGGCTGTAGAGGCATATCGTAGGAAGGGTAAATTAGTTATTGTTAATGATGATCAGGCGTTTAAAGATCTTAGCCATATTATCCTCGTAGCCCTGAAAGTGGCTGTATGTTCGTTTTGCCGCATACATCTCCACTGCTTCATCAAGAGCTATTGAAATGGGTGTGGTATAAATGAAATCTCTTTGGCGTTTATCGGTTAAGTTATATTGAAACTCAACGATCTCCATATCGGTAGTTTTCACTAAAACCTTCTGCTCGATCATTTTTAATTGTATTTAAATTAACGCCTGAAATATATTGTCAAAATTATCTACTACAAATGATATAAAAACCGCCAAAACTGGTAGGAATGATTGTTGGCGTAAACAGAACAATGTGCACTCATTAGCAGATCAAAGAGAGAACAGGGTATATTTTTCTAAATTTACAATAATATGGAGGCAACAAGCCTGGAAATAGTGTGCATCCATCGCGCTCGTACCGGTCGCGAAGTAAACTACCATGCACTTGTAACAGGAGAAGATTGTATGGACCCTGAAGATTATGAGCCTGATAACTTCTGGCAAACGATGGGCGGTTTTTCTATAACCAGGAACGGGTACCAAACCATTTTTTCCAGTACGTCCTTCTACAATGTTGTTAAGTGCATCAGCTTCCTGCTTCATTCCCTGTATTGGCTCAAAGGCGTTAGGTCAGACTGGTTCGACGATCCTGAAGAACATCCCGGAGACGTAGTAGTGAGTACCCAGGATGGGATGCTAAGACTATCTATGGCCGGCGGCGAACGAGTGGCATTGTCTTATACACCTGATGACCGAAACAGTAACCCCCAAAGGGGACAACGGTATTTTTACGAAGAGGCATTTGATAAGCAGGTATGGGCTACAGAAGTACAGAAGGCCCTGGAGGAATACTTTACTATTCTATCTTTTGTGTTGGATAAGGCCGACACGGATGACGGTGTTGAAGTTTTGAGGAGTTATAGGGATGTTTGGAAACAGGCGGTGATGTAGCGGAGCGTGACACTTATGTTGTAAAGTTCAATGCTTCGTGCCAGGTAATGTAACATCCTTTGATCAACAAAAGAGCTTCACCATCAGGTGAAGCTCTTGCGGACTGGACCGTTCTTAATTTATCTAATGTGTTTTGGTTCGTTTTTACGGCTTCTCACGCCGGATAAGCGTTTTAGCATATTCGCTTGTTCGTTCGCATACACTCGCATGCGTTGGCGGGCATAGGAAAACGCCCCCTTCGCCCTCAGTAGGCAAGGTCTGGAAAGACGTCTATTGGTTAATGCTATTTACGACCCTGATCGGAACAATTTTGATTTCCATGTAAGGGTAATACGGTAGTGCTGATAACTTTTTGTGTACATCATCGTTATCCGTAGCCATAATAACCATGTAGATGCCGGACATGTCGAGTTTGATAAAATTATCAACGATAGTACCTGCAGCTTCTAATTCCTTTACCACCTCCTGTTCTTTGGGCAGCAGCGTCATTCTTGTTTCCTTATCCAATCCTGTTAACAGGATATCTACCATAAACTTTTTCATGCTTCTGCTTTTTGTGTTTCACCCCAATTTTTGGCTGGGCGAGGTAAAGGTACAAAACAAAAAAGCTTCACCATGAAGTCCTCTGCTGCTAGTGTAAGTTGATAGGCCGGAGTTATGGTCATTTAGCCGTTTATGATAGTCAGTTGTGTAGCCCTTATAAAGGGTGCCATCTGCTGTGCTTTCTATGATGTAGACGTAATGAAGCATGATACAAAAACAAAAAAGCTTCACCATGAAGTGAAGCTTTTTGCGGACTGGACGGGACTCGAACCCGCGACCTCCGCCGTGACAGGGCGGCATTCTAACCGACTGAACTACCAATCCAATGAGTTCAACGTGTATATAAAATTCTTAAAGAGCTTTGTTATTGCCAATCCTTTTCGCTGATTGGGAGTGCAAATATAGAAACTTCTCCCGTAATTCTGCAAAAATATCTTCGCCTTTTTTCAAAAATATTTTTCTGGCATGTATTTCCATCTTTATCAGATGGTGTACACCACAAGGCCATCGCGCAGCTTAGGCTCGAACCAGGTGCTCTTCGGCGGCATTACATTACCACTGTCTGCTACATTGAACAGTTGCTGTATGCTTACGGGATATATAGAGAAGGCAACCGCCATATCCTTGCTGTCTACGCGCTTTATCAGGCCTTCCATGCCACGTATGCCGCCTACAAAGTCTATACGCTTGTCGGTACGCTGGTCTTTAATGCCCAATACTTTGTCCAGCAGGTTTTGCTGCAGTATGCTGGTATCCAGCAATGCAATAGGGTCGTCATTGTTCCATGTACCGGGCCTGGCTACCAGCTTATACCAGCGGCCATCTATGTACATTCCGAACTCATGAGCTACTGCGGGCTTGAATGGTGTTGTGCCTATCTCAGACACTTCGAAGTCGGTGCCTATGGCGGCGATAAAGTCTTCTTTAGATAAACCGTTCAGGTCTTTCACTACGCGGTTATAATCCATTATCTCCAGCTGGCTCTCCGGGAAGATGCAGGTGATAAAGTAATTGAATGACTCATTGCCATCAATAGAGTAGCCGTTAGCGCGCATTTCCTGGCATACCTTGGCTGCAGATGCTGCACGGTGGTGGCCATCTGCTATGTATGTGCAAGGTACATCGTTAGAGAAGTTGTGTGTAATGGAGGCTACTTTGGCATAGTTGTCCATCACCCACATCCTGTGGCGTATGCCATCGGTACCGGTAAAGTCGTACGTAGGTGCATGTTCAGCTTTCCACGCGTCTATTATCTGCTGAACGCTTGCACAGTCTTTATAGGCCAGAAAAACAACACCTGTTTGTGCGCAGGTAATAGATATATGGTTAATGCGGTCCTGCTCTTTTTCAGGGCGGGTGAATTCGTGCTTTTTGATGATCCCGGCATTGTAGTCATCTATCGATGATCCGCAAACCAGGCCTGTTTGAGAGCGGCTGTTCATGGTCAGCTCATATATATAATAGCAAGGCTCTTCGTCCTGTATCAATATCTTTTCTTCCACCATAGCGTCCAGGTTCTCCTTGGCCCTTTCGTATACCGGCATGCTATGCACGTCTACATTTTCTGGCAGGTCTATCTCTGAGCGGGTTACGTGGTAAAAGTTGTACTTATCTTTTTTAAACTCGCGAGCTTCAGCTACGCTCACTACGTCGTAAGGGAGGGTAGCTACATCTGCAGCCAGTTCTGCTTTTGGTCTTAGTCCTTTAAAGGGAGTGATCTTTGCCATGTATATCTTATTGATTATTCTTTGTAATAAAATTGAGCGCCAAATTAGCTTTTTGTTTCCAGTTCACGCATTAATTGCGCTAATAAGGCTGTATCAGCTTCTGTAACGGAGTTGTATAACGATACCCTGAAGCCACCAACTGCGCGGTGGCCTTGTATGCCTGTTATATTGTTGGTGTTGCATATATCCAGCAGGGCCTGCTCTGTGGCCGCATTTTTAGCAGTAAAGCACACATTCATCAGGCTGCGGTGTGCAGGGTCGGGCACATGTGCGGTAAACAGCGGGCTGGCATCGATAACATCATAAAGCATTGTTGCCTTACGCGCATTCTCTGCCTCTATATTGTTAATGCCTTTTGCCTTTATCCAGCGTAGCATCAATAGCGAACAGTATATGCCCGACACGTTGGCCGTGTTCAAAATGCTGTTTTCTTTTACATGAGCCTTAAAGCTGAGCATCGGCGGCTGGTGGCCTGCCTCCTGCGCTAAAAAGTCTTTATGGATACCTACCAGTGCTACGCCGGGCGTGCCGAGGTTCTTTTGCGCCGCAGCGTAGAACATAGCATACTTGCTGTAATCGCGCCGGCCACTCAGTATGTCACTGCTCATATCGCCTATAAGCGGCACGTTGGCAGTGGGCATGCTGTGATATTGTGTGCCGTAAATAGTATTGTTGGTAGTTATGTGCATGTAGCTAAGATCGGCAGGTATGGCGGATGGCCATGATGGAAGATGGTTATACTTACTGCTTTTGGAGCTACCCAGTATATGGGTAGCTCCGTAATGTTCGCTATACTCTATAGCCTCTGCAGCCCAATGTCCGGAGTCTATATAACCGGCTGCTCCTTTAGCCTTCAGGAAGTTCATTGGTATCATGGAGAAGAGCATCCTGCCGCCGCCCTGCAGCCACAGAATCTCATACTCATTGCCTATACCACATAGTTCGCGTACAAGCGCCTTACTCTCTTCTATGATGTTGAGGAAATCCTTTCCCCTGTGCGGCAGTTCCAGTATAGACATGCCGGTGTTACCATAGCTCATTACAGCTTCGGCATATTGGCTGAGCACGGCCACCGGGAGTGTGGCCGGCCCGGCGTTAAAGTTGATCTTTCGCTGGCTCATCTTCTTTAGTGGTTACACCGCCGCTCACGGCAAACTTCATGGCTTCGCCGGCGGTGATGTCTTTTGCTGTTTTTATGTTGGCGCTGTCTGTTACTATCACCCAGCCCGATATGGCATAGGCGTGGGGCATATACACGGCTACCATGTCCGTCATGCCCAGGTGGGTCATATCCTTTTGTGTTAGAAAGCCAATGCGCCATATCTCCGGGTTGTTATTTACCCTTACCCACACCGGTTTATTAAAACGTTTCTTGTCGCCAACAAAAGAATTGATGATATCTCTTATTGATGAGTAGATATATTTTACACCAGGTGTGCTCTCCAGAACATGTCCGAAGGCTTCGAAGAGCCAACGGCCTACGAACAGCTTAGTGCCCAGGCCACCAACCAGTGTTACCAACGATATGATGATGATAAACCCAAGTCCGCGCGGCACATACGGCACCAGGCTATCTATACTATTGAAAACAGAATAGAGCAGGTAGCCAGTAATAGCTATGGGGCTGAGCAATATGAGTCCCTTAAGGAAAGACCGGAATAGTATGGCAAAAAGCCTGCGCATGGACGCAAAGGTAGCAAAAAGCACCTCTTTGCAAATTAATACAATATGTAGGTAAGAGAAATTTGAGTTAAAAGAAAGAGATAAATTGCGGCAAATTGCCCCTTATGCAGCCTGTTCATATTACCATTGCCCGCGCTGAAGATGCCGCTGCGCTCAGAGACCTGAGCATAGCAACATTTGTACAAACCTTTGCTGACTCTAACAGCCCGGAGGACATGGAAAAATACCTGGCCAAAGAAATGAGCCCGGGCAAGATAGGTTGCGAGTTGCAAGACCCCGATAGCATATTTTTCCTGGCGTGGGACGGCGATACGCTGGCTGGCTTTGCCAAGGTAAATACAGATGTAAAGGCCGACGCGCCTAAGGAAGGAAAAACGATAGAGATAGAACGCTTGTATACGCTGCAGGCATACCAGGGCAAAAAGGTAGGCGCACAACTGATGCAGCATTGTATAGACCATGCGCGGCAAAATGGCTTCACCATTATATGGCTGGGCGTATGGGAGCATAACCACAAAGCCATAGCCTTTTACACCAGGTGGGGCTATGTGCCATATGGCACACACATATTTCGCCTGGGTACCGATGACCAGACAGATATTTTGATGAAGAAAATGTTATGAACAATTAAAACAACCGTTTGTTCTTTTTGATAGATGCGATATACTCGCTCAGGTCGGGTGAAGGTTTTAGCCAGTAGAGCATCAGCAGGTAAGTAACTGCTATTATGGTGCTGCGCAGGGCCACGTCTATAAAGGTAAATATGTACATATGCCCCTTGCCTGCCAGTAGATGCGGGAAGAAATAGCCTGCAGCAATAGCCACAGATCCGCCCAGCAACACACGCAGGGTGTTTACAGAAAAAGGCTGCATATCCAGCTTTTTCCAAACATACAGGTACTTAGCTATGTTGAACAGGATGAGCGTAATGGAGGTAGCCCATGCAGCGCCATAAACACCATAGGCAGGCACCAGCCATTTGATCAACCCGAACAGTAATACAATTAGCAGGGCCGACACGTAAAAGCTGAACTTATAATGTTTGGTAACGGAGAGTATGGCATCGTTCACACCGGTAGAAAGATCGACTATGCGGCCTATGAACAGGATAAGGAAGATGGTGCCTATCTGCTCATATCCCGGCGGCAGTATGGCAATGGCATTAGAGAGATTGCAGATAATGATGACCGCCATGAACACGGTGGCCACAAGGATGTTGATAGATGAGCGGGCAAACACATCTTTTATTTTCTCATTGTCGTTTTGTGCTACCGCCTGTGACAAAACAGTGACCACCGGCGACAAGATGGCCTTATTGGGTATCTGTAAAAAAGAGACCAGGAAGATGGGCACTCGGTACACCGCCACTGCCACAAAGCCGGTATGATCGTACAGCGGCAGGGCTACACTGTCCAGGTAGCTCATCAGGTTGATGGACATGGCCAGCAGGAAGTGGAACCACGAGAAATGCCATAGCTCTTTATATTCTTTCGGGCTTATGGACTTCAGGTCGAGCGAGAAGCCAAAGCCTTCGGTACGATAGGCGATCACCAGGTATATAGCAATGGGCACCAGGTATACTAACACAGATGCGGCCACAAATGCGTCGAAAGAGATATACCCACCCGCAAACAGCAAAATGAATACGATGATGCAGGCGCGCAATACCACCTCTCGCATAAAGGCTGCTATGGCTACCTTCATTTGCGTGCCCAGGTATTGCTCCATCAGTATCTGCACTACAAACAGCAATGTATATACGGGCATGAGCAGGTAATACCTGGCCATATACCATTGGTCGGCCTGCTGAAAATGGCGCAATATCCAAGGCTTCAATAGCAGGAACGGACCAAAGGCTATAAGACACAGCAGTACGGGCAAGCCAAGACACAGCGTTATCAGCAACTTTCGCCGTGCATCGCCGGGCGGATAGTTGTGTATGAAAACTGCCAGCGTGGCATTAAGCCCCAGTATGGCTATCTGCGATGCCAGTACAGAATTGTAGGTAAGGTTGCCGGTAAAGCCCAGTGGCTGCCGGGCAATATACCTGGTAGACAGCCATATGGTAAGGGTGCCAAGCAGCGCGCCGGTAAGAATGACCAGCGATGTTTTGATAGATTGCCTGACAACAATACCCATGAATGCAAAGTTAGATTTGAAAAGACACCGTCACAGTTAAAAAAACTGAATGTGGCTGTGTTGTTATTTCCTGGCCACCACTACAAAGTTGAGCGTAGAGCTATAGTCTTTGTCTACTTTGTCGAGGTAAGAGAACAATACGTTGATGATCCATTTGATGCGGAACAGGAAGTAGAAGCCTTTGAATATTTTTCTGCCTATCGACTTTTTCTCCATCGACGAACGCATGCTGTTCAGCATCAGCTGGCCCACCAGCGCCCACTTGCCTCCGTTGGGGATGATCTCTATTTCAGAGAAGCCCTGTTGGGTGAGCAGCCATTCAAAGCCGTATTTGGTGAACCGGAAGAAGTCGTATGGCTCCTCGTGGTGTTCCCACGCCATGGGGCCGGAGATGATTACATATCCTCCAGGCTTTAATATACGGTAGGCTTCAGATAATAGCTTTCTGTGGTCAGCCACATGCTCTATCACCTGCGTGGTGAATACGGTATCTTTAGAATTATCGGGCAGCGGTATGTCGGTTGCCGGGCAAAGAATATCTACCGAGTTCTCGCTCGATTGTATGATGTCGCAGCCCATATAATTGGCTATCCTGCCTTCAAAAAAGCACTTGTATGGCTTATTACCACAGCCTATGTCCAGTACATCGCCCTTGGCATATTTATGAATAGCCGTCTCCAGGTCTTTGAAGAGGAACTTATATTCAAGATAGTAAGGGTCATTCAGACTTGTGGTCGGAATAACAAGCCGTTGCAATTGCTCTTCCCGGGCTTTATCTGTATCGTGCATTATAGATATTTTCTGAATTTTCCGCTGTTAACCATTTTGTCATACATCTTCGGGAAATAAAGTTTCAACACTATTTTCCCTAAAAAACCTAGAAAATTAGGCCTGAATTTATCCAGGAAGTATTCATCAACATATTGCAGACCATACTGGTCTTTATATTTCTTAATAAAGTAGTCTACTGCGATGGCACCGTTACGTTTATTGGCAATGGTCAAATCAATACGCGATGACTCTGCCACTCTGTAGTCGAATAGTGGTTTGGGGATGTAATGAAACTTACAACCCGCGAAGGCTGCATTTAGCCAGAGGTCCCAATCTTCTATACCTATTTTACGAAAAAAAGGGTCATAACCACCGGTTTTGTCAAAGACACTTTTGCGAACAAGCGCGCAATTTTCAATAAAATTATCCAGCAACAAGCGCTGGAAATTATATTCACCAGCACGGCGTACTCCTGTTTGTGCCCCAAAAAGATCGTAATCTGAATATACAATGTCTATGTCTTTGTTATTGTCTAACACTGCCATAGCTTCATAAACATATTCAGGTTTTATTTTATTATCAGAATCTACCGGCAATATATATTCTCCCCTGGCGTGTGCAACAGCATTATTTCTTGCCACACTTACACCCTGGTTTTCCTGCTGAACTACCAGGTAATACCCTAACATGGCAATCTCCTTAAGTCTCTTATCCGAAAACGGATCGGGAGAGCCGTCATTCACAATAATTACCTCGTAAAGATTCTTGTCTTCTATTCTGTCAATACTTGCCAGGGTTTCGTCTATAAACTTTCCGTGATTGTAGTAGGGTATGATGATAGATACTCTCGGGGAGCGATCTTTATGTAAAATATTAGACATATAGATTGTTGTTATTGGCCACAAAGATGCATATAAAATGGGAATAAGCTATTGCAATATTTGCGCAGGTGTTAGCGCATTCTAATGCCCAAAAACTTATTAGCAAGCACTTTGACATAGTAGCGTGCACGCTCTTTAACAACGAATATTACGGAAAAGAGCAAGTAATATAGAGATCGGCCGTTACGATACTCCATTATTTTAAGTTCTAGGCCAATGAATGTTTTCAATAAACTTAATTGTTTGGAAGGGTCGGTACTGGCACCATGTATATGAATGACGGTCGTCTCCGAATAATAATAGTTATACTTACCCAACTCATGGAATTGATAGCACCACAACTGATCTTCGCCATACATGAAGAAACGTTCATCCAGTATTTTTCCCGGGAGTTGCTCCAGCAAACTTTTAGGGAACATCATAAATGCGCCGCTAACCCAATCACACGCTGTATTATAATCGCCGTTAAAATACTGGTTCAGCATAAGCTGAGACCTATTCTCATATGGCATTAACATCAGCAGTGGTCTGAAAAGGTCTAAAACCTCATTAGTAATACTCCTGAATCTGCGGGCAGTCCGTTGCAACTTACCGTCAGGATAGGTAAGTCGGACCGTAAGGGCACCAATATTGGTCAGCGTTGTCAATTTGCTGGCTGCTTTACTTATACTGTCTTCCGTAAGGTATGTATCGGAATTAAGAAGTAGAATAATATCACCGGAAGCATGTGCTATACCTAAATTATTGCCCTTAGAGAAACCGCCATTAATTTGACTTTTTACCAATTTAATACCTGGAAATTTGACAAGAAAGTCATCGGCATTGTCTTTTGTCGATGCGTTATCCACTAAAACAATCTCGTAATTGCAATTTTTAGTATGCAATAGTACGCTCTCAATACAGTTACATGTAATTGTAAAAGTATTGTAATTGACAATAATGATCGATACTTTCATCAGGCTATTAAAGAGGCTGCAATCAAATTTTCGCTAAGATACTACCGCACCAGTTCAAAATTACCTACCATGCTTATATCCTGCCCGTTTAGCTTGCCGGTGATGGTGTAATAATACGTGCCTACATCCTGCGGCTGACCGTCAAAGGTGCCATCCCAGCCTTCGCTTAGGTTTTCTGTGATGAATACATTTGTGCCCCAGCGGTTGAATACGGCAAAATGGTATTCGGAATACGAACCCAGGCTGCCACGTACCCTTATCACATCGTTGCGGCCATCTCCGTTGGGCGAGAAAGCCGTAGGTATCCACATATCGCAAAACTTGTAGCGGATAGTTATGGTGTCGGAAGCCACGCCACATACATTGGTAACGGAAGCCCATATGCTACCCGCCTGGTCTACATGATAGCTGTCGTGTACCGACCCGTCCGACCACATATAGGCAGCATTTTCGCCATTTATGCCCAGGTCAAAACTATAGCCCTGGCAAAGCGTAGTATCGTGGCCCAGGTCTACAAACGGTACGGTTATCTCATCAAAGAACACTGAATCTGTAGCGGTGCAGCCATTCAGGTTCACATACAGCCCGTACATGCCCGGGGTGGATATGATAATAGATGAAGTATTCTCTCCTGTGCTCCATATGTAAGTTGCCCCCGCCGGCTGCGGCGAGGCTAAGGTGACAGATGTTCCGGAGCAGAACCAGGTATCGCTTCCCAGGTTAACGACCGGGTTGGGCTTGATGGTGACAGTCACATCGTCTGTCGAGGTACAGCCTGCCTGCGTTACAGATAGGGTATAAGTACCGGATGTTGTTACATTGATGGAGGCAGTATGTACGCCTGTGCTCCAGTTATAGGTGGGCGAGGTATATGTATCGGATGAGCTGAGCGATACAGTGATGCCTTGGCATACAGATATATCTGGCCCCAGGTGCACGCCCGGGTACGGACGAACGGTATAAATGATGGTATCGGTAGCCACACAACCGCTGTCGCTTGCGGTAAGCCAATACGTGCCTGTAGTTTTTACTGTTTTGGTATTTAGCGTATCGCCTGTGCTCCACAGATAGCCGGTACCTGCCGGTCCGGATCCGCTGAGCACAAGTGAATCTCCCTGGCAGGCAAAGCGGTCGGGGCCAAGTGCCACCACCGGGGTAGGCTTGAAATGGACCATCACTGTATCTGAAGCCGCACAGCCATCCTGCAACACGCGCAGGCTATACGTGCCCGATGTTGTTGGCGATATGGATGCCGTTGTAGCGCCGGTGTTCCATAAATAGGCCGGAGCAACATATACATGTGGTGAGCTTAATGTAAGTGGCTGCCAGGAACATAGGGTGGTGTCGTTGCCCAGTGCCACAATCGGTATCGGGCTGTTGCCAAACACCATTGTATCGTAGCCCGGGCACCCCGCGTTATTTATCTCTACAGAATAAATACCAGGTGTATATATGGCAACAGATGAAGTAGTATCTCCGGTATTCCAAAGAAAGGAAGACCCAGCAGGAGCAGTAGCGGCAATAGTAAAAGTATCGCCGACACATACCATGGTATCACGGCCTATGTTCACAGAAACAGAACCCAGCGAGAATCGCATAGTGTCGGAGGTAGAGCAACCATATGGTCGGGAGATGGAGATCCAGTAGTTACCGAAGGTGTCAGCGGTTATTGCGGTATCTGTAGACCCTGTACTCCACGTGTAGTTGAGCCCCGGGTATTGTGGTGTAGGCGATATAGTTGTAGAGAAACCCGCACATACTACGGCATCGGGACCCAGTACGGCATGCACATCCGGAATAAAGTGGTACAGTTCGCGTATATCCGCATCGTTCAGTGCATGATCATAAACAGCAATATCATCTATTTTGCCGGCAAATGCCCCGGCCCCGGTACTATAGTTCTGCCCCACAGTAAATGTTTGCGTGGAGGGTGGAGAAACATATGCCGCCGTAAATGCACCTATGATCACCGTGTCCAGGTACATGCTGAATGTGCTGCCCGACCTGCGCACCACCACGTGGTGCCACTGGTGGTATGTAAGGTATGTAGGCAGGTATATACCGCTACCTACCGAGATGGCCACATTGTGCCCCATGGTCATTATCCCAACGCCATTCGTGCTCAGGTCGCCGTTGGCCAACACTATGCGCACTCCGCCTGTATCGGCATTCAGCCATGTGGCAAATGTAAAGTCACCTGCGTCGGGCATCGGTGGCGTGCGGTATATAGTGTTGGTCAGGGGTGTGGCGTTGCCCCCGAAGTAATAGGCCGATGCAGCATAGCCAAACCTGTCTGTTGTTAGTGCCGGGCCGCTTGCGGTCATATTCAGCCCGTTGCCGCTTCGGTCAAGTGTATTGCCGCAAAAGGGATACCAGGCTACAAGGCCGGTGGTGGGTAGCTGGGCATAGGCGGTTACTGTCAGCAACAGGGCAGCCAACAGCAGTAGTTTTCCTGGAAACATAAAATTAAAATCAATAATGTGCAAAGATACACTATCGGGCTATTGCGGCCGCGTGACATTATCTTATCAGCGTCGCTTCACCTTTTTTCATTCTTTTAGATCCTGAGCAGAGGTATTTGATATAGTAATAAAAGACGTTCATGTCCTGCTTTTCGCCTTTGTATGTGCCGTCCCAGGCGGCGTTGGCACCTTTGGCATCATAAACGCAGTTGCCCCAGCGGTTAAAGATCCTGAACTCCTGTATCTCTACATTTTGTTTTGTGATAGGCCTGAACAGGTCGTTCTTTCCATCTCCGTTAGGTGTAAAGCCCTCAGGTAGCGCCAGCATACAGCAGGAGTCGGCCATGAAGGTGATGGATGCTTCGGCCTTACACCCGTAGCTGTTGGTCACTATCAGGGTCACATCAGCACTGTAGAGGATATTCCCTGTTACTGTTGCAGCATATGGGTCATCAAAGAAGTCACTTGGCAGCCAGGTATAAGAATAAGCAGGGTCAACAACAGTTGCCTGTAATGCAACAGGGTCGCCTATGCACGATATATGATTACTGTCGGCTATCACCGCGTTTGGTAATGGGTGCACTCTTACAGTGTCGTACGCAGTGTCGCTGATGCAACCTTCGGGCGTTATGCCGCTCAGGCTGATGACATAGGTGCCGGTATCTATCCATTTTACAGTAAACGGACCAGCAGTGTCTGTTACGGTCGTGTTCAGCACTACAGCGCCACCAAACGACCAGTAATAGTGCGCTATATTACCCGACTGGTCTGAAATGCGCAGTGTTGTTGTATCGTTGATACACAGGTCTGGCTTTATATAGGGTACTGCGTAAGGAGAATCGACGATCGTGATCATCACAGAGTCGGAGGTTTTACACCCATGATTATTTACCTCAACCCAATAGTACCCCGATGTGGCCACATGTATGGTATCGCCGTTGGTGCCTGTGCTCCAGGTAGAAGTGACGCCTTCAGACAAAGCAGTAGTCAATACTACATCGCCGCGCAGTCTGCAGATAAGGGTGTCGTTACCCAGGTCGGGATGCAGGGGAGGAAAGAAAGCCACGTGTACGGTATCTCTTGCAGTGCAACCGACTACAGTTACCTGCAGCCAGTAATCGCCGGTAGCAGAAACAGATACAGATGCAGATGTTGCACCGGTACTCCACACATATATAGGCGAAACATAAGTGCCGGAAGGCGCCAGGTTAATGCTGCTGCCTGTACAGCCTACGGTATCTGCGCCCAGTGACACTGTAATTGTTCCGTTGGCAACAAGAAGGGTATCGGACGAGCTACAGCCGCTGCTGTTGGTAGCCTGCAACCAATAGGTGCCCGGTGTTGTAATGCTGATGGATGCAGCGGTGCCGCCGGTGCTCCATAGGTAAGAGATGCCGGCTACAGGTGTTATGCCAACGCCCATAGTGCTGCCGGCACAAAGGGTGGTATCGTTGCCAAGGTTCACAGTTATTCCTGCAGAAGGATGGTAGTTGAAGGTGTCTACGAAGTGTGTGCACAGGCTGTCTGATGCTACCCAGAATGGTCCCCAGCCGCTTACTGTTACGGAGGTGGTAGTGCTACCCGTGTTCCATAGGTAGTTGGTATGACCGGCAGGTGCAGAAAGGGCATGGGTGGTAGGGTTGCAAAGCGTACTGTCTTTGGCCCGGTATATATTGGTTGCGGCATTGATAGTTACATATATACTGTCTGTTGCCGTGCATACGGGTCTGAGCGCTATATCATCGATCGCAAAATCGTTGCCGGTAGCTACTGTTACCTGGTCGTGTATGCAGAAAGTAGCAGAGGTGGTGGTGCCGCTGTACCATATATAGTGGAACCGCGTCCAGACACCGGGAGTAGGAACAAAGGAGAATGGTGTTGATGATGTCGGTGTGCCATTGACACTGAAAACGATTTGCGGAAGCCCGTCAACAGTATCTGCCGACCAGTTGGAGAACCACGCAGACATATCGTAGTATGTATTGGGCGAAACACTTACCGTTTGACACCATACGTCAATGGGAGTAGAGGCCCCATTAATGGCCATCATATTTCCGGCACCAGTGGAATGATCGGTAAAAGAGTTGGCACCAGGGTGTTCATTGTGCGGGTTGGTGCTGATAGCGTAAACGCCTTCCGGGTACAAAGAGCCGGGCCCGGAAACATAGCTGTAGCTGCTGCTAAAGCCTGTGTTGCCTGCAGAAAAATCACCGTTGGTCACCAGGTTGCCGCCCAGCAAGGTGCTGGTAGTAAGGTGATACCAGCCTGAAGTGGCCCCTGTAGCAAGTGTTGGCGTGAGTGTGGTAGTCGAGGACAGGCTGGTGACCGGACTCCATTGTATATAGTCGGGAATGCCAAAAGACGACATGTGCGCATTCAGTGATACTGCTGCACCCGTACATATATGTATAGAATCGGCAAGTACAATGCTATCGCAGGTAGTGACAAGGGTAACCATACGCACCCTGTTATTAGCGTCATCACAGATCACCAGGTTGCCGGCCGGGCTTATTGTGGTCTCGTTGGTATTGGCCAGCTGAGCGTTGGTGGCAGGCCCGCCGTCGCCGGAGAAGCCATTGATGCCATTGCCGGCAACGGTAGAGATAATGCCCCCGGTTGTTACCTTCCTTATCCGGTAATTGAATTGATCGGCAATGTAGAGGTTGCCGGCAACATCGAAGTTAACACCTGCCGGGTTGTTCAATAAGGCACTCGCTGCAGGGCCTCCGTCGCCCCCGAAAGCAGCAGTACCGTTACCGGAAAAGGTATTGATCACTCCTGCGGGCGTGATCTTTCTCACCCTGTGGTTGCTTGCGTCAGCAAGAAATAAATTATTGGTATTGTCCATTGCAATACCAAAAGCGCCATATATCTGTGCAAAAGCGGCCAGCCCGCCATCTCCACTGAACCCAGGAGCGCCTGTTCCTGCGTAAGTACTTATTATTCCCGAGGGTGTTACCTTCCTGATGCGGAAATTGGCATAGTCAGAAATGAACATGTTTCCTGATGCATCGAACGCCACACATGATGGATGATTGAGCTTAGCTGCCGTAGCAGGGCCGCCATCTCCGCTAAAGCCTAAAGAGCCATTGCCTGCAATAGTAGTAATGATACCCGACGGATCGATCTTGCGGATGCGATTATTATAAAAATCGGCTACATAGATATTATTAGCTGCATCAATGTGCAGTTTTACCGGCCTGTTCAGTTGTGCTGCACTCGCAGGGCCACCATCGCCACTGTAACCGGCCACGCCTGTTCCTGCAAATGTAGATATGATCCCCGCTGGGGTGATCTTTCTTATCACATGGTTGTCACAGTCGCCGATGTACAAATTGCCTGCATTATCGTAGGCAGCCCCCGACGGGTTGTAGATGCTCGCATTGGTAGCTGGTCCACCATCGCCGGCATAAGCTGCGGCCCCGTTGCCTGCTATTGTATTGATGATCTGCCCGTGGGCAAAAAGAGGTAGTAATAGAATTATAAGGAATATATTTTTCATAATGTATACGCGTCATAAAGGTATGGCAATACCTCAAATATTCATAAAAAGTTAAAAGTACTGCTTCCACAAGATGGAAATACATATAGGTTTCTATGCTCAACTACACTGCAATAATTGTAAATTAGTTATAACGTGTGTCGCAATGGGGTAGTTTTTGTACTTAAACGACCATCTGCTTGCAATTTCATTGCATAACACTAACTTTGTCAGTTATTATTCAATATACTGGTTAAGCAAAACGATATATGCATTTTTTATTGCTGACAGCAGATCAGAATACGCCGTTCAATTACTTTCCTATTGCGTTGCAATTGGTCATTGCAATAGGTTTCGTGGGCGTTATGATGGCGGTAACCCATTTGTTAGGTCCTAAGAGAAGAACAAGAGATAAGCTCATCAACTTCGAAAGTGGTATCCCGTCAGTAGGCAACGCCCGTCAGCCAATGGGTATCAAATACTTCCTGGTGGCTATCCTGTTTGTTCTGTTCGATGTGGAGGTTATCTTCTTTTACCCGTATGCGGTCAATTTCCGTTTCCTGGGTTGGGATGGCTTCAGAGAAGTGATCTTGTTTGTAGCATTTTTCCTGTGCGGGTTCATATATATAGTAAAGAAAGGGGCATTAGATTGGGAAGACTAGGGCTAATGGGTAAGTGAAGAAGAGTAGCGGGTTTTAGTTTTTAATTTTAATTTTTAATTTTTTTGAAATGGGTCGTCCGGTTCAGTATAATACAAACGTGAAAATGGTGGAGATACCAGAAGGGTACTCCGGCGAAGGTTTCCATGCAACATCGTTCGATAAAGTAGTTGGCCTGGCCAGGGCAAACTCCCTGTGGCCGTTGCCTTTCGCAACATCGTGCTGCGGTATCGAGTTCATGGCTACAATGGGTTCTAACTACGACCTGGCACGTTTTGGTTCAGAGCGTATGGGCTTCACTCCGCGCCAGTGCGATATGTTACTTGTGGCGGGTACTATTTCTAAGAAAATGGGGCCTATCCTGCGCCAGGTTTATCTGCAGATGGCAGAGCCGCGTTGGGTGATAGCTATTGGCGCGTGCGCTTCCAGCGGAGGTATATTCGATTCTTATTCTGTACTGCAGGGCATAGACCAGGTGATACCTGTAGATGTTTATGTGCCGGGTTGCCCGCCAAGGCCGGAAGGCATACTGGATGGTATTCTGAGGCTGCAGGATATAGTAAAGAACGAGAGCCTGCGCCGCCGCAACAGCGATCATTATAAAGAGCTGATGGAAAGCTATGGCATACAATAGTTCCGGGTTACAACCATTAAAGGCCCGAGTGGGGGCACTTTTAGGTTTAACTTTTGACTTTTAATTTAGATCACAATATGGCTTTGACCAACGAAATAATACAACAAAAGCTTACCGAAAAGTTTGGAGAGCAGCTTACGTGGGATACTCCGTATGGATTGCTTACCGTAACTGCCCCGGCCGAAATGAACCTGAAGATAATGCAGCATCTGTATGATGATGAGACCCTCAGGTTCCGCTTCATGACCGATCTTACTGCTGTTCATTATCCTGAACGTGCAGGGGAAGAGCTGTGTGTAGTATACCTGTTGCATAACATGCAGGATAATATCCGCCTGCGTCTTAAGGTATATGTGCCGTCCGAAAAGCCTGATGTGTATACTGCATCTAAACTCTTCTCTACTGCCAACTGGATGGAAAGAGAAGCATACGACTTTTTTGGTGTCAACTTCATAGGTCATCCTAATCTTATCCGCATTATGAATGTAGACGAAATGGAACATTTCCCTATGCGTAAGGAGTATGAGATGGAAGACCCTACAAGAAGGGATAAAGATGATGAGATGTTTGGCAGGGGATAGTTTCTGCACAAAACATTGGTCAATTAAACAGTTAAGAAAATGTCTGAACAACTGACAACAACAGGACAACATCATATAAAGCTTTCTGAAGAGTCACTTCAGAAGCAGACCACCACGCTTAACCTCGGGCCTACCCACCCGGCTACGCACGGCGTTTTCCAGAATATCATGGAGATCGACGGCGAGCGCGTGATGGAAACAGTGCCAACTGTTGGGTACATCCACCGCGCTTTCGAGAAAATTGCGGAGCGCAGGCCATATTACCAGATCACTACACTTACCGATCGCCTTAACTATTGTTCGGCCCCTATTAATAATATGGGCTGGCATATGACGGTAGAAAAACTCCTGGGCATTCAAACGCCTAAGCGGGTAGACTACATGCGTATCGTAGTTATGGAACTGTCGAGGATAGCAGACCACCTGGTGTGTAACTCTGTTGTAGCGGTAGATACCGGTGCGCTGACCGGCTTTACATATGTGTTCCAGTATCGCGAAAAGATATACGAGATATTTGAAGAGATTTGTGGCTCCCGACTTACTACCAATATGGGTCGTGTAGGTGGCTTTGAACGTAATTTCACCGATACTGCATTTGCCAAGCTCGATGACTTTATAGCAACCTTCCCTAAGGTGATGGAGGAATTCCAGTCACTGCTCGATCGCAACCGCATCTTCATGGATCGTTGTATCGGTGCAGGTCCTATAAATGCAGAGCGTGCGCTCAATTATGGCTTCACCGGGCCAAACCTGCGTGCTGCCGGTGTTGACTACGACGTACGTGTAGCACAGCCATATTGCTCTTACGAAGAATTTGATTTTAAAGTACCTGTTGGTACCACGGGCGATGTTTATGATCGTTACCTGGTGCGCAACGCAGAGATATGGGAAAGCCTGAGCCTGGTGAAACAAGCCCTGGCTAAGATAAGGAAGATGGATGCCGAGTTCCCGGAGCAGAAGAATGTTTATTATGCCCTGGAAGCAGATCATTTCCATTTACCGGCCAAGCCCGATGTGTATACGAAAATGGAAGCCCTCATTTATCACTTCAAGATAATAATGGGCGAGATAGACGCACCTGTAGGTGAGGTATATCACTCTGTAGAAGGTGGCAACGGTGAGCTAGGCTTTTACCTCATCAGCGATGGTGGCCGCACCCCTTACAGGTTGCACTTCCGCCGCCCATGCTTCATCTACTACCAGGCATACCCGGAGATAGTTTCCGGTGGTTTGCTGAGTGATGCGGTAATTACTTTGAGTAGTTTGAATGTAATAGCCGGAGAGTTAGACGGCTAATATTAGATATATTACAATGGTCAGCCTTACAGCTGATCAGCTAATCAGCATATTGAATGATTAAGTTTTCAGAAGAGAGGTTAAAAAAGGTACATGAGGTTATAGCCCGCTATCCGGAAGGAAAGCAGAAAAGTGCGCTCATACCTTTACTGCACATGGCCCAGGAAGATTTTGGCGGATGGCTGGATGTTCCGGTAATGGACTATGTGGCAGAGTTGCTGCAGATAAAACCTATTGAAGTGTATGAGGTGGCTACCTTTTACACCATGTTCAACATGAAGCCAGTAGGTAAGTATGTACTGGAGGTTTGCCAGACAGGCCCGTGCATGCTGAGGGGCAGCGATGATATCATTGATTACATCAAGGAAAAGCTGAACATCAACGCAGGGGAAACCACTGCGGATGGCTTGTTCACGCTGAAGCCTGCTGAGTGCCTGGGTGCATGTGGTTATGCGCCTATGATGCAGCTGGGCAAACACTTCCGCGAGCACCTTACCCGCGAGAAGGTAGATGCACTGATAGACGAGCTGCGCGCAGCAGCAAAAAACTAAACTATGTCTATAGACCTGAAACTGGAATACTTACTGTCCGGAAAGCCTGCAAGAGTAATGCAGTTACTGACAGATCCGGTGCTGATAAGAAAGTGGAGCGGGGAAGAAGGCATTGCTGAACAAAAAGAAGGTGGAAAATTCGGGATGTTTGATGGCTGGGTAACCGGCCAGGTGCTGAAAGCGACAGATAATGAATTGGTGGTTACGTGGCTGCCGGGCGACTGGGAAGACGGAACACCGCCAAGTGAAGTTCATTTTTTATTGAAGCCCCATGCGGCAGGAACACAGTTGTTGTTGACACACAGCGGTTTTCCGAACGAAAAAGAAAGAGACAGCCACAAAACAGGCTGGGCCGATTTCTACTTCGACCCCATGGAGGATTTTATGTTGATCATTGATAAGAGTTAAGCAGATGAAGTACCTCTTGCTGATCGTAATGCTCCTTGTTGGCAATACTATAATGGCCCAGCCACCACATATGGTCTCCATAGATTCGGCGGTTGTGGAATTGGATAGAGCATTGCTGGCGAAGGACTCTTTACGTTTGAAAGGATTGTTGGGAGATGAGATCACCTACGGTCATTCGAACGGGTGGATACAAACGAAAAGAGATGTGATAGACGATCTGTTCAATGGTAAGATCACCTATAAACAGATCAGTGCAACGGATAAAGAGATAAAAGTGCGCCGTAAGGTAGCAGTAGTGAGGATGAATGCGGATGTAGATGTGACAGTAAGTGGAACACCGGTGCATGTGAAATTGAAGATATTGCAGGTATGGCAGAAACGGCATTTTAGTTGGCACTTGATAGCCAGGCAGAGTGTAAAAATTTAAAAGAAAAAGAATATTAATAAGAGTCAAAAGACGAGCACACGAAAATTGGTTTTTGGATCTTGGATTTTGGGTTTTGATTTTTTATAAAGATGGGTGTAAAACTTTTATTAGAGAACGACCACATAGAAGGCATCAGGTATTACGAGACCTACCGCAAGAACGGTGGTTACCGTGCAGCCGAGAAAGCACTGAAAATGACTCCGGATGAGATCGTTGAGGAAGTGAAGAAAAGTGGTCTCCGCGGTCGTGGGGGTGCAGGCTTCCCTACGGGCATGAAGTGGAGCTTCCTGGCCAAACCAGAAGGTGTGCCGCGCCACCTGGTGTGCAATGCCGACGAATCGGAGCCAGGTACGTTCAAAGATCGCTACCTGATGGAGTTTCATCCGCACATCCTTATAGAAGGGTTGCTCATCAGCAGCTTTGCTCTCGGTAGTAACGCTACTTATATATATATCCGTGGCGAATATGCCTGGATCCCGGATATCCTGGAGCAGGCTATACAGGAAGCTAAGAACAATGGCTGGCTGGGTAAGAACATACAGGGTACCGGTTTCGATTGTGAGATATATGTGCAGCGCGGCGGTGGTGCCTACATTTGCGGCGAAGAAACGGCCCTCATAGAATCACTGGAAGGTAAGCGTGGTAACCCACGTATGAAGCCGCCATTCCCGGCCATACAAGGTTTGTGGATGCGCCCTACAGTGGTGAACAACGTAGAAACGCTGGCAGCAGTAGTGCCGATCATCAATATAGGTGGAGAAGAGTATGCCAAAATAGGTGTAGGCCGCTCTACCGGTACCAAACTGCTTTCTGTTTGCGGCAACGTAAAGAAACCTGGTGTTTACGAAATAGACATGACCATATCTGTAGAGGAATTCATCTACAGCGAAGAATATTGCGGAGGTATGGCCAACGGCAAAAAACTAAAGGCGTGTATACCGGGCGGATCGTCAGTACCTATTGTGCCGGCCAACCTGCTGCTGAAAACAGCTAAGGGCGAGACCCGCATGATGAACTACGAAAGCCTGTCTGACGGTGGTTTTGCTACCGGCACAATGATGGGCTCCGGCGGATTCATTGTTCTGGACGAAGACCAGTGTGTAGTGCGCCACACCATGACACTGGCCCGTTTCTACACGCACGAAAGTTGCGGACAGTGCAGCCCGTGCCGCGAGGGTACCGGCTGGATGTATAAGGTATTGAAGAATATTGAATACGGAAAGGGTAAGATGAGCGATATAGACCTGCTGTGGGATATCCAGCGTAGGATAGAGGGTAATACTATCTGTCCGCTGGGCGATGCTGCTGCATGGCCTGTAGCTGCCGCCATCCGCCATTTCCGCGATGAGTTCGAGTGGCATATCAAGAATCCGGAAGAATCACAGCGTCGCAACTTCGGTCTGGCGCACTATGCTGATCCGATACATGTGCCTGCAGGTGCTTAATTAAAGAATAGTATTAAAGAGTTTGACAAATGTCAGAAGCAACACCAAAGTTTAAAGTAACGATAGATAATATAACGGTAGAAGTAGCGCCGGGTACCACCATACTCAATGCTGCGCGTTCTATCGGTGGCGATGTTACCCCTCCGGCTATGTGCTATTACAGCAAGTTGCCGGCAAGTGGTGGTAAGTGCCGTACCTGCCTGGTAGAGGTAAGCAAGGGTTCTGAAAAAGACCCGCGCCCTATGCCTAAGCTGGTGCCTAGCTGCCGTACTACCGTTATGGATGGTATGGAAGTGAAGAACATCACTTCTGATAAAGTACTGGATGCCCGTAAGGGTATCGTGGAGTTCCTGCTGCTCAACCACCCGCTCGATTGCCCTGTGTGCGACCAGGCCGGTGAGTGCGATCTGCAGAACCTTAGCTACGAGCACGGTACCGAGCAGACCCGCTACGACTTCCCGCGCCGTACGTTTGAAAAAGAAGACCTGGGCCCGAACATCCAGTTGCATATGACGCGTTGCATACTTTGCTACCGTTGTGTGTTTACTGCCGAGCAGCTGACGCAGAAACGCGAACACGGTGTTCTGGAGCGTGGCGACCACGCTGAGATCAGCACGCTGCTGGGCAAATCGCTCGATAACGAATTTATAGGTAATATTATAGATGTGTGCCCTGTGGGTGCACTTACCGATAAGACCTTCCGCTTTAAAAACAGGGTATGGTTCACCAAGCCGGTAGATGCGCACTGCTCTTGCACCAAGTGCAGCGGCAAGGCTCGCCTGTGGATGCGTGGCGACGAAGTATATCGCGTAACTGCCCGCAAGAACGAATGGAATGAAGTGGAAGAATGGATCTGTAACGAATGCCGTTTTGAGCGTAAGAATGCAAAAGACTGGGTGATAGAAGGACCTTCAAAGATCAAACGCAGCAGCGTAATATCGCAGGGACACTATGTAGGTACCAAGCCAACACCGGTCGTTATCGACAAGGTAATTGGCAAGGAGCCCAAGTTCCTGATGAATATTCACGATGTGAGCGACGTGAACAAACCGGAGATAGAGCTGTCTCGCATACCGGGTCCGGCTCATTCTGATGATTTTAAGGGAAATAAGTAATATTTGTAGCGGGACAGATTGGCCAACAGGCACAATAAAATTGCCCCGAAACAACAAATTTTTAACTAACTAAATTACATTTGCGCCACTTATGCTGTTATTTGATATTGACGCAGCTTTTATAATAGAGAAGGTCATCCTCATTTCAGTGATACTGATGGGATCGCTGGGCGTAGCTATGTATGCTACATGGGCAGAGCGTAAAGTTGCTGCCATCATGCAGGATCGTTTAGGCCCCAACCGCGCGGGTCCGTTCGGTTTATTGCAGCCCCTGGCCGATGGTTTGAAGCTTTTCTTTAAAGAAGAGATCATCCCTGACCGTTCTACACGCTTCATCTTCATACTCGGCCCGTGCCTGGCTATGCTTACAGCAACTATGACCAGTGCTGTAATGCCTTGGGGACCAGATTTTACTGTTGCGGGTCGCACTGTATCGTTGCAGGTAGCTGATATCAATATTGGTATCCTCTTTGTGTTTGGTGTGGTGAGCCTTGGTGTATATGGTGTGATGTTGGGTGGCTGGGCCTCAAATAACAAATTCTCATTATTAAGTAGCATTCGTGCCGCATCCCAGGCTATCTCTTACGAGTTGGCTATGGGTATCAGCCTTATCGCGCTGCTGATGATGACCAACTCTCTGAGCTTGCGTGACATTGTGCAGCAGCAGCATGGTTTCTGGCACGATGGTTATTTCTCATGGAATTTCTTCAAGCAGCCATTAGGATTTATCATATTCCTTACTTGCTCTTTTGCAGAACTGAACCGTGCACCTTTTGACCTGCCGGAGTGTGAGAGCGAACTGAACATGGGTTACCACCAGGAGTATTCTTCTATGAAGCTGGGCTTCTACCTGTTTGCGGAATATATCAATATGTTCGTGAGTTCGGCTATTATCAGTACACTGTTCTTCGGCGGGTATAACTTCCCGTGGATGGACCAGGTGCAGGCGGCGGTGCCAGGCGGCTTATTTGCCGTGATATGTGTAGGTGCCTTGATGACCAAGATAGTAGCCATGATCCTGTTCTTCATGTTCGTTCGCTGGACACTGCCACGTTTCCGCTACGACCAGTTGATGAACCTGGGCTGGAGGAACCTGATACCTTTGGCATTAGTGAATATGGTGATAACTGGTGCTGTAGTGTTGTTCATGATGGGTAAACCCGGAGAGCAGAAAACTGCCCTGAAGGAAAAAGTAACAATAGGAAAAGAGAACAATGGAAAAGTTAACTAACAGGTCGATACAGGTGAACCGCAGCCCGATGACAATATCGGAACGCGCTTACCTGCCCTCCATACTTAAGGGGTTGACCATAACTGTTGGTCATATATTTAAGAAAAAGGCTACCGTAAGCTATCCGGAAGAAAAGCGTCCGTTCAGCCCGGTATTTCGTGGGCTGCACATCCTGAACAGGGATGAGGAAGGTCGCGAGCGCTGTACTGCTTGCGGCCTGTGTGCCCTGGCGTGCCCTGCGGAAGCCATTACCATGGAAGCTGCTGAGCGCAAGCCCGGCGAAGAGCACATGTACAGGGAAGAAAAATATGCGGCTAAGTACGAGATCAATATGCTGCGTTGCATTTTCTGCGGTTACTGCGAGGAAGCTTGTCCTAAAGACGCTGTTTACCTTTCAGAAACAGTAATGCCGGCCAACTATACAAGAAAGAGCTTCATATATAAAAAAGAGGATCTGCTTATTCCAAACCCAAACAATAAAGGATAGAACAGATAAACAATGGATATATACAGTATTTTATTTTGGTTGTTATCTGCAATGGCTGTTGGCTGTGCGCTGGGTGTTATCCTTAGCCGCAACCCTGTGAACAGCGTAATGTTCCTGATAATGACCTTCTTTGCAATTTCGGGTCATTATATATTAATGAATGCCCAGTTCCTGGCCATAGTTAATATCATTGTTTATGCAGGGGCCATAATGGTACTCTTCCTCTTCGTGATCATGCTGATGAACCTGAACGCGGACGTAGAGCCCCAAAAGGGCATGATGATACAATTGGCCGGCGTCATATCCGGCGGTATCCTGTTCCTGGTGATACTGATGGGATTGACCACAGCCCGTGCCGAGGCGATAGATCCTAAGTCTACACATATAGGTCTGATCAGCAACCTGGGTAAGGTGCTGTTCAACAAATACGTTTTACCGTTCGAGATAAGTAGTGTACTCTTCCTGAGTGCAATGATAGGTGCTGTGGTGATAGGCAGGAAAGAACCGCTGGCTGCGGGTGAAAAAGCTGAAATAATTCAGAACTAGTTTTTCAGAGTTAATTAATAATATATGCCGGTTACATCCACGCATTACCTTTTTTTAAGCCTGCTATTGTTTTCCATAGGCATTATGGGAACGCTGATGCGGCGTAATGCAATTATCATTTTTATGTGCATAGAGTTGATGCTCAATGCCGTAAACCTGTTGCTGGTTGCCTTCTCCAAATTGTATGGCGATGCAGATGCACAGTTATTTGTATTCTTTATCATGGTGGTAGCAGCGGCCGAGGTGGCTGTGGGGCTTGCCGTGATTGTGATGATGTACAGAAAGGTGCACTCCGTAGATATTAATATATTGAACAGGCTGAAACACTAATAGAAATACTTAAAAATAAAAAATGGGAAATTTTTCTCAACTCGTTTACTTAGTACCTCTTTTCCCGCTGGTGGGTTTCCTCATCAATGGCCTGCTGTGGAACAAGATGCCTAAAACACTTGCCGGTATCATAGGCAGTGGTACCATACTGGCATCGTTCTGCGTGTCGCTGGCTATCTTTTTTGAAGCCAAGACTGCCACACAGCCGGTGATCGTTACCCTGTTCGACTTCATCAGCTCGGGCAAGCTGCAGATACCCCTGGCCTTCCAGGTCGATCAGCTGTCTGCCTTGTTTCTACTCATCATCACAGGTATCGGCTTCCTGATACATGTGTACTCTACCGCATATATGCACGACGATGAGGGTATGGTGAAATATTTCGCTTACCTGAACCTTTTCGTATTCTCTATGCTGCTGCTGATACTGGGTGCTAACTACCTGGTGATGTTCATAGGATGGGAGGGCGTAGGTCTTTGTTCTTACCTGCTCATCGGTTTCTGGTTCAAGAAAAGGGAATATACCAATGCTGCTAAAAAGGCATTTGTAATGAACCGTATCGGCGACCTCGGCTTCCTGGTAGGTATGCTGCTGGTGCTTTATAACTTCGGTACACTTTCTTATAAAGAGTTCTTCAGCATGTTGGGCAGTAACCCGGCGATACCTTCGTCAACTTATACCTGGATCACTATCTGCTTCTTCATCGGTGCTACCGGTAAGAGTGCACAGATACCACTGTATACCTGGCTGCCTGATGCGATGGCGGGTCCGACACCTGTGTCTGCGCTTATCCACGCCGCTACCATGGTTACTGCCGGTATCTATATGATAGCCCGCAGCGGTGCATTGTATGCCCTGGCGCCAATGACGCTGCATATTGTTGCCGTTATCGGCCTGGCAACAGCGCTGCTGGCTGCTACTATTGCTATCCGCCAATACGATATCAAGAAAGTACTTGCATATTCTACCGTTAGTCAGCTGGGCTTTATGTTCCTGGCGCTGGGCTCCGGTGCATATACAATCGCCGTGTTCCACGTAATGACACACGCGTTTTTCAAAGCGCTCATGTTCCTTGGTTCGGGTAGCGTGATACACGCCATGGGCGGCGAGCAGGACATCCGCAAAATGGGTGGCCTGGGCAAGTACATGAAGATCACTTCGGCTACGTTCCTTATTGGCTGCCTGGCCATTGCAGGTGTGCCAATGTTCTCCGGCTTCTTTTCTAAAGATGCGATACTGACCGCTGCATTTAGCAACAGCCCTATTCTTTACGGACTGGGTGTGCTGGCCGCTATGATGACCGCATTCTATATGTTCCGCCTGTATGCACTTACTTTCCGTGGTTCATTCCGTGGCACCCATGAGCAGGAACATCACCTGCACGAAAGCCCGGTAGCCATGACATTGCCACTCATCATCCTCGCCATCCTCTCAATTGTAGGTGGCTATGTTGGTCTGCCGGAAGTGTTCACGCACAAAGAAATGGTATTCAACGAATACCTGGCGCCTGTTGTAAAGAACCTGGCTCACGGTGAGATAGCCGCTAATACGGAGATCATGCTGATGGCTATTTCTACTATTGCCTCTTTGGCCATGGCAGTATTTGCCTGGGTGAAGTTTGGCAAACCAACCTTCTCTGAAAGCACCGGTCTCAACAAAGCGCTGGAAAACAAATGGTATATTGACGAGCTCTATGATGCGGCCATTGTAAAACCAATTGAAGCATTGTCAAACCTGCTCGATCGTTTTGCTGAGCGCTTGGGTATAGACGGCGCGGTGAATGGTGTAGGCAAGACAGTGAAGTGGGGTGGCGACCGCCTGCGTATGCTGCAGACCGGCCAGGTAGGTTTCTATATTTTCGTGATGGTGCTGGGCATGGTGGCGTTGTTTACGCTCAGTTTTTTCTGGATACATTAATAAACAGGTAAGAAGGGAGAACTTTTTGGTTTTAACTTTTGACTTTTGACTTATAAGAATAGTTATGATTTTAGTACTTCTTATTCTCATTCCATTGCTAACAGGTGCGCTATCCTTCGCTATCAAAGGGGAAGGGGCAAAGATGCTGGCGCTGATAAGCACTATGGCTACCCTGGTTGTTGCCTCCTGCGTCAGCGGAGCCAACTTCTCTGCGGCCATCACCTTCGACGCTGCATGGATACCTGCATTGGGTGCCCGCTTCAGCCTGCTGGGCGATGGCATGAGCAGCATGTTGTGCCTGCTGACCGCCATTGTAATGATGGTAGTGATGATCGCACAGATCAACAAGGAGACCGAGAATGCCGGGTCGTTTTACGGACTGATGCTGTTGGCGCAGGCCGGCTTGATGGGCGTGTTCCTGGCATCTGATGCTTTACTGTTCTACGTATTCTGGGAACTGGCGCTGATACCTGTTTACTTCCTGTGCTCTATATGGGGTGGCGAAAGGCGAATTGCCGTTACTTTCAAATTCTTTGTGTACACATTTGTAGGCAGCCTGATGATGCTGAGCGGCCTGATATTCCTGTACCTGAAGACGCCGGGCACCGGCAGCTATGCATGGGCCGACATCGTTCATGCAGGTAGCTCTTTACCTGCCGATCAGCAACAGTGGTTGTTCTGGCTCATATTTATTGCCTTCGCTATCAAGATGCCGATATTCCCATTCCATACCTGGCAGCCAGACGCTTACGAGCAGTCGCCTACGCCGGTTACCATTGTGCTGAGCGCACTGATGGTGAAGATGGGTCTGTTTGCAGTGCTGCGTTGGCTGATGCCGGTAGTACCAATGGGTGTTACCTATTGGACGGATACTGTAGTGGTATTGTGTGTGATAGGCATAGTGTACGCTTCTTGCCTGGCAATTGTACAGACAGATATCAAGCGTCTGATCGCTTACTCATCAATAGCGCATATGGGCCTTATGTGTGCTGCTGCATTTGTACACAACAGTGTAGGCATGCATGGTCTTATTGTACAGATGTTCAACCATGGTATCAACATTACCGGTATGTGGTTGATCGTAAGCATGATAGAGCACCGCTGGGGTACCCGCGATATGACGAAGCTGGGCGGCATGGCCAGCTCGGCTCCGCAGATGGCTATTGCGCTGGTGATCATAGCGCTGGGCAACGTAGCCCTGCCGCTTACCAATGGTTTTATCGGCGAGTTCATGATGTTCAATGGCCTGTTCCAGGGTATGATATCTAACCATACCGTGATCACTGTACTGGCCGGACTCGGTATCATATTGGGTGCTGTGTATACACTGAACATGATACAGAAGACCGCTTATGGCGAGAAGACACCAATGGTGATAGCTGCTGACCTGAGCATTAATGAATACCTGGGCCTGGCAGTGATCATTTCGCTGATCATCTTCCTGGGTGTGTATCCAAAGCCTTTGCTCGACCTGACCGCAGGTGTGGCACAGGTAATGGCGAGGTAATAAAATGAAATAATGCCCCGTAAGGGTGAGAATAAGAATGTTGAACCGGCCTGCCAATGCAGGTGTTGAAATAAAATTATGACTGCAATTATTGCTACTACGGTTTTTGGAATTATCATGATGTTCACAGGTTTATTTGTGAGCGATAAGAAAACTGTAACATCTATAGCAGCCGTGCTTATCCTGGCGCTGCTGGGTATTAATATCCTGGAGTTGAACGACGCTACTGGTCCGGGCCTGCGTAGCGCTACACTGGGCCTGCTGGGCGTGGCAGACACCACCAATGGCCAGTTTCCGCAGGTGCTGTTCAATAACATGCTGCGGATAGACAAATTGTCTATGTGGTTTGGCACCATGATGACGGCCTGTACCGCACTGTACATACTGCTGATAGGTAAGGAATTCAAGAAGGTAGGCACACACGTGGCCGAATACTTTGCACTGATCTTCTTCATCCTTTGCGGTCTTTACCTGCTTACTTCTTACAACTCATTGCTCATGCTGTTCATCGGCATCGAGATCATGTCTATACCTCAGTACATACTCGCCGGCAGCGATAAGCGCAACCTGAAGAGCAGCGAAGCATCGCTGAAATACTTCCTGATGGGTGCATTCTCTACCGGTATCATGCTGATGGGTATCACCTTGCTGTATGGTGCAGCCCGCACCTTCAATGTGGCCGAGATGATACCTATGCTGCACAGCGAAACGCTGAGCCCGCTGGCCATAGCCGGTGTGGTGTTCATCATCATAGCTCTCGGCTTTAAAGTATCTGCAGCACCAATGCACATGTGGACGCCCGATGTATATGATGGTACACCAACTCCGTTCACAGCGTTCATGGCAACTATTGTAAAAGCCGGTGTATTCTTTGCGTTCCTACGTTTGTTCCACATATCATTCGGTAATATCAGCAGCCATTGGTTGATGCTGATAGCGGTAGTTACTGCGGCCACATTGTTGGTAGGTAATGTTACCGCAGTGTTCCAGCAGAGCGTAAAGCGCATGCTCGCTTACTCATCAATAGCACAGGCCGGCTTTATGCTGTTTGCTGTAGCGGCAGTTAATTCAAGCATCGCATGGAATGCCATCATCCTGTACGGTGTGGCATATAGCGTGGCTACTATCGGCGTGTTTGCCGTGCTGGTAAAAATGAAGGACTACACTTATGATGGCTTCAATGGCCTGGCTAAGAAGCACCCTGTGCTGGCATTTGTTACCACCATATTCCTGTTCTCGCTGGCGGGTATACCGCTTACCGGTGGCTTTATGGCTAAGTATTATGTACTGCTGGCGGTAATGCAGCAGGGCAACCTGATGTGGCTGGTGATCTTCGCACTGCTGATGGCTGCAATAAGCGTTTATTACTACTTCCGCGTAATAGCTGCCATGTACTTCAAGCAGGGCGAAGCAGAACTGAGCTCTGAAGTAACATCTACCGACAAGATACTGTTGATAGCTACCGCAGCAATAGTGATACTGATAGGTGTAATGCCCGATCTGTTTGTACTGCACATGTAAAAATGACTCTTATAATATGCTGTTCAAAACCTCTGGCAAATGTCAGAGGTTTTGTAATTTAATGAGTATGATTTTCCGGTCGGCTTCGCTTCGAGCCAGTGCCAATGCCTGTTGAAAATGTTCCTTCGACCTGGCTTTATTTACGGTTTTATACAGTTCACCAAGCAATGCATGATAAAAATGATCGGACTCCATCTTTAGTTTTAAAGCCTCGGCCAGTGCAGCATCATTGCCATAAACTTTATAGTAGGCATACGTTCGGTTCAACGCTATCCGGGGAGAATAATTGATCTGTAATAGCTGGTTATAGAGTTGTAGTATTCCATCCCATTTTTCATGGCTGTCTTCACGTGTGCAGTGCCAGCGGGCGATGGCGGCTTCCAGGTGATATCGTGTGATCTTGTCACCTTTTGCAGACAGATGCAGGTAGTAAGTGCCAAGTTTTATCAGTTCACTATCCCACAAGGTTTCATCCTGATCATCATACAAGGCTGTATCGTCGCGCGCATCAAAGCGCGACGCATGGAAACACATCAAGGCAATCAAAGCGTTCGTAGCGGGAAGGTCGGTGGCAGGATATTTCGTCAGCAATATACCCAGCCGTAAGGCCTCCAGGCACAGGTCTTTGCGCAGCACAGAGTCGCCGGCCGAAGAGCGATACCCTTCGTTGAACAGCAGATATATAATGTGCAATACCCCCTCCATTCGCTCCGGTAATGTTCTATCCGATGGCATTTCCAGCGACAAGCCGGTCTCATTCAGCTTTGCTTTGGCCCGGTACAGGCGTTTGGTGATGGTTTCCTTATTGGTAAAAAAGGCTACAGCTATTTCATCAACGGTCAGGCCGCACAATATGCGCAAAGCCAATGCTATTTGCGCCTCTACAGCAATTGCCGGGTGGCATACAGCAAATAGCATGCGCAGCTGGCTGTCGCGGATGGCATGGTCGGTAAATGGGTCTTCGTCCGTTATTGCTGTATTTTCCGTTTTTAGCGCGGGCGCTATTTTACCGGTAAATACATTGTGCCTGCGCAGGAAGTCTTGAGTTTTGTTGCGGGCCACAGTATATAGCCATGCCTCCGGATTAGGCGGAACACTATTATCTGACCATTTCTCAGCAGCGATGAGAAATGTATCGCTAACGATGTCTTCTGCTACATCTATATGTTGCAAGCCTAAAAGGCGGCCCGTTACGGCCACCATTTTAGCAAACTCTGAGCGATATAGCTGTGTGATCAGCTGTGTATGATCCATGGTAATTATCAGGCTATCTGCCTGATTTCTACGTTGCCGCCAACCATAAGGATAGGGCAGCCGTGAGCCAGTGTAACTGCTTCGTCCATGCCGGACGCAGTAACCATAATAAAGCCACTCAGTTGTTCCTTAAGTTCCACATAAGGACCGTCTGTTATAATGCCGCTCGTACTTAGTACTTTACCGCCCTGGGCAAGACGCTTGCCTCCCGGCGCTAACTTTCCCTGGGCAGCTATACCGCCTATCCAATTGTCCCAATCTTTCATCATTCCTGCTATTTGTTCTTCTGTAGGCGTAGATTCTACTGCATGCCTGAATGCTAACATGAATTCTTTCATCTTTCTGTTTTTTAATTGTGATTGAAAATTAATTGATTTGCTACAATAACGAACGACCTGCCCAGGACCGGACAAATAGTGCAACTTATTTAAGAATAACGGGAAATATCAGCATTCTACCATTTTAAAATCCCGACCGTTATTGTGACGCAGAAGTAACGTATCAAAAAAACGCCCCGGCACAATGGCCGGGGCGCTCTATAAAAACTGATCGAGAAACTTACTTGTTCACCACCATGTGGAATACCTGCTTGCCGGTGCCGGTGGTCACATTCACCAGGTATGCACCCGATGCCAGCGACTGTTGCAGCGATATCGTGCGGTCGATGGTGTTGTTGTTTACCAAGGCATTGGTCAGGAATACTTCCTGGCCCAGCATGTTGGTCACTTGTATAGTGATGGTCTCATCGTTAGTTACCAGTGTGCCCTTTATGGTGAATGTGCCATTGTTAGGGTTAGGTACCAGTATCAGCTGGTTGCCCGCTGTTATGTTGGTAACACCAGCGGTCCAGTGCATCACCATACCTGCGCTGTAAGCATAAGACGGAGCAGCGCACATTTCGCTGCTCAGTACACCACAGGTTACCACATCACCTTCGCCGAGGGTAGATGATGAGTAAGTAGCATTGGTAGCGCCACTTACAGGCGTTCCGTTCACATACCACTGGTAAGTGGGAGATGAGCCTCCGTTAGGTGCTGTGGCGGTAAATGTTACAGAGCCTGTGTGTGGTATAGTAGCGTGATCTGATGTTACTGTTACCGTGTTAGGCAGGCTGGTAAGTACAGTAAGCGTCATTGGTCCGCCAATTGCAGTGTCCTGGCTGCGGCAGCTGTAGTTGCTGGTCATGAATACCTTCAGTATATCGCCATTGGCAGGTATGTAGTTATAGGCAGGGCCTGTAGCTACGTTCACACCGTTCTTGTTCCAGATATAAGATGGAGCAGAACCGCCAAACGAAGGTATAGCGGCAAATGTGGCCATAACACCTGCACACAGTGTGTCGTTAGGGATGGCATTGATAGCTACTGTAGGGTGCGATGGTGGCGCAATGTTCACAGTAACAGTTGAAGAGCCTGTATCGTGTAGGCGGCAGATGGCATTACTGTTCAGCACGCACTGCACCTGGTCGCCGGTAGCAGGTACATAGCTGAAGCTGTTGCCGGTGCCCATGCTGGTGCCATTCACATACCATGTATAGGTTGGAGTGGTACCGCCATTGGTTGGTGTAGCGCCAAATGTAATAGTTGTTGGTACCGAACAAAGCACCAGGCCCGGTGTGGCAGCTATGCTCACCGCCGGGACTACTGTTGCACTCAGATCTATAGTAACTGTTGTTGTTGCTGAAGTAGCAGAACAGTTGCCGTTAGATACCAGCACCGTGTAATCGGCGCCCAGGTTGGTAGAATAGCTGCTGTTGGTAGCACCGGTTATGATGCTGCCATTTGAATACCATTGGTAGCTGAGTCCTGTGCCCGTAGGCGCACTTAGCGTAACACTGCCGGTAGGGCAGAAGGTTGTTGCACCTGATGGGGTAATGGTAGCTGCCGGTGTGGCATTTACCGTTACAGGAGTAGTAACATAAGTGGTACAACCTGCTACATTGGTTACAGAGTAGCTGATGGTTGTTGTGCCGGCTGTGCCGCCGCCCACATTGCCCGACGCATCAACTGTTGCAGTGGCCGGGTTGGCGCTGCTCCATGTGCCGCCAAGGGGGAGGGCGGAGAATATGGTGGTGGCTCCTTCACAAAAAGCTACCATACCGGTTATGGGTAAAACAGTTGGGTTGGCATTTACCGTTACTGCCTGGGTAGCATAGGCTGTACCGCAGCCGTTGCTAACCGTGTAAGAAATAGTGGTTGTGCCACTGCTTACACCATAAACATTACCTGCCGCATCTACTGTAGCAACAGCAGTATTGTTGCTGCTCCATGTACCACTGCCAGCTGCATCGGTAAAGACGGTTGTTTGACCCACGCATACCGCAGTGCCGCTGGTTGTGGTTATGGTACCCGCGTTCACAGTATTTACAGTAACTGTTGTAGCGGTCGACGTGCCTGCGCAGCTGCCCTGGGTAACGATGACCCTGTAGTTGCCGGCAGCACCGGTTGTATAACTGCTGTTAGTAGCGCCAAATATGTTGGTGGTGCCATTCTGCCACTGGTAAGTAACGCCGGTTGTAATAGGGGCGCTCAGTGTTACAGAGCCGCCGAAGCAGAACGTAGTTGGCCCGGATGCTGTAACGGTAGTAGCAGGTGCAGTGCACAGCGGGCCATCGGTAATGAATATCCTGGTGTTATTCATTACTGTGAATGTACCCTTGAAGCCCACAAAGTTGCTGCCTGTTACCAGTGTTGGGGTGAGTAGCGTACTGTTAGAGGCGTTAATAGTAGCATCGGTAGGTTGTTCTGTTTTTACCATGAACAGGGTTGATGGTGTAGCACCTGCCAGCTCGGTAGTGGTCAGGTACATGGTAGCATCATAAGTTACAGTAGCGCCATTGGTAGTTGGATTAATGGTTACTTCCTTCAGCGACCTGTTGGTGCCTGTAGTGAACGCCGCAGGAGTAAAGCCTGTGCCTGCACCTGTAAGCGCAGCACTTGTGCAGCCCAGGTCGGCAGTAGGGTTAGCTACTGTAGCCACAAGGCTGGTATCAGAGGTATTCCAGAAGTTCACTGTTGTTCCCGATGTTACGCTCCAGGTATGGTTGTTGCCCAATACCGTAGCTATCTTGGATGCAGGCGGCGTTTGTTTGAAGCGCATTACCGGGCGGGCTGTGCCCTGGCCACCACCGGAGTAATTGAGTGAACAGCCGGCAGTGCCGGTTCCCGAGGTGGATTGATTATGATCGCAAACGATGAGTGAGCCATGGTCGATACCGCTCAATTGATCGCTGGCAGTGCCAAGAGTGCCGGTATTACCGCTGAAGCAAATGTTCACAACCACATTGCTGGTTCCATCCCAGGTAAATGGCGTAACGAAGTCTATTGAATCTGTACCAGCAATAGTAGGTGTGGTGTGGTTACCTGTATACACTTGTGTAAGGCCTGTTGTTACAAATGCCGTGCTCAGATCTGCAGCAGTTGTATTACCCATAGATATGGTATAGCCGTTGTAAGCGCCGGTATAGTTGCGGGTAAGAATATTAAAGGCGATCTGTGTAATAGGTACGCCTGCGCGTACACCTGCTGTTGCCATCTCGCTGGCCAGCAGCAGATATTGTGAGCGTGCCTTCCTGTAATTGCCCAGTAGTGCCGAGGTGGTGTTACAGGTAACCGCAGTGCCGCTGTTCAGTGTATGGTATTCGGCAAAGCCGTTCACTATGCCGCTGTCATCGTTACTGATGGTGATGCGTGCCGTGTCATAACCGGGAGCTACTGTTGCTGTGCTACCCATAGCATTCAGTGTCATGGCCAATACCAGGTTCTTGCTATCATTCAGTGCGCCATTATCAAAAACGGTCATGGTCACGTAGTGCGTAGTGGTATCGCCGGCCGCAAACGTGATAGGAGAGCCACTTAATGTATAATCTGTACCCGCTACAGCAGTGCCGTAAGCAGCACTAACAGTAACTATCGGGTTGCCACCAGTTATCGGTGTGCCTGTAGCTTTTACGCCTATGCTTACCGTATGGCTGGCAGGGCAAGTGGTAGCGGTGCTCTTCTCCGTAACATTGTAGGTAGTGGTAGTAAAGCCTATCTGCGGTGTACAAGGCACAAATGCAGTGCCTACGCCTACTGCATACCATGCATTGGTAACACTCTGCACCTGCGGAGAGCATGCGCCAAATAAAAGGGTAGCTTGTGCTATTGATGTAGAGCGGAAGCTGGCATAGTTAGCGCTTGAGCTAAGGGCCAGTTCTGTCTGATACAGGATATTGGCAGCGTCTGTCCAGCCAATAGCATTTACACTATAAGATGTGCCATTGGCATTGGTGCCTGTACCGCCGGAGATGACCAGGTAGTACCATTTGTTGGTTACACCGCTGTTGGTATGTACACCGCATTGGTCGTTACCGCCACTTGGTGTACAGCCTGTTACATTTACCCAGAATGGGTCATTATTTCCGTAGGTGTCAGGATTGCTCTCGTTATGGGGGAAGTCCATGCTACGCAATGGTGCATATCCACAGCCAATTTCTTCACCTATTTTAAAGTACAGTTTAGCCTGGCCATCTGTTTCGTGTGGATCCGCCCAGTGTTCTACAGTAGCACCCCAGCAATCGCTCAAACCTTCATTCATAGCTCCTGACTCGCTGGCATAAACAAGGTTGGCAGTTGCCTGGCAGATACCGTGGCCTAATTCATGAGCAGTAACATCGAGGGAAGTAAGCGGGCCCAGGAAGAAACCAGCAGCTCCGGCGCCTGTGCAACCCGTGCCATCACCATAGCACATCTCACTACCATCCCAGTATGCATTGTCCATATTGCCGCCCGCATCGTTCATATGCACGTAGCTCAGCAATATACCGCCTGCGCCATCCCAGCTATTACGGCTTTGTTGGGTGAACCAGTAGTCGTACACTTTTTCTACACCCCAGTGCACGTCCAATGCGCCTGTATCGGTAGTAGCAGCAGGCCAGTTGTTGGTAGCGCTATTTATCTGGGTAACACCAGTTACCGATGTGTTATGGTTCACGCTACGGGTATAGATACCACCACCACGGGTAGAGTCGTACAGCGTATAGGTAGGTCCCGTAATACGCGATGTAACAAAGGGCACCACGCCGCTGTACAACGTTTTGTTGCTGGCTGCAGTGTGCTTGATCAGGTTTTCTGTATATAGTATCGTACCATCAGTAGCATCTACATACACCATCTGCCTGGTAACAGGGGCCTGCGCATATATGTTGAAGCCATAGGCCAGGTGCAGCAGCCTGTCTGGCTTGTCTGCTTTAAAATTCTCTATCCACACCAGCTGCCCCTTAGGGTAATAAGAGGTATCCGGTTTGTGATATGTTTCCTTCAGGTTTGCCTCGGCTGATGGGTCCTGCCACATATATTTTGTGGCGCCCACCTGGGCAAGCGCCTTACCCAATGCTGTACCTTCGGTAAGGGCAGGTAGGGCCGACGCGTTGGCCGGTGCATTGTAGTAGCTGCCCGATATGAAATGGATACGGCCAGCCTTCTCTGTAAGTGTAAAGCTGCCATACGCTACTTTTACACCCTTATAATACTCAGCATAGCGGCTGGTGGTAACGCCTACCTTGGTGGTCGTCCGATACATTTGTATCATTTGTGTGTTCACACCGTCAACACCAAGGTATTTGCTGAAGATCTGCTGTTCCTGTCCTTTCTTCCAGTTCGCATCTGCTGAGAACTGGATAAGGGATGGAGTGCCATCTATCGCATTGCGCTCTATAGAAAGAACAGACTTGTCGACTGTAGCCTGTTGTGCATTACCCGTTAATGCCGGACAAAGAAGCCCGAGCAAAAACAACGATTTAGCGGCCGTAGCTTTTGTAAAGAAAGACATATAGAATGTAGGTATTTGTAATGTATTTAATTAACAGGCCGTAAGTTAAAGATTTTGCTATTATTATGTGTGTATTTAGCCACATATATTTGGCGTTGCTTTTTAATACTTTTTAATAGCTGTTTTTCCATCAACCAGGAGTTAATATTTTAGGCACATACTGGGTCATTTATGGCATAGTTTACCTGCTTGGCCCAATTTGATTAATTTTATCGGGTCATGAAGTTGTTGCAAAAAATACTGTTGTTTGTCGCATTGTCGGGTTCGCTGGTGGCTAAGGCCCAGGTCGAAGAAAAGCTGGTAGTAAAAGATGCCGGCGATTCGTTGCTGCTCAAGGCGTTCCGGTCGGCATTCGATAGCAGTGGTAACTACTACTTCGAGACACTGTTGCCTGGTAAGGGCGAGCGTTTTACCCTTATCGCCAATAAGGAAAAGCACACACCTGTGTTCTGGAACCGCAATATTGGTCTGGCTCCATACAAGTCGGTAATAGCCAATGCCTTCTTTGTCGATTCGCTGGGCCGCAAGCTGTATTATAAGAATAAATCAGGTACCCGCATCTACGGCCCAAGGCCTGGCCGCGTGCGCAATGTACTGGAATATGGTAAGGAGAATATTGTAATGGAACTGTGCGTGGGCAGCAAAAGCTACCTGTATGTGAACGACAGCCTGGTAAACGAGGCCGATTCGCTGCACCAGCTGTGGCTCTGTACCTTCAGCGATAATGGCCATGTACTGTACACGGTATACAAACGCGGAGCCTTCCGTATGTACCTGGACCATAAAGAGGTAGACAGCGCAGCCGAGATGTTTACCGAACTTACGGTTAACAACGACGGCATGTATGCCTATGCCAAACCACTGGGTGGCAAATTTTATGTGCATGTAAAGTCAGCTGCATTCGGGCCATTTGGCGCAGCCGATCACTCCGGCATGTGGAACAACGGGGCTTATTACTACCAGGGCTGCGCAGACTCTCAGTGTTTTGTGCTGGTCAACGGCAAGCTCTACGATCATATACCAGAAGCGCATACCCTGGAAGATGGATTGTACCACAGCGACGAGCAGATATCGGTGCAGCCATATAGCCCCAATAGCTACCTGCTGGCCTACAACAAACAGAATGAAGACGGCATTTTTGTTAATGTGAACGGCAAGATAACCCGTCACAACTATGCCTCAACCGGCTATATTTTCACCGATCAGCAGGGCAATTATGCCTTTTATGGCTACCGCGATACCCTGGGCACGGAGCGGATATACCGGAACATCAACGGGAAAGAGGTAAAACTGCCGGCATTCAGCAAAGCTCGCTACAGGCCATTCCCGCTACAGGTGGCCCCGGATGGTTCATCCACATTCTACTATGCAACTGCCGATAGTGTATACCTGTTCCGCAACGATGCCCTGTTGTGCCCTCCTGCTGCCCGCGGCAATTTCACCACATGGGATGCCTCCGTATTGCCGCAAAGCCACCCCGAGGGGTTGGTATACTTCCAGGGTGTGAACATCAACAATGCCAGTTATATATTGTATAACAACACTATATCCAAGCCGCTGCCCCGCATCAACGAAATGTATGACATGTACGATGAGCCTACATGGGGTGGTATTGTAGCAGGCGACATCAATGCCAATGGTTTTTACATCATAGAACAAACCGGCAAAGGCAAGTACCAGCTGGTTATCAACAACAAAGTATATCAGGAACTGACTGGCATAGACCGCATCATCGGCACCCAGGGTTACTTAGACGCCCACAGGTTGTTGTTTTATGGGATAAAGGGTAGCGGCTTTTACCAGTTTAGTATAAAGTATTGATTGATAATAGATGTATATATGTGTGGCTCTTATAAATAAATAATATAGGTGTCGTAGTTACGGGAGACAAATTAGGTACATTTGCATGCTTTAAATATATAAAATATGCAAAACCGGATTCTATCCCTTGCCAGAGTGGCAAGTGTTCTTTTCTTGCTCCTTTCTTTTACGGCCCAGGCGCAAACCATTTATTATGTAAATGCTGCCACAGGCGATGATGCCAACCCCGGCACCAGTTGGGCAGTACCGTATCGCAACCTTACCAAGGCACTGGCGCAGGCAAATGTCAGCACAGCCGCACAGGTGCAGGTATGGGTGGCTGCAGGTGTGTACACTCCGTTAGATGGATTAAGTGCCCTGCCGGCGGATACCAGGGATACCAGTTTCTTGTTTTTTCGTGGCGATGGCGTGGGCCATGGTTTAAAAGTATATGGCGGTTTTGCCGGTACAGAAACAGCTGTAGGCCAGAGGGATACGCTGCACAGAACGTACCTTGACGGCGACCTGGGTGGCGGCAATGCTTACCACGTAGGCGTTATTGCCGGGCAGAGTGCCGCCAGCGACAGCATTGTGATAGACGGGTTTACCATCAGGAATGGCGGTGCTGCAGGCCTTGGCTCGAAGGTCATCAACTCAGTAGTTGTTGACCGTAACACGGGTGGCGGCCTGAGCCTGAATTCGAATATAGATGCCAATAAAATGGCCATCAGGAATTGCCGTATGGAGAATAACTGGGCGGCTTACCTGTTTGCGAGCACTTTTTACTCAGTTACCGGCCAGGGCGCCGGTATGGCCATAAGAACTTCAAACGCATACCTGGAGAACTGCCGGTTTACCAATAACACCATCAACGGGCTTGGCGCAGGTGGTGCTGCCGCATTTTTAGAATACGCCAATGTGACACTGAAGGGTGTGGATCTTACAGCCAATACCGTAGTTGGCGGCACGGGTACATCGTTTGCTCCTTCAGGCGAAGCCGATGGTGGTGCCCTGATGGTACGATATAGTGTGCTGAACGTAAGCAACAGTAGTTTTGTAAAGAACAGTTGTAAAGGAGGCCTCACCTATTCTTTTAGTTCTTATGGGGCAAGCGGTGCTTATGGAGGGGCTATATTCTTCAGCTACTCAGTTTGTAACCTTAGCAATACTACTTTTACCGGCAATAGGGCTACTGGTGGCGATGGTGGCTCATTTACCTATTCGGGTATAGCCTCAGGCGGAGCCATAAACTGCGCCAATACGCGCCTTACTATCTCGTCTTGTTCGTTCAACGCAGATACCTGTTCGGCAGGCTACAGCCCTAACCCTACCTATTGGTCTACGCAGGCAACCGGTGGTGCTGTTGGATGCGGCAGTTATCCCGGCGACTCTGCGGTAGTGATCAACAACACTTCGTTCTCCGGTAATATGGTTAGCGGTGGCGGCAGTGCTTTTACCAGGGGTGGTGCATTGTATCTGGAAACAACTGCTACTATCGCAGGGTGCCAGTTCAACAACAACATTTGTACGTCTGACGGCGGCACTGCCGAAGGAGGAGCACTCTTTAGTGGGGAGAGACTGATAAATATTAAAAAGAGTTCTTTTACAGGCAATTACTCAACTAGCGGTACAGTGGGTGATGGTGGTGCTATAACAGCCCAGCGCTCTACCGAAATGATAGATAGCTGCAACTTCACTGCCAACTGGTCGCAATACGGCGGCGCTATCTATATGCAGGACAACTACCTGAAACTGACCAATAATACGTTTAATGCCAACCACGCTGCAAATGGCGGCTCGGTAAACTTTGCTATTCTGTCAACAGCAGGTCTTTCTTACGTACCACATAGTTTTGCAGCCAACAATGTGTTTACCGCCAATGTTGCCGATAATGCCGGAGGCGCTATGTACATGGATATGGTAACAACCGGCGTAGATACAATGCTTAACAATGTGTTTGTAGCTAACCGTGCCGCTACCGATGGTGGTGCATTGTGCCTGTCGTCTTCCAACCATTTTATAGCCAACAATACATTTTATAAGGATACCGCTGCCGTAAATGGCGGCGCGGTAAAAACAACCGGCACAGGCGGCATATTTAAGTTTGCCAACAATATATTTTATAGCAATGTAGGCAGCGGCTTAACCCCGGACACCTGCCTGCGTACATTGGGTGGCTTCTACGGCTCGTTCAGCAACGCCTACAGCGGTACAGATCCATTGTTTGTAAACGCGGCCAATCCGGTGGGTGCCGATGGTATATGGGCTACCGCCGATGATGGACTGCGCCTGCAAATGTGCAGCCCTGCCGTTAATACAGGCAACACCAGCCTTATAACACCATTTACCTTGCTCGATATAGCAGGTGGCATAAGGCTTTCCGGCAGCGCTGTAGATAAAGGGGCTTACGAGACGGCGCTGACACCGGCGGTGGCGGGTGCAGATTCTATGTGCATAGGCAGCACACTAACCTTTACAGATGCTACCACCGGCGGCACATGGGCTACATCTAACGCCGCTGTTGCTACCGTTAATACATCGGGCGTAGTAACTGCGCTTGTGGCTGGTGTGGCCCGCATCCGCTACATAGTAAATTACGGCTGCGTAACGGATACTGCTTACAGAGTAGTGACGGTGCAAGGGGCACCGGCGGTTATTACTGCTACCACAGACCACGTATGTGTATTTAATACTATTACGCTCAGCGATGCCACGCTAGGTGGCACATGGCATAGTAGCAGCACAGCTATTGCCTCCGTTACGGCTGCAGGCCAGGTAATAGGCGGGTCTGTAGGTACTGTAGTCATTACATATACTGTACACAATGCCTGCGGCGATACGAGCGCAGTATTTCCTGTATATGTAGAAAATTCAACGCCTTCTATTTCCGGTACAGACACAGTGTGTGCAGGGGCAGCAGTAACACTTTCTATTGCTGCAGTTTCGGGTGCATGGTCATCGGCAAGTGGCCTTGGTTTGGCAACTATTAGTGCCGGTGGGGTTGTTACCGGCCTGCAGCAAGGTACAGAGCTGTTCCAGTATATAGGCAATAATTCATGTGGCAGCTTCACAGCGTACTATGCGGTAAATGTACATCGCCCTGTAGATGAGATCGTTGCTCCGGCAGCCATCTGTGCAGGCAGCACAGTATCCCTTAATGATTCTACTACAGGCGGCACCTGGACATCAGGAAGTACAGGCATAGTAACAGTATCCGGCAGCTCGGCTACCGGTGTAGCATCGGGTACAGCTATTGTTACCTATGCTGTTCACAACGCATGTGGTTCCTCTTCCGATACTATTCTTATTGCGGTTCAGTCGCCGGTCGGCGCTATATCGGGCACATCAGCTTTTTGTGTAGGCAGCACAGTATCGCTTGCAGATGCAGTGTCTGGTGGCGCATGGTCGGTATCGCCAGTTTCGGTGGCTACAATAAATACGTCGGGCACGGTTGGTGCAGTGGCGCAAGGCAATGCTACCGTTACTTATACCCTGGTAAATGTTTGTGGTACTACTTCAGCTAACTACTTTGTTACCGTTTACGCACCAGCAGCAGCCATCACCGGCGCAGATACGGTATGTCCCGGCGCCGTAACTGTATTGGGTAACACAACTCCGGGTGGCACCTGGAGCAGCAGTAACACGGGCATAGCCACTGTTAGCGGCAGCACAGTAGGTGGTGTGGTCAGTGGTGTTGCTACCATTACTTATTCTGTATCTAACGCATGCGGCGCTACTACGGCAACATTCAATATCACGGTGTTGCCTGTGTCGTCTTGCAATATTGGCGTTGCAGATCTTGCTTCAGCCAATGGACTGCGTATTTACCCTAACCCTGCTACCAGCGAACTGTATGTTGTATACGACCATGCTATGACAGCCCGCCTGATCGACATAGATGGCAGGGTAGTGCGCACCACTCTGCACGCGGGAAGCATAGATGTACGCGATCTCTCCGACGGTATTTACCTGTTGGAGGTGCTGGACGAAAACAACCAGCGCATAGCTCTGGAAAGAGTGGTCAAAACAACTAAATAGCCATACTAAAAACAGATAGCCCCGGCAGTAGTAATATTGCCGGGGCTTTTTATTGTCGATTGTTGATTTTTACACCGCCTTCATGTCTGCATATTCCGGGTGCCGCTCTATGAACTGATTCACAAAACCGCAATATACCACCACTTTCAGGTTGGCCGCACGGGCTGCATCCAGTACCTGCCTTACCAGGGCCGATCCTACGCCCTTGCCTCGCCCGCTGGCGGGCACAAGGGTGCGCATCAGCACCATATTCCCCTTCAGCCAGCGATATTCCAGCGTGGCTATCTCGCCATCGGGCAGGTGTATCTCGTATTGGAATGCTCTTTTGTTGTTTACTGCCTGCATTAGTAATAAGCGCGTTTTGCCCTCTTGTAAATAGGTATCATGCCACCAAAGTACATATTAAAGCCGTACTGATTGCTGCTGAACAGGGCCATCATATCATCGCTGCCAAAGTACAGGCCGCCAAGGCGCATGCCCACACCCACACGCATATTGTGCGCCAATGTATTGTATGTAATAGGTACAGATGCTGTAAACACGCCCGACTGCCAGCGGGGGATAATGGAGAACTGGCTGTAATATTTACTGCCAAAATTAGCATCGCTGCCCATATTGATGATACCCGCAGCACCCAGGAAAAATCGTCCCCAGGCATGATAATCGGCACCTACTATGCATGCGGTGGGCAGGCTCACATTGCGGCTGGCCCGGCCGGTATCTACCGTAAAGCCGCGCATGGCAGCATAAGCGCGCAGATCGTCGTAACTTTTTACATTGTCCGATATCTCGTTGCCCTTCATGTAGCCATCGCCGGTAATGCGCACGCTGGAGCTGTTTTTGTAAGATATAACGCCAATATCCGTAAAGGACACAGATAGGGTGGCCGTATATTTCCCTGTTTCGCCCGGCTTGGTATAGGCTAGTATAGCACCTATATCGCCACCAATACCTGAGCCGCCCGAAGGGCCGCCAAACAGTTTAGAGGTGGATACCCCATCGGAAAATCCATCAGATAGCGTCTGGATATTGCTGGCGTATTCTATGTCAGTATTGTTGGCGCGGAAGGAGTCGTTGGCCGATGTGTAGCTCACATCCATATTCTTACCCTTGATGCCCAGGTAGCCAATGCCCGCCAGGTAGCGCACGGTGGCCCCTACCTTCATGCTCCATTTGTCGGTGCTGTATACTTCGCCGCCGTAAGACAGGCCCACCTCGCTCCACACATGGGCCGTCCAGTTAAAGTTTTGCGCCTGGAACTGTATAAAACTGGTATTGACTCCCTGCGGATTGTTGAGCGCAGTGAACAGCGCCTTATCGAAATTATTGAACTCGTTGATGGCCCGTAACCGGGTAGATAAGGCCAGCGTATGCTTGCGGTTGATGCGGTAGAGGATAGCAGGGCCACGCAGTTCCACATAAGGTGCCACCATGCTGAACTTGCCTGATGTGCCTGTGGCTTTGAATATGCTTACGCCGGAGTCGCCGCCGGTAGTTGAGCTTACGTTTGATGCCGATGTAAGCACGCCCAGGTTGTTATCTACGCCAATACTGGCGCCCATCAGGTTTACGGCTATTTTCTCGTTGCAACCGCCCAGGTTGGCCGGATTCAGGTACATGCTGTTCAGCGAGTTATAGGCATCGGTAGATACACCCAGGTAGCGTTGCCCGCGGGCACTCATAACACAGGCGATAAATGGTACGCAGAGGAAAAGTTTTTTCATAAGCACAGGTAATTTTAAGAGCATGAAACCGATATACTGAATGATATAATAAAGATAATAAAAAAGCTCATGCAACTAAGTGCATGAGCTTAAATACAGTGCGGTTTTCAATTATTTCTTTTTATAACGGGCTATCAGCTCGGCCACGCTACTGCGCAGCATATACTCGTGGTTGAGGTCTGTGAACACCTTTACTTTTTTAGGTGCTTCTTTCAGACCCTTCTCCAGCTGTAGCATTGCTTCTTTCACCTTGCCCAGTTCAAAAAGGCAGGCCGCATTGTAGTAGCTGAACTCACCCTTATCGCCGCAGTGGTCGCGGGCTACTTCCAGTTGGGTTATAGCTTCGTCGTGGTAGCCCGTAAAGTACAGGCCGCGTACCAGCGCCAGCCACGTGGTCTTGGTACCCGGTTTCAGGCGCACGGCATTCAGGTAGCATACCAGGGCCTCGCTTTTTACATCCATCTCCATCAGGCAGTTGCCTATGGCCAGGCAGTAGGTGGCATTTTCCTTGTCCAGGTGCAGCGCTACCGAGAACGATTTTACGGCCTTCTCCCATTGTTTTTCGCGAGCGTAGGTCTCGCCGATCTTGTAGAAGATGGCGTCATCCTGCGGGTTCAGCTGCGATGCCTGTCGGTAATAGTGCCTTGCGCGGGCAAAGTCTTTGCGCTTTTCCCAGCAATAGCCCATCGCTTCAAAGATCACATCCTCGGGCTTGGCTATCTCTATGTGTTTAGACAGGCATTCCAGTGCCTTATCGTAATTCTTCAGGCGCATGTAGGCATCAGCCATATTGCGGTAAGCAAATTCGAATTTCTCATCTATCACCACGCAATACTCATAGGCATCAATGCATTTCTCATACATCTTCAGCCCCTGGTAGGCTGCGCCCAGGTTAAACCAAGCCAGCGAATTGTATGGGTCTTCGTCCGTCAGCTGCGTGTGCATCACTATGCTCTCATCCAGCCTTTCGGTAAACTCGGCCCAGAAGCACAGCTTTTGCAAGGCTTCCTCGTTGCGGCGGTCTATCTTGATCACGCGCTTCAGCGTATCGAATACAGCATCAAACTCTTCTCCTTCGTCATATACGTCCGATAGTTCCAGCAATAATTCTATTTTCTCCTTACCGCTAAAGTTTTCCGACTGTGTTTCCAGCCACAGGGCTGCACGGTCAAACTTCAGCTGCGCCAGCAATATATCGGCACGTAGTAAAACAGCGTCCAGGTTATTGCTTTCATACTGTTCCATCTCGTCCAGTGCATTCAGCGCCTGTCCGTATTTCTGTGCCTGGGTAAGTATCTCCGCTTTTAAAAGCAGTATGGATGCTGAGAAAGGATAATAAGTACGGGCTATATCACAGGCCAGTAAGGCTTCATCTTCTTTGCTGTTCTGGAAAAAATGGTCTATCACACTCTCAAACTCTTCCTCATCCAAAATGCTGACCGAATTCCCCTTTTTTATCTCTTCGTATTTGCTCAGAATATCCTCAATAGATTCCCATTCGTCGTCGTTATAATCGTCATCAAACATAATCTGTGCGGTTTAAACCAAAGATACCGAAAAATGCATGCCAAAGTAAGTGGGCATTGTTACATCAATGTAAAAATGCACATGTTTTGCACAGCTGTTTTGCCTCGCTATTAATAAAATATTGAATTAATAAATGATGGGTAAAGTCATAGCAAATGCAGGCGCTATATATTGAATGTAAAGCAAATGAGCATTTTAATTTTTTACTTTTGATTTTTTAAATGCTGCCTGTTCGGCCGCCATCTACTGGTATGGCGGTGCCATTTATATAGGCCGCAGCCGGACTTGCCAAAAATGCCACAACGGCAGCTATCTCTTCGGGCTTGCCAAAACGGCGGGCAGGTATCTCGGCCAGCATTTCTTTTTCCACCTCATCTTTATCCTTGCCCGTTTTAGCCGATTTATTGTTCACTATCGTTTCCAGGCGCTCTGTAGAGGTGGCTCCCGGCAATACGCTGTTCACTGTTATGCCGAAAGCGCCCAGTTCGTTGGCCATGGTCTTGGCCCAGCTTGCTACTGCGCCTCGTATGGTATTGGAAACACCCAGGCCCTGTAGCGGCACCTTTACCGATGTAGAGATGATGTTGATGATGCGGCCATAACCTGCCTGCTTCATACCCTCTGTTACTGCCTGGCTGATGACCTGGTTGCAGATAAGGTGCTGGTTGAAGGCTGCAAGAAAATCCTCGGGCCTGGCCGCCGTGATGGGGCCACCTGCCGGGCCGCCGCTATTGTTGATAAGTATATGTACTGTATTGTTGGCTACAAATGCTTCTACCACGCTTTTCACTTCGGCAGGGTTGCTATAGTCGGCCACCAGGTAGCCGTGCTGCTGGCCGTGGTTGGCAGGCAGGGTGCTTACAGCACGTTTCAGCTTCTCCTCGTTGCGCGATATCAGTATGCAGCGGGCGCCCATGGCCGCCATGGCCTGTGCCGATGCTAAGCCAATGCCCTGTGTGCTGCCGCCAACAAGGGCGGTCTTTCCTGTAAGATCCTGTGAAAGCATGTTGCTATTTTGAGGGGGCAAAGGTAGGTAAATAGCAGTTGTGCCTCTAATCCTGCAACTTAAAAAGCAGATACAAGATATAGTCTACCTTAACCAATTTCCCGTCCTGTTTGCCGGGAATCCAGCGGGGTAGTGTTTTCATTACGCGTATAGCTTCGCTGTCGCAGGAAGGATCAATGCCCTTGCGCACCCTAAAGTCGCTAAGGTGGCCATCTTCATTAACAATGAATTGCACGGTTACTTTACCTTCAATATGCTCTTTTTTTGCAATGGGCGGGTAGCGGCCATTTTGCTGCAGATATTTGTTTACATCGTATCCTGGAACCGGCCCAAAACTGTTATCTGTTCCTTTGGGAACTTCGGGTACTACTGTGTTGATACTTTGCGCCTGAGTAAATATTGAAGCAGAGATACACAGTGCGAGAAAAAAATATTTCATAGGAATTGGTATCGTTATACGTTAATCAGTCAACTTAAAATCGATCGGTTGAAAAAACTTCACATTTACCGGTTTTCCGCCTTGTTTGCCCGGCTGCCACGGTGGCATCAGTTTTATTACCCGCTCTGCTTCTTCGTCACACCCATATCCTATGCTACGTATAGTATGCACTGAGTCTATTTTGCCAGACGCCATAACCACAAACCCTACGATCACCTTGCCCTC
>CANGNA010000024.1 GCA_947455215.1 Chitinophagaceae bacterium
AATTTAGCATAATCCGGAAGTGTACTATTAATATTACCTGCACACAGCAGCCAGTTAAGTTTGTAATTAGTAGCAGGGGCTTCCGGCACCAGCGCTGCATTATGCCCCCATGGCTGCATGGTGTCTTTATTATTCGGCGTTCCTATGTCAAAACTTACGCCCAGTTCGGCATTGAGCTCACCAACTAGCTGTGCATATGTTTTGCCGGATGCCTGCTCCAGCATCAAACCTGCCAGCGTATAGCCTGGGTTGGAAAAACTGGTGGCACCTTTAGCGCGCGGTTGTTCCAGTGCCCACCTGGCGAATTTTGTACGTTGCTCCTCCTCGCTTCCCTCCAGCTCATGCTCGCCGGGGCTGCTATTAGTGTAGGTCCATTTTACCGTACCCGCCCTGAAGCTGAGCAGTTGCAGTAGCGTGATATCATGGTACCGCTCATTATTCTTAGTCCTCCAGTCGGGAAAGAGATCAAAGAACCTGGTATTCCAGGATAGCTTACCTGCCGCTACAAGTCTTGCCGCAATAAATGCAGTTACTGCTTTGGTGTTCGAGCCTACCCTGAAACGGTCAGATAGTTCAGCACGATAAGGTCTGTCAACTCGCTTACAACCCGAAATATGCATAGCTAATACACTGTCGGAAGAAACTACCGCAAAGCCCAGTTCCGGAATATGGTATAACCTGCGTAAGCTATCCGCTGTATTGGCAATTTGTTGAGCTATACAAACGGGCGACAATAATAAAAACAGTATGCAAAGCTTCAGTTTCATAAACAAGTTAAAGGTACATCCCCGGTGCTGACAAATAGGGACATCATTCAAAACTCACCATAAAATATTTCAACCGATCCGGCACGGCAAAGCCCTCTCGCGCCTGCAAGTACCTCGTAGCTGCCATCTGCATTCCTGTCAATAAAATCGTTCTCTATAAGAAATACGATCACGTTTTGAGATACCTCTGTTACCAACTCGCCCAAAGACCGATGTGTGATCAAATTGCTGGAAAGCAATAAGGCATTATCCGAGAAAATAAGATTAATAAGGTTGATGTGCAGTGGTATGCTGCCTTGCTCGGGAAGTAAAGGTATCAGTCGGTTGATGACATCTCGTTCATATGGTGACAAAGCAGAAAATTTCATGGAGAAACAGATGAGCAAATGTTCATATAAATATATCAAAATAAAATCATCTTAATCGTATTTTAACAAATAAATGACACAGATTAACGAAGGGCAGAGACACTAAATATCACCTTACACAGTAAAAAAATAATTTTACTGTCATTTCTTTTTTTCAATAAAATCAGTAGTTTTGGTTATTGCTAATTTTTATACATAACCACAATGCAAGAAGGTACAGTAAAATTTTTTAATGAAACTAAGGGATTTGGTTTCATTACACCGTCAAACGGAGGTCCTGACATCTTTGTTCACGTTTCTGGTCTGATAGACAAGATCCGCGAAAAAGACAATGTGTCTTTCGAAGTTCAGAACGGCAAGAAGGGTTTAAATGCAGTAAACGTTAAATTAGTTTAATATAACTTACAGCTGTAACATCTTACTTCGAAAAAGACGCACCAAATCGTGCGTCTTTTTTCTTTTTAAAAAAGACTCAGTTGGCCATTGTCGGCCTTAGGCGGCTTTGCAGGTCCCTTTACCGTCCTGCCACCATATTTCCAGGAGTCGCGGTTCTCGCGTTCAATTAGCTTTTCAAAGTTCTCGTTGGGAACAAAATCTGCCTCCAGCCGCTTTGCAGCCTTATGCAACCCTTTTATGGCTTCAGCCTTTTCTGATTGTCCTATTTTAGCCAGTGCTATCGCTTTATCTAATGTCGCTATGGCATCATCATACACCTTGGTGGGTACGGGAAACGGATGACCATCCTTGCCGCCATGAGCAAAAGAAAAACGCGCAGGGTCCGTGAAACGCGATGGTGTGCCATGGATGACCTCACTCACCAGCACCAGCGATTGCAGCGTACGCGGTCCTACCCCCTCCAGTAGCAATAGGTCTTCCATACCCAGGTTCTCCCGCTCATGTGCAATAGCCAGTGCACTGCCCAGCCGCTTCATATCTATATCTTCAGCTCTTACATCATGATGCCCGGGCAAGATCAGCCGCTTGGTTTCAGCTATTATCTTATCCGGATTTTCCTTTACCAGCTCCAGTATGCCATTACGGGTCCCCCCGGCGTCTTTATCGGTCACGTTAATGATCTGTCCCTGGTTCTTACCATAGATAAAGGTATGTGGCTCTTCAACAAAAGAATTGACAGCACCCGAGTACCAGTGATAGCGCCGGGCCATACCTGTAGCATCGTTCATACCTTGCTGAACAACCGCCCATTCTCCCTCTGCACTTAGTATGAACGAGTGCAGGTATAGTTGAAAGCCGTCCTGTATAGCCGTATTATCTACCTTGGCCGATAGTTTACTGTTACGCACCAGTTCGTCGCCATTCAAACCTGTTTTGTAAGCTATGGCCATCAATTCATTAGGCGTCTCGCGCGAATGCTTGCCCTTACCACCACAAATATAAATGCCCAGATCGCCTGAGCGCTGATTGATGGAGCGTTTCATGGCCCCCATCACAGAAGTGGTGATACCCGAAGAATGCCAATCCATGCCCAACACACTACCCAGTGCCTGGAACCAAAAGGGATCGCTGAACCGCTGCAACAACGCAGCCCTGCCATATTCCATTACTATGGCCTCGGCAATGGCCACACCCAAACTACTCATCCGCTCATATAGCCAGGCTGGTACCTGGCCATAATGCAGTGGCATATCTGCATACGATCTCCCCATACCGGCAAGTTACGAAATTGCCGCAGCCAGTTTAATCATCTTGCTGTCAATTAATCAGCATTATCCCGCATTCCGACCATCAAAATGAAGATTTAATCGTAATTTGGCAGGCTTATGTTGCAAGTAGGAAAATACAATACGCTTAAGGTTGCCAGGTCTGTTGATTTCGGAATGTACCTGGACGGTTACGGACAGGATATCTTATTACCTAAAAGATATGTACCCCGCGATCTGAAAATAGACGATGAGATAAGTGTTTTTGTATACCACGACAACGAAGGCCGCCTTACAGCAACTACCGACAAACCGGTGGCCGAGGTAGGCGATATTGCCATGATGGAAGCAGCAGACATTACCCAACATGGCGCTTTCCTGAAATGGGGCATCATGAAGGATGTATTTATCCCCATCTCTCACATGGTATCGCGCATGCGCCCGGGCGGCAGGTATTTCGTTTACTTGTTCATAGACGAAAAAACCGGCCGTGTTACTGCCAGCGAGAAGATAGACCGCATACTCAGCAACAACGATCTCACTGTAGCCGTTGGCGACCAGGTAGACATGATCGTGTTCCAGAAAACAGACATCGGCTATAAGACCATCATCAACAGCAAGCACCTGGGTGTACTCCATTTCAACGAAGTGTTCCGCGAGCTGAAAATAGGTGAAAGCATAAAGGGTTTCGTTAAGTACATAAGGCCCGATAATAAGATAGATGTTGCCCTGGGCACAAAAGGCTACGAAAAAGTAGGTGGCGAAGAAGGCAGGATCTTAGAAATGTTGCAACAAAACGACGGCTACTTGCCATACAACGACAAGTCTGAACCCGAAGCTATATATGCCTTTTTCGGCATCAGCAAGAAAACCTTTAAGATGACAGTCGGTGCACTCTATAAGAAAAAGCTGATCGAATTAACACAAACAGGCATCAAGCTTATTCCCGCATAATATAGTGTAGAAACTTAGTTAGATTTTACGTGAATGCCCGAGAACACCTCGTTTAACGCCAGCACCTGCGGTATCACTGCAGCCACATCATCATTGACCACTACATGATCGCAAAGCTTCATTTTTGCGGCATCATCCATCTGCCGGGCTATTATTTCATGCACCTTTTCGCGGGTCTGCCCTCCCCTTTTCATTACCCTGGTTATGCGTAGGTCCAGCGGGCAGCTTACGCCTATCATCAGGTCCATTTCCTTGTTGCTGCCACTTTCAAAGAAGATGGCAGCTTCTTTTATCACGTATGGTGCGGTCTGTGCCATTATCCAATCTTTGCCGTACTGTATGGTTGCCGGGTGCACCAGGCTGTTCAGCCTTTCCAGCAATGCCGGATCTTTAAATATAATAGCAGACACACGCTCCCTGTTCAGCTGATCGTTCACATACACATCAGCCCCCAACAGTGCGGCAATAGCACTCCGCAATACCGGATCACTGTTCATCAGGTGCCGTGCAGCATCATCTGCCCGGAAAACAGGTATCCCCAGCGACTCGAACACGCTGCAAACAACCGACTTTCCCGATCCTATCCCCCCGGTAACTCCTATTTTAAGCAATGGATAATAAATTGGTGAACAACCACTGTAAGGCAAAAAAAATGCCAATCATCTTCATTATAAAGATAATTGGCATCATTAACATTTTATAATGCTGGCTTATTTGGCCGGCTCAGCTACAGCTGTTTTATCATTTTTCTTGCGGTAAGCCATGGTAGTTTCCATAGAAATAGCCTGGCGCTCGATCTTGATGAACATACCGCGACCTATTTCCAGCTGCAGGGTGCCATCTTCGTTAGCACGCTGTATAGTGCCATGGATACCGGCAGTTGTGATCACATACTCGCCTGCGTTCATGCTTTCTGCAAATGCTTTCTGCTCTTTAGCACGCTTCGACTGCGGACGCAGCATGAAGAAGTACATTACTGCAAACATGCCGACCATCAAAACTATCGACATTGTTGGATTGCCACCGGGAGCTGCCTGCAGCATAATGGTGTTGAATACTAATTGCATTGATCTGATTTTATAATAAACTGATTAAAAACTATTTAGGTGCTACTACCTCTCCTTTTATATACAACATACCCAATCCGCGTACTGTATTGGTAGTAATGGTAACCGACTTTTCCTGGTGGCCACTTTTACCGCGGGAGTTAAACGTAACTTTTATAATGCCCGACTTACCCGGCTCAACAGGATCGTGTGGAAATTCAGGTACTGTACAACCACATGAGCCAACAGCATTGGTAATGATGAGCGGCGTTTTACCATTGTTGGTGAACGTAAATTCGTGATTCACCGTTTCGCCCTCATGGATAGTGCCAAACTCATGCACCGTATCTTTAAAATCCATGGTAGGCTTCCTGGCTGCAGATACTGTATCTATGCCTGCTGCCGTATGTGGGTTATTCACAATACTTGCCGGCATCTTCCCTTTAGGGGGTTCTACCGTGTTATTGCAGGCAGCTGCAACCGTACAAACCAATACTGCTATAATTGCCTTTTTCATATAGTAGATTATTTAGCGTTCCTGTCTTGTTTACGGATCATGTTATCTTTCTCCAGGTCCTTCAGCAAATTATCCAGCACACCATTTACAAACTGCCCGCTCTGCGGAAGACTGTATTGCTTAGCTACATCTATATATTCGTTAATAGTAACCTTGGTTGGGATAGTAGGAAAATACAGGAATTCACAAACGGCCATCCTTAGCAGCAGCATGTCAATAACGGCTACACGCTCCTTATCCCAGTTGTTCAGCCTTGGGCCTATCAGCTCCATGCAGTACGCTTCCTTTTCAAGAACCGTTTGCAGCAGATCATGGGCGTATTCCTTTTTCTCTGCAGATAATAACCGTAAAAAGTCAACCTTGCTGCTGTTCTTATAGAAGTTCTGCATCAGCATAATGATGAGTTCATCATTATCTTCCCATCCAGGTAATTCGTCAGAGAATGCACTTACCAGCAATTCGTTCTCCAGCATCAGCTTCTCCCAGATGAACTGCATGATCTGCTTATCAGCTGCTACAGAGGGGGCCGAAGAGAGGTAGTTACTGTATTCCGGCGTTTTTACTAATTGCTGGTATATTTTCTTCACCCACTCCTCATCTATAAAACGCTCCAGCTTATCTTTCTTTATCTTTTCGTTGAAAGACGCCTTTTCCAGTGTTTTGATCACCTGGGTGTTGGTAGCAATGCGTACATCAACATTCATATCCTCATCGGTCCGAATGTACTTTGATGAGCGCTGGATGGCATCCATTTCAGCATATTGTGCCACCTTTACCGGGTACAGCACGCAAACTGTAAATACATCCAATACATGATCCAGCTTTTCATCGAGCATGCGGGCAACCGCAAGTTTATTAATAGCCTCCGGCTGATCGAACGTGGCTAAAGAATAAAGCGTCTGCATCACCTTAACCCTGATATTTCTCCTGCTAATCATATATGACTAAAAGAACTCCTTATTTTTGAGCGGGCAAAGTTAATCAATCACAACGGTTAAACAACAAAAAAACTGTTAAGGAAATAACATTTGCCCCTGCAAATACGGCAATACCAACAATTCTCCCGCACCATACCTCATCACAACACTTTGCCGGTATTGTTGAAACCATATAAAATAGCTTATTTTACAGGCTGTTTTTCATCCATATTAATGAGCAAGAAACAACCAAAGACAAGGCCCGCCACTGCCGGTACTGCTGCTGTAAAAGAAGCACCCGTGCAAACACAACCTAAAGTAGCTGCCCCCATGCAGCTGAACTTTGGTGTTTTATCTGTTATCCTTGTAGCAGTGTCTTTTATCTTATATTTCAATACCCTGCACAATGGCTTTGTGCTCGACGATGTTATTATGGTGAAGGAAAATACCATTGTCGCCAAGGGTTTTAAGGGCATCATGGAATTGCTCTCTACCCCGCACATGCGTGGTTATCTTATTATCCCCAACGATACTTACAGGCCATTGTCACTGGTCATGTTCGCGGCAGAATACCAGTTCTTCGGACTCAATCCCGGCGGGTATCATTTCATGAATATCCTGGTATTCGCCGGTTGCGTGGTATTACTCTTCTCATTCCTGCGCCATTTCCTGGGAGAAGATAAACTACTGGCCGCCTTTACCGGTGCCTTTATATTCGCCATACACCCCATTCATACCGAAGTAGTCGCCAATATCAAGAGCCGCGACGAGTTGCTCTGCTTCTTGTTTGCCTTTATGTCGCTCAACCTGTTCATGCGCTACATGAAGGAGAATAAACCCCTGCTGCTCATCGCCGGCATCTTCACCATGTACCTGTCTTTTATATCCAAAGAGAACGTCATTACCTTCCTGGGGGTAGTGCCTGCGCTGTTCTTCCTGTATAAAAGAGCTGACAATAAGCGGGCTATCTTCATCACCGCAGGCACTATAGTAAGTGCCCTGGCGTTCATGCTGGTAAGGAATGCAGTGCTTAAGGCATATGATGCCAATGCAACATCGGCCATAGAATTTATAGATAATGCACTCACCAAGGCACCAAGTGCTGCTGCCAGGTTGGCTACGGCAACCGCAATATCAGGCAAATACCTGTGGTTGCTGTTCATCCCCTACCCGCTTATTTGTAATTACTCTTACAATAGCATCCCCTTCTCCAGCTTTGCTGATATCAATGTACTGGTATCATTGGCAGCCTATGGCGGTATGATATGGTACGCCATTACCAGGATAATAAAGGACAGAAAAGATCCGTTCGCTTTCGCCATCATCTTCTTCCTCTGCACAATTGCATTGTTTAATAATATGTTCATTCTTATTGGCGCAGAAATGGGTGAGCGTTTTCTTTTTATGCCATCTGCCGCTATTGCCATTGCCGTAGCTGCCGCAGCCGATAAATGGCTGATAAAGGACAAGCCGCTGACCATAGATGCACTTAAAACACCGCAGTTACTGGCCGTATTACTCCCCCTGTTGCTGGTATTCGGCGGTATGACCATAGCCCGTAATGCAGACTGGCAGGATAACGTGAACCTCTACAAAACAGACCTTGTCAAATCGCCCAACGATGCCCGCCTGAACTATTACACCGGCACAGCGCTGGCCGAGACACAATACGCAGAAGAAACAGACGCCGCTAAACGGAAAGAAATAGACAAAGAAGCACTGGGTTACCTTCGGGTGGCGCTTGGTATCTACCCCGATTTCACCGAGGCCAATGCAGAAATAGGCCGCATATTCGACCGCAACCAGATGTACGACTCAGCAGAGGTATATGACAAAAAAGCCCTGCAACTGAATCCTAACCACCCCATTGCCGCCAACAACCTGGGCAGTGTGTATATGGCCACCGGCAAATACAGGCTGGCTATCGAAACTTTTAAAAAGGCCTTGGCTGTAAACCCCAATTTCAACCTGGCCTACTTTAACATGGCTAGAACATACACCCAACTAAAGGTTTATGATTCAGCTATTTACAATTATCGCAAGATGCTGGAGCTACAGCCTAACTACCCCGACGCATTGCAGGAAATGGGCATGGCTTTCTTCACAACAGAAAAATACGATTCTGCAGCAGTATGCTTCAAAAAGATATTGGCACTCAATCCCAACGAATCAAACGCGCTCAACAACCTGGGTGCCATATACCTGAACACCAAAAACTACGCCGAGGCGATCATCTATTTCAATAAGTCTATCGCAGTCAATCCTAATTATCTCAATGCGTACTCCAACCTGGGCCGCGCATACTACTTCAACAAGCAGTACCAACAGGCCATAGAAACGTTTGTGAAAGAGGTGAACCTGGACAATAAGCGTGTAATGAATATTCCTTACATTGCCCTCTCGTACAAGGCACTTGGCAATATGGCCGAGGCGCACAAATATGAAGCAATAGCCAAACAATATTATTCCGACTTTAAACTATAATTACACAAGTGGCAAAACAGAACAGACCTTCGAAGCCAAACAACCCGCAGGCGCAAAGGCCCAATGTACCACCCCGCCCGCAGGCCCAACCAAAGCCTGCCCCAAAGGCAGAAAAACAACCGCGTTTCCAGTTCACGCAGGTCACCTGGCTGTCTTTGATACTGGCAGCTATTACCTTTATTGTATACAGCAATACAATAGGCAATGGATTTGTGCTGGATGACGTAATGGTGATCAAAGACAATTTCATTGTACCCCAGGGCGCTAAAATGATCCCCGACATATTGAAAACGCTCAGGCTGAGCGGGTACGCCAATATGTCCAACGAATATCGCCCGCTTTCTTTGGTCATGTTTGCTATTGAATGCGATCTCAACAAGGCGTTCTCTGAAGATCATAGTCCGTTCCACCCGGCCATCCACCACTTTATGAATGTATTGGTGTTCATGGGCTGCGTAACCGGCTTGTTCACCTTCCTCAATAAATTATTCGACCGAAAGAAAATTGCAGTAGCTTTTATAGCTGCATTGCTCTTTGCACTGCATCCTATCCATACCGAAGTAGTGGCCAACATCAAAAGCCGCGATGAATTGCTGTGTTTCTTCTTCGCCTTCGTATCGTTGAATGCATTTGCCAACTATATGCGGTCGGGCAACACAAAGCAACTGCTATGGGGCGCGCTGGCTTTTTTCCTATCGTTCTTGTCAAAGGAAACGGTTATTACCTTCCTGGCGGTAGTGCCAATGATCTATTTCTTCTATATTAATGACGACAGGAAACGCAGCATACATGTAACTGCCGCCACAGTCGCCATCACCGGCATTTACCTTCTCATCAGGCAATCTATCGTTAAAGCCACCGGCAATGGTGAATTCCCGATCAACTTTGTCGACAACATGCTGGTCAATACTCCCGCCGATAAATCAAGACTGGCAACGGAGATATTGATCATGGGCCATTACATACGCCTGCTGTTTGTGCCTTACCCGCTCATTATCGACCGTTCATTTGCCAGCATACCTTATGTGACGTTCGGCAATCCATGGGTGATACTGTCATTGCTGGTGTACCTGGCGCTGGCCGTATTTTCGGTCAAGCGGTTACTGGAGAATAAGAAAGATCCCTGGGCATTTGCCATCCTCTTTTTCCTGGCCACACTGTCGCTGTTTACCAATATCGTTATCATGCTGGCGTCTACATTTGCAGAGCGCTTCTTGTTCTTCTGCTCCGTAGGCTTATGCCTGGCAGTAGCACTGGCTATAGAAAAATGGATCATCAGGAAGGTGGATGCGGATATCAATGACATAAAGGTGAGCAAGGTACTGGCAGTACTGGCACCCATCTGCATCGTTTTCAGCATCATCACTTATGGCCGCAATAACGACTGGAAGGACAGTTACCACCTGTATAAGGCTGATGCGGACAAGCTGCCGGAGAATACCCGCCTTAATTATTATGTAGCCAGCGAACTGCAAAAGATGTGTGGTGCAGAAACAAAAGACACGGTAAAGGCTAAACAGCTGAACGACCAAAGCATGGTATATCTCCGACAGTCGCTAAAAATATACCCCGACAATACTGATGCACAGGCCGAAATAGGTGCTGCTTTCTTCAGAGCCAAGCAATACGACTCTTCTGCGTTACACCTCAAAAGGGCCCTGGAACTTAACCCTACAAAGTCCAACGCATTGGCTAACCTCGGCACGTTGTATATGACACTGGTAGACTACCCCAATGCGCTTATTTATTACAGGCGCACCAACCAGGTCGATCCACGCAACGTTGTTGCCCAGTTCAATGGTGGTGTTTGTTATTACCAACTAAAGAAGCCGGATTCGGCGATCATTAACTTTAAGAATACTATTATCCTGCAACCGGAGTTTTACGATTATAAATCTTACCAGTTCATAGGTATCATATATAACGAAATGGGCAAGAGAGACTCTGCTGCTATGTACGAAAACATGTACCAGAACATCATCAAGCAGGCGCAACAGCAGGCTGCTCATTAATGTATAGCGGTGTTTTCAGCCAACGATAAAAAATAGCCCGGGTTACCGGGCTATTTCTATTTTCAGCTTTTTGTTCTTTATTTTCTGGTCTCTTACGGCTGCCACCGTTGTGTTGGCCTTGCTCTTCCGGATAGCGGCAAACGCAAAGAAATCCTTTACCTCTATCAAGCCTATATCTTCCTTTTTCAGTCCACCCTTCTGGGCCAGGAAGCCAACAATATCTATCTTATTGATCTTATCTTTCTTACCTCCGGAGATGAACAGTGTCGTCCATTTTGGTTTCTCAGGCAGCTCGGCATCCACCGGCAACCGCATTTCCTCCACGTTATCGCCCAAATATGGTGGCACATATTCACCGGGGCCTATTATAAGCACAGCAGTACCCGATGCATCCATTCGTGCGGTACGCCCGTTACGGTGCGTATAAATATCTTCAGCGTGCGGCAGCTGATAGTGGATGATATAGCGCACATGCGCAATATCCAGCCCGCGCGATGCCAGGTCGGTGGTCACCAACACATTGGCTGTACCATTCCTGAATTTGCATAAAGCACTGTCGCGCTCCTGCTGCTCCATAGCCCCGTGATAATATTCATTAACTATTCCTCTGGCGTGGAGTAGCTGGCTGGTACGTTCTACCGCTTCTCGATGGTTACAGAATACTATTGCCGGCTTACCACCCGCAGCGCACAATATGCGGAACAGCGCTTCGCTCTTATCAGAATTATCGGTCTTCACCGTTTTTACTTCCAGGCGCTGCTCCTTTTCCTCGCTACCGGTAAGGAAGTTCAGCCTTTCGGGTGCTGTCATCCCAACATAATCCGGTATTTCTACCGCTTCAGTAGCAGAAGTAAGTATGCGCTTGGATACATTCTTCAACGAACCTATTATGAACGCCATCTCCTCCTGGAAGCCATACTCCAGCGATTTATCAAACTCATCAAGTATCAATGTCTGGATAGCATCCACGGTAATATTACCGCGGCGTATGTGGTCGGCCAGCCTGCCGGGCGTGCCTATGATCAGTGCCGGGGGCTGCACCAGGTTGTTCTCCTCCGTCTCGCGCAGGTGTCCGCCATAGCAGCAGGTAACCTTGTAACCCGCGCGCATGCTTCTGAACACTTCTTCTATCTGTAACGCCAGTTCACGCGATGGCACAATTACCATCGCCTGTGTATCCTTGCTGGCATCATCCAGTCGGCCCAGCAACGGCAACAGAAAGCCAAGGGTCTTACCCGAGCCTGTAGCCGATAGTAGTATTACGTCTTTATGTGTTTCGTTTGCTTCTATTGATGCCAGCTGCATCGCATTGAGTGCCTCTATTCCCAGGTGACCAAGAATTGTAGCTGTACTAAGTTTACTTGTTTGCATTGCTGCAAAGGTACGAAGATTAAAACTGGCAGCTCCGGGAGGCCAGATCAGGCAGGATTTAGTCTTCCTTGATCCTTCTTTTTATGGAGCCTTTTATCTCCCTGAAGCATATAAGGGCATACCATGCAGCCAACGCACAACCCACTATCAGCAGGCTGAACTCATATACACCATCCCTGGCTATAAGACTAAGGTCATGGCTCTGAAAGTACTTTTCCTTCACAAACATCTTCACGTATGCATAAGATGCTCCCCATGCAGACATAGTAATAAGGTAAATGATACGCTCTGTTTTCAGCTTTCTCCGGAAATGGGTGAAAAAGTTGAACAATACGCTGAGCAACTGCACAGCCAGCAGTATTGTAAAGACCAGCTTGTAACTGCTATCACCCTCGCTCAGGCTGTAGGCAAACCACACAAACAATAAACCTTGTAGCGCAGGATCGATCGTTTTGATGATCCTTACGTTGTCGAAACTTCGCTCTCTGCTCATCGGGCAAGGGATAGATATATTTATGATAAAGATAGGGAAACCAGTGCTTTGTTTAATAATTTTACCACATGAAAGCTATGATATTTGCAGCCGGGCTCGGCACCAGGTTAAAACCCTTTACTGATAGTGCTCCCAAAGCGCTGGCAATGGTCAATGGGAAAACCCTGCTGGAAATAAGCATCAGGTATCTGCAGCGCTATGGCATCACCGATGTGATCATCAATGTGCACCATTATGCCGATATGATCGAGCGGGTAATAACCGACAATAAAGGCTTCGGCAGTACCATATCTATATCAGACGAGCGCAGCAAGGTTTTGGAAACAGGTGGCGGACTGCAGCATGCCGCATGGTACTTCGGCAAAACCGATCCTTTTGTGGTGATGAATGTGGATGTATTGACGACCCTGGCATTAGATAAATTGATAGACAGCCATATGCAGGGCGGTGCACAAGCCACCCTGGCGGTAATGAAACGCTCTTCTTCACGCGAACTCCTGTTCGATGATAAGATGTTCCTTTGCGGCTGGCGCAACAACGGCACGGGAGAATTGAAAGAAGCTCGATCATGCAGCGATCTTTCCGGGTATGCCTTCAGCGGTATACAGGTAGTATCTCCGGCTATATTCAGCGACTCTCCTTTCGGTGGTAAATTTTCCCTGATAGACCTGTACCTGCATGCCGCAAGGGCAAAAACAATCAAGGGTTTCGACCACACAGGCGATGTATTCATTGATGTCGGAAAACCGGAAAGCCTGGAGAAAGCCGCCTCCCTGTTTATTTGATCTCTACCTTGTCTCCGTAAAAAGCTGCCTGCTTATTCGTCAGCAGGTCCAGCATCATTTTTACACGGGCCAGCCGTTCCCTTATCTCAAATGCCATATCAAACGGACCATCATCGGCCACATAACCTACGGTAGTTAGTTGCTTGTTGTTGGCTATATATATTGCCCGTTCGTCGTGGAACCGTTGGGAGATGACCGTAAAACGCTGCTGGCCGAATACATCCCGGCACCTTAGAATACTATCCAGCGTCCGCAAGCCGGCATTATCAAAGAGAATGCGCTTTTCCGGCACACCACGTGCCATAAGGTCTTGTTTCATCAATAGGGGCTCATTATAGTATTGGGTGCTGTTATCACCACTCACAATTACATAATCAATTTTACCGGCCATATATAATTCCACGGCCGCATCTATCCTGTTCTGGTAATAGGGGTTAATAATATTGCGCGCTTTATCCATATACTTGGCCGTCCCCAGCAAAAGACCAACCTTGTTTTTAGGAATATTATCAACATCGGTATATATCTGGCTTTTTGTGGCACGATGTACAACATAGTTAACTACCAGTATCAACAATATTGATGAAATGACCAGCCCTATTAATATGTTTCGTACGCTGCGCAACTAAAGTTATTGTCGATTAGCTGGGCAAGTTATAAAAAAGCAACCTGTTATTACATGACAAATGTGCCGATATCCGGATTTTATCATTTGCCGCACAAGTAATAAACATGTTTCTGACATCACATTTAGATACAATTATATTTCAAAAACAGGCCTATCATTTTTCAAATCAAACGACTATATTTGTCGCCTAACATTTTTAACATTAATTTCAGAATATGAGTTCATTGTTTTACCTGGTGCCGGGATTTGGTGTCCTGGCTTTATTGTACACGTTCATTAAGAGTGCCTGGGTAACTAAGCAGGATGCCGGAAATGATCGTATGAAGGAGATCTCGGGCTATATAGCAGAAGGTGCCATGGCCTTTCTGAAGGCGGAGTACAAGATCCTTACTTATTTCGTTGTCATAGCCGGTTTGCTGCTCGGCGTTATGGGCGCAACCAATCCTAAGTCCAGCCCAATGATCGCTGGTGCATTTGTTATAGGTGCATTTTTTAGCGCACTGGCCGGTTTTATCGGTATGCGCATTGCCACTAAGGCCAATGTTCGTACTACCGAAGCGGCCAGAACAAGCCTTTCTAAAGCATTGAATGTATCTTTTGGTGGTGGTTCTGTTATGGGCCTCGGTGTTGCAGGCCTGGCCGTTCTTGGTCTCGGCAGCCTGTTCATCATCCTCAAAATGATATTTGCACCTAACTCAGCTGTTAACAGCGAAGAAATGGAGCGCACTATCGAAGTACTTACAGGTTTCTCCCTGGGCGCAGAAAGTATTGCCCTGTTTGCCCGCGTGGGCGGTGGTATCTACACCAAGGCTGCCGACGTTGGCGCCGACCTGGTAGGTAAAGTGGAAGCAGGTATCCCTGAAGATGATCCACGTAACCCGGCCACTATTGCCGATAACGTAGGTGATAACGTGGGCGACGTAGCAGGTATGGGTGCCGACCTTTTCGGTTCTTATGTAGCTACTGTACTGGCTACAATGGTACTGGGCCGCGAAACAACTTCTATTGGCGACAACTTTGGTGGCTTCGCTCCGATCCTGCTGCCAATGCTGATAGCAGGTGTTGGTATCGTATTGTCTATCATCGGTACTTTGTTTGTTAAGATATCAGACAGCGCAGGCAACAGCACTGCAGCCGTACAGCGCGCGCTGAATATGGGCAACTGGGGTTCTATAGTGCTTACCGCTGTAGCTTCTTATTTCCTGGTTAATTATATACTGCCGGAAAACATGTCGCTCCGCGGCCACGACTTCACAAGGATGGAAGTATTTGGCGCTATTATAGTAGGTCTTGTGGTAGGTACGCTGATGAGCATGATCACCGAGTATTACACAGCAATGGGTAAGCGCCCGGTAATGACCATCATCCGTCAGTCATCAACAGGCCACGCTACCAACATCATTGGCGGTCTGGCCATGGGCATGGAATCTACGTTCCTGCCTATCCTGGTGCTCGCAGGTGGTATATGGGGTTCATTTGCATGTGCCGGCCTTTACGGTGTGGCTATTGCTGCTGCCGGTATGATGGCCACTACAGCTATGCAGCTGGCTATTGATGCCTTCGGCCCTATTGCAGATAATGCTGGTGGTATTGCCGAAATGTGCGAACTGCCTAAAGAAGTACGTGAAAAGACCGACATCCTGGATGCTGTTGGTAATACTACTGCTGCTACCGGTAAGGGCTTTGCCATCGCATCGGCTGCGCTTACTGCGTTGGCACTGTTTGCTGCATTTGTAGGTGTTGCTAAGATCCCTGGTATCGATATTTATAAAGCCAACGTATTGGCCTGCCTGTTTGTAGGTGGTATGATACCGTTCATCTTCTCTTCCCTGGCCATCCGCGCCGTGGGCGAAGCTGCTATGGCGATGGTGGAAGAAGTTCGCCGCCAGTTCCGTACCATCCCGGGCATCATGGAAGGTACCGGCAAACCTGAGTACGACAAGTGTGTGGCTATCTCTACAGAAGCATCTATCAAAAAAATGATACTGCCTGGTGCTATCGCTATCATCTCTCCGCTGGTTATCGGCTTTATGCCTGGCCTCGGTGCAGAAGCACTGGGTGGCTTCCTGGCAGGTGCTACCGTTAGCGGTGTACTGATGGGTATGTTCCAGAACAACGCCGGTGGCGCATGGGATAATGCTAAGAAATCTTTCGAGAAGGGTGTAGAGATCAATGGTCAGATCTACTACAAAAAGTCTGAACCACACAAAGCATCTGTTACCGGCGATACTGTAGGCGATCCGTTTAAAGATACATCTGGTCCGTCTATGAACATCCTCATCAAGCTGATGTCTATCGTTGCCCTGGTTATCGCACCAACCATTGCCAACCTCAACAATGGTACTGCACATACAGAGCCGGTTAAGAAAGAAGTAAAAACAGCTGCTGCCGCTGCTCCACTGAAGCCCGCTGCCAGCATGCGCTAAAAATATACAATAAATATACCCTTTGCGAAACGCCTGTTAAATACAGGCGTTTCTTCTTTTTACCAATTTACTTGCAGCATTTACTCTATTTTTGATCTCCTAATAACACAACATCAATGCTCATTACTTTTTTAATAATTGCAGTAACAGCCCTGGTCAGTATCTACGCTTTCAACAACAGTTCACTCATACAGAAGCTGATCCTCTACCCCGTGGTGATGAAACGCCCTGCCGAATACTACAGGCTCATCACTTCCGGCTTTATCCATGCCGATTGGAACCACCTGATCGTTAACATGTTTACCCTGTTCTTTTTCGGTCGCATTACCGAGGGCATACTGGGAGAGATATACGGCACCGCCGGAGCACTCATCTATGTTATTTTTTATCTCACGGCTATAGCAGCTGCATCTGCCCCGAGTGTTGCCAAGCATAAGAACAATGGCAGGTATGCGGCATTGGGCGCCAGTGGCGGTGTATCGGCCATTCTCTTTTTCGTTATTTATTATATGCCGTGGGCACAGATACGGGTGTATTTCATCCCCATGCCTGCCATTGTATATGCAGTACTTTACACCGCCTACTCTTACTACATGAACAAGCGCGGCATGGACAATATTGGCCACGATGCCCATCTTGGCGGGGCATTCTATGGTATCATCGCCGCCTTCCTTACCGACCCCACTCACGGGCAGGTATTCTTCGACCAGCTAATGCATCCTCAGTTTTAATACAGAACAATAACAACAACAAAGCGGCAGCCATACATAATGGCTGCCGCTTTTATTATCAGGCTACCCTATTTCGCTTTACGGGTAACCACCAATACCTGCTCTGTACGCTCCTGTACCTTGAAACGCTCGTCCAGCCGCATACCTGCCAGCCATATTATTCGCTTATCATGCTCCAACACCCACACATGCTCTTTATCATGCAGGGGCATCTTCGCATCTATCAGCAGTTTGCTCACCTTCTTCTTCTTCATGTTCATACCCAGCGGATACAGGTAGTCGCCTGTCTTCCACTTCCTCAGTATGAGCGGGAACGCCACCTTCGCCATATCTATATAGGCTATGTCAGCATCCTGCGATAACTGGGCAGGCTTATCCTGTATGGCAAAGGTGTAATGCACCGTACCGCAATCAACTGTGCATGGTGCGTTTTCTATTAGTATAAGATCTGTTGTTGCTGCCGGTATGGTGGTAATGACCAGGAAGTCCCGGTTCCTGATGATGCGATGGGTGGAGGAAGCCACATAGTGCCCGCTTTCCGCATCCAGCAGGCCCAGCACCTGTGGCACCTGCGCCGGGCTATACCCATATCGGCATATCAGTTCATAACAAATGGTGTTCAGCGGCGTCCTGGTCACCAACTTGCGGATAGGGATGTACACATCCTGTCCGCGCACTTCCGACAATTGCTTTAACTCCTTATCTATAGCCTTTTTATAAATTAGCTCCGCCTCCCTGAAGCGATCTATACTCTGCTTTACATGTTCCACCGCATTAGGGAACCACTGCTCCACTGCGGGCACTACATTATGCCGCACAGCATTGCGCAAGTAGTCATCACTGGCATTCGATGCATCCTCCCTGTATCGTATATCATTGGCGTGGGCATACTCGGCTACCTCGGCCTTGGTGGCAAACAGCAGCGGCCTTATAATGTTGTTCTGCACCGGCAATATGCCGTGCAACCCTGCTATGCCCGTCCCCCTGAACAGGTTGATCAGCAGCGTCTCCACACTGTCATTAGCGTGATGCGCTGTGGCCACCCAGGCATATTTATGTTCCTGCCGCACCTCTTCAAACCACTCATAGCGCAGTATCCGGGCTGTTTCCTGTATACCTTTCTTCCATTCCTCCGCCATGTTTTTGGTATCGAATGATGTGGTATGGAAGGTAACACCGTTGGCCAGGCACCAGCTCTTTACAAATTGTTCATCGCCATCGGCATCAGCGCCCCTCAGCTTAAAATTGCAATGGGCAATGGCAAAGGGTATATTGCTATCCAGCAGTAGCTGCGCCAGCACCATAGAGTCCACACCACCGCTTACGGCCAGCAGGCCGCCACCCGTATACTTATCAAATTTGTTTTCCGCCCAATGCTTTTTGAAACGTTCGGGTAATGTCATGTATGGTGTGTCTTTAGTAAACAAGGTCCTCGTAAGCACCTTGTAGTTCGCTGTATGAATGCATGTCTTTGGCTGCTTTGGCCTGCTCCATGCCCTTTTCGTATACTTTTATGGCATCGTCCTGCATACCGGTACGCTCCAGCAACTTACCCAGGTGATAATAGGTAGCCACATATGCAGGATCGCGCTCCATGTTTTGCTCAAAGTATTTCCTCGCCTCGGCCTCGTTACCGTCCTTCACATACTCCAGTGCCAGCGCATGATGCAGGAAACTATCGTTGGGCGAGTCCTTCAAAAAAGCCAGTAATTTATCTATCCTCTGGTTCATTGTTCCGTATTGTCGGTTTTGCCGCAAAGATACCTTATTCCCCGGCCTGTAGAAAACAAAAACAGGCTGTAGAAACAGCCTGTCCCTTTTAAACGTCTATTTAAACTTCTACACTCTTTTAAACATGTTCCCCGGTTCCTGGAAAGGATGAGGGACAATTATTTTGAAATAACCACTCTTGCGTTGAGCCTGTTATTAGCTGCATCTATGTATTGTACGGTATAGAGACCATTTACCAGGGCCGATATGTCCAGGTTGGTCTCCTGCTGGTTGCACTTAGCAGTAAGCACTTCCCTGCCCATCATATCTATTACCCTTATGGTGCCGCTTACCTGGCCAAGACCTGCAAGATTTACCGAAAGTGTATTCTGCGCAGGGTTAGGATATACCTCTATCGCTGTGTTCTTACCAATGTTATCTACACCTGCACTGAACGGACTTGCATAGAAGTACTTCACGAACTCGCAACCGAAATCGCTGGCGTAAGTGCCGGAAGTGGTATAACCAGCCACCGGTATATTAACGCCAGACAACTTTTTGATGAAGAAGTTACCTGCGCTGGTGCCCGATGGGTTGGCCCACCAGTGCAACCCGTTACAACCCGCATCGCTCAGCACCAGCTTGTAGCAGCCAGAATTCAGGATCACTGTATCGTTATATACATGGCTGGTAATAGCATCGGTGCGCTGTGCCACCACATTGTTGTCCATGTCATATATCTTCCAGCTGGTCTCGCTGCTGGTGCCTGATGTGGCTTCGTTGTTGGTGGTCATGTATACGCGGAAGCTGTTAGGCCACAGTGCAGCATTTACATACTGGGTAGACATGCTGTTGTTGGTCGCATCTTCATCAGCCGACCCGTTAACTGCGTCAATAGAAGCGCTGAATGTATTGGTGCCGGTTACACCTGCGCCATTGTTCAGGTCGCTCAGTTCAGGCAACAGTACATCGGTCTCTGCCATAGAAGCCAGAGAGCCTGTCCAGTTGTAGGTAGCCATAGTACTGCCAACAACGCCGTAGGTAATGGTCATAGCTGTAATGGCAGCGCTGCCGGAGTTACGGATGTGTACAGTTGGTTTGCCGCAGATCGTATTCTCCCTGAAATGGTTCTCGTTATTGGTAGGGGCAATGATATCTTCCAGCGATGCATCTGTAGTGTGGTTCATGCCACCGTAATAGATAAGGTGCGCTTCCGTTGTATAGCTTGGCGAACCACCTGCTGCGGTATAATCGTCGATCATAATGTTAGTATTGAACGACGTATTGGGCGTTAAGCCCGGCAATATATTATGGTGGGCATATACCATAGCGCCGGGACACCAGTTACCGCGGTCATACACCCATGTACCCGACTGTGGGTACAGTTCGTTCAGCCCGCAGTTGTCGCGCCATATGGTCTTGGCACCTACAGTAGTACCGTTCACCAGTACATTGTAGTTCTTAGAGCAAAACTCGCTGCAGCCCGTATTATCGCTACCATGGCCGGTGATCGTGAATTTCAACTCTGTAGACACTGTACCTTCCGGAACTGTATCTGTAACCGGCGGGAAATGTGTATTGATGTTGGGTGTACCGCCGTAGCCAAAACTACCGTACCACTCCCGCTTTACATTGATCACATTGCGCTCCGGCGTGCCTTGTATGAATGCGAATTTGATATCGCCTGTGAACCCTCCTGAATACCCCGAATACAGGATACGCATAATGGCCGGCCCGGTGAGCTTCTGTGCATATGGCGTAACGTCGAACACGTAATGTTGCTGCCAGGTAAAAGGTGTGCGTGGCGCACCGGCATTGGCATACGGGGTGATCAAACGGCCCAGCTCAAAAGTATCGGTAGGGGTCATTACGAAGTTCTGCACTGTATAATCCCAATCGCCGCACCACGTACTACCGGCGGCACAGGTATACTTACCCAATGTAAATATCATCAGCACCTTGCGGTACGTGGTACCTGCAGCAGGAAAGGTGATCGCAGTATCAAAATTGTTGTAATAATCCAATTGTACATTATTGGCTTGTACCCAGGTAGTATCTCCCGGTGCCGCCTTCGCACCAACCGCACTGCACATAGCCACCAAAACGGCGAACAAAATTCTTTTCATTTTCTTCATTTGATCTTCAAAATTAGCTAATAAACGGTGTTCTGAACAGCTAAAAAGCCCATGAACAGGGCCTTTTAGAACTAATACTACAAATTAGAGTTAATTACTCTGATTATTAGTCAATAATAAATATTTTTTTGCACATTTAACTGATTATCAGTCTTTTTTTACCAATCTGCGTGTCCTCAGCTTCACGCAGGCATCGTTGTAGAGCACCATATTATAGTTACCATCGGGCAGGTCGGTAAGCGATACAACACGGGCATTGTGCTGCTGTTTGATGACCACACCTTTATCATCGGTTATCAATACATGCAGTGCAAACGGTGCCGATAGCACCAGGCTGTTGTTTGCAGGGTCGGCTGTTATAGATACCTGGCCATTCTGCTCGCTGGCTGCCGCCGTCTCCCGTTCGTCTATCACTACTTCTTCCGAAACCACTACGCTACCCTTTTTATCCGTTACTGATACCGCATAGGTACCCGGCTTATCAGGCGTATAGGCCGAATCGGTAGCGCCAACAATAGGCTTACCGTCCAGCAGCCACTGATAGCCCTGGTAGTGCGACACAGATAGCGTGAGGCATTTTTTGGTGATCACCGGCTTTGGCGCAGCCACTGTTACCGTTATGCTATCGGCGTATGTCACGCCGCCCATATCTACCGTACAGTAATAGGTATTGGTTTTGCGCACCGTAGTTGTTATAGTTGTGGTGTGCTCTCCGGTAGACCATGCTATTACCGCACCCTGCCTGCCCATCCAGTTCAGCCGGTTGTTGCAATCCAGTGCGTAATTATAGGCATGGTCTTTGGCAAAGGTCTTTACTGCCGATACCTTTATGCTGCCCATGGTAGCCTTAGAAGTGAACAGGTATATATTATTATAGAAGTCCATAGCGGCAAAAACATCGTGTTCCAGCTGCACACCGCCATAGCCGGGTACAGAGAACAACAGTTCTTCTGCATCTTTCTTCCGGTAAAGCTTATTATCAAAATAGAGGCCGCGGCGATATAGTGCCGTGGTGCCATCAAAGTCGGTAAGCGTGCAGTACTTATAGTTTTTCATATGATTGGTAGAGTTGGTGAGCTGCTGCCTGGGGTGCCCGACCCTAAGGGTGAACACATCTGTAGGCAGCGGATCCCAGAAGTTGGCAAAGTGCGCGTAGGCTATATCCCTGTCGTTGGCAGCATAGCGGCAGTTCTTGCTCCATAGTTGCCATTCGTTGGTAAGGTTCACGGTTGTTTTGGTTACGGTATTGTATTCAAATATATCGCCATCGCGGGTGAGCGAGGGGTACTGATCGTTGCCCCACGCATACAGGATGCGGGTCTTGTCGGTGCTCCAGTCCAGGTCGTACACCGCATTTTTGTTGAACTCCGGCACCCGGAACACCACCGATTCATTACGGCCATCTACAGTGCTCGTGCATACCCACGCGGTATCCATGGCCGAGTAATACATAGCACCCTGGCGCTGTGGCCTGTAGCGCACATACAGCAGGCTGCGCTTATCGGCCGAGAGCACCACGTTCATACGGTCGTACCCGTCTTTGAACACGGGTTCATACTTGCCGCTGCCGCCCTTGCGCCAGATGGTCCACCGGGCAGATTCCGGGTTTTGTGCACAGAAGATAAAATTGCTGAAGAGCCGGGTAGAATCGATGCACAACCGTAGCACCGTGCCGCCGGTCACCGTAGTATCGCGCTGCAAAATGCGAAATGCGCGCTGCCCATACCCGGGCAGCCACAAGGCCAGCAACACAACCATAACAACCAAACGAGTACTCCACCGCATTACCGCTACAAGTTACTTTATTTTGGCTTTTTGGGGGATGATGGTGCGTGAAAATTGCAGTTTTCTGCCGACGAAAAAAAATGATAGTTGCCGGCAATTTTACTTTAGATGCAGGGGTTTAGTGTTCTGATTTGTAAGGGGTTGCTGATATGGCGTTTTTCTTTCTATTTGCAGTATCTGCAATTTTGTGCAATTTTTTGTCTGAATCAGTTGCCGCGCTTCGCTCGCAATGACGGCCGGAATTTTAGAATTTTCAGGATTCCCGTTTAGTGTAATAGTGTTTTCATATCGTTTTTTTGGGGTTTAGGAAAGGTTTTTTTGTGGGCCAAAGGTACTATCCGGCGAGGGAGGGTTCCAAATAAAGATATGCACATATTTAAGGCGTCAATAGCTAGATTGAGTTTCGCCAGTCGGCTAAGTAACATCGCATATATCAACATACGCGTAATACCCAACTCCGGCGATCGGGAGATCGCCTACACGCAAGGACGCGATTGCAAATCGCGCCCAACTGACTATGGGAGAGAAACGAGGAGAAAGCAATACTGAACTTTTTTCGCCGTTGTTGGCGTCCCCGCCAACGACCAGCACATGGGTGCGCTAAGTATGTGATCTACGAAAACGAATACGCCCCGATAATTTTTGGCGGGAACGCTAACAACGGCGGAGAGCAAATCAACTATCACATACAAATTTCATTAAATAGCAATTTTATTGTATTGCATATGAACAATTTATGATTAATATTTGCTTCAAATGTGCGCATATGAACAAATACTTTATCAGTCTGCTATTGGTTACTGTTTTGTCTCAGCGTGCCTACTGCCAGAGACAGCGAATAGATATTGTCATCGACTCGCTGAAGACGGAACTGAACAAGCAAAGTGCAGATAGTAATAAAGTAAAATTGCTGAAAAAGATCGGCGAGAACTATAATAGTGTATGTTCAGATTCAGCAATAGCATATGGCAACAGCTCTTTACAGTTAGCCGATAAGACCTGCTGGGAAAGAGGCAAGGCCATAGCCCACCTGGGACTTGGCGTAAGTTATGAGCATCGCTCAGATCTCCCCAATTCACTTGACCATTACCTGCAGGCTTTGAAAATCAATGAGCATATTGGCAATAAAAGAGGCATTGCAGCCAGCAATTGGGGTGTAGGTAATGTATACCGGCAACAAAAACAATACAACATAGCCAAACAGTATGCACAAAAAGCATTGAAATACTATGAGGAAGCAGGAGATAAAACTTCTGTTTCCTCACTGCTCGTTAACCTGGGCAACTGCTACAACTCGCTTGATCAATTAGATAGTGCAATAAGCCTGTATCGCAAGGCGCTATCCATAAAGCAGGAATTGGGTGATGTCAGGAGCGTATCGCAGGTCATGATGTGTATAGGTAGCATATACCTGAAGCAAAAAAATTATGGTCAGTGCCTTTCACACTACTTCCGATCTCTAAAGATATTTGAAGAGATCGGTGATGAATACGACAATAGCAGTCTTATGGGCAACATAGGCCAGTGTTATCTTTTAATAGCCAAGGACAGTAATAAAATAAAACCAGACAGCCTGATCAGCGCCGACCGAAGGACCAACCTGATGACCGCAGTGAAATTTTTGGACAGTGCATTAAAGATCAGCAAGAGTACCGCACAACTAAATGATGCCCGCATCACCGCTCTCGATCTTTCGGAAGCGCTGGAGCTATTGGGCAATTATCAACAGGCCTTGGCCATGTATAAAGAATATGTGGCGTACAAAGACTCTATTTACTCCGGCGAGAACATGGATAAAATTGCCGAACTGGAAACGAGGCGAGGAAAGGAGTTGAAAGATAAGGATATGGAGATAGCGAAATTAAGAATGCAGGTATATACCATTTGCATCCTGCTACTGGTGGTTGGTATCAGTTACATTGGCTACCGGCTATACCTGCAGGTAAGGTCGAACAGGCAATTAGCCATAGACCGGGCGGAACATCTGCAAAGAATAGACTCGCAGGGAAAGATACTGGAACATATTACCTACAGGCAATCTCATGATCTGCGGGGAAATGTGGCGACCATACTTGGCCTTGCGAAATTGTTCAATTTTGAAGACGCGACCGACCCGTTCAACAAAGAGATCATACAACATATAGACGGCCTGGCCACTAAAATGGATAACGTGATCATAGACGTGATCAAGCAGGAGAATAAACTGATGAAAGAGAATAAAGGCAAGTGATCTTTTGAACTTAAACCCGGCATCCCAAGCTGGGCGTAGTCTCCAGACTACGTCCGGGAGGATGGGAGTCTCCTGACTCCCGAAACTAACAAAGCATCGTTTCTGTCCCCGGCAAAATCCCCCTCAGCCTTTACATAGCCGAGGAATCAGCAATGTAGGATGGACACAGGCCCTCACATGCCAGAAAAAACAGGTATATTGCAGATGAAATATGGTGAGTACTATTGTAATAACCCAATAATTGATGACTATGAAAACTAATAAATATCAATTAGCAGCTTTAATAGCAATAACAATGATAGTTGGATGTCATAAAACCCAATCACCACCATACGACCCATTAGCAAATACTTATAAAATGCAAGGATCCTATAATATGGCGGGGTACTTTTACCCCTATATAGGCTACAATACCTCTATTACCATTAAGGATTCTATTTACGTAGTATCAAAAGATCGTCTTTTTGTTTACACGTTTTATACATCCTTCTCATATAACTATGACACGTTCTACCACCAATCATCGGACATAAATAATAACACTATAACATTCATAGGCAATTTCCCTAATGTAATTGACACACTCACTTACAATTATGCTACTGGCAAATTACGGCATGCAAGAATTGATGCAAATGGTTGGTGGTATACAAATTCGCAGTAACTTTCTATCATCTGCAAAACCCCCAAGCTGGACGTAGCCTCCTGACTACGTCCGAATGGCCCCCGCTACTGCAAGCGTCTCGCTTGCGTAGTCTCAGTTCGGTGAGGACAGGATCTATTCACCTATTGCGCCACTCAATTTGTGCATATCTTTATTTGTCAACCCTTACTTACAGGGCGTACCTTTGCACCATCCGGGAACGGTTTCCGGGTACCCTAAACGCTCTTTACCATGTCACTATCACGCTGCAAAACATTGCAAAAACACAACCGGCAAAATTGCCACATCGGCAGAAATGACCATATTATCATTTTTCATACAAGTTCTATTTATCAATCGCTTACCAACATTACCTCAAGCAGAATTGCCGGCAACTGTCAAAAAAGAAATTTTGCAGCACATCGGCACTTTTACCGTATTTCACCGATGCTGCCCAATCACCCCCGATCCCGGCTGAGCCGGGAACAACACGTCTCGGCTCAGCCGAGACTGGTCGAATATCGTCCCCTCTTTGGCAAGAGGGGAGTTGCCCACCTGGTTAATTTGCCCGGTGCTCCCCTCCGCCGTTGTTGCTGCTGCGACTAAAATCCCAAATCCAAAAGAGGAAAAATCCCGTAACTTGCATCGTTATTTAATATTTGAGTATACATGATACTACCTGTTGTGGCTTATGGCCATCCGGTTTTAAGAAAAGTTTGCGACGACATCACTCCCGACTATCCCGGCCTGGAAAAGCTGCTGGCCGATATGTGGGAGACGCTTTATAATAGTAATGGCGTGGGCCTGGCGGCTCCGCAGATCAACAAGCCTATCCGCCTGTTTTTGGTAGATACCGAGCAGATAGTGGAAGGTTTTGATGATGAGGATCGTAAAGAGTACCCAAATGAAAAGGCAATAAAGCAGGTGTTCATCAATGCGCAGATCATAGAAGAGTCGGGCGAGTTATGGGCATATAACGAGGGTTGCCTGAGCATACCTAAGATACGCGAGGATATACAGCGCCGCGCCAAGGTACACATCCGCTACATGGATGAAAACTTTGTGGAGCATGAGGGGCATTTCCATGGCATTACCGCCCGCGTTATCCAGCACGAATACGACCACATAGAGGGCAAGCTGTTCATCGACTACATGTCGAGCCTGAAGAAGCGCCTGATCAAGAAAAAGCTGGATGATATCAGCTCCGGGAAGATAAGGATGGACTATCGCATGATCTATCCGAAATAATCTATACATTTACGTTCAAATACCATTCACCACTGGCTCCCATAGCTGCTACATATAGTGAACAGGAACTCGTTCTGCTGCTGAAACAGCAGAACAGGGAAGCTTTTGACTACCTGTATCAAAACTACTCGGCTGTGCTCTACGGTATCATCAACAAGGTGGTATTTGACGAGGAGACAGCTGCCGATGTGCTGCAGGAGGCCTTTGTGAAGATATGGAACAATATAGGCCAGTACGATGCTTCGAAGGGGCGTATCTACACCTGGATGCTGAATATAGCCCGCAACGCTGCTATAGATAAACTACGCTCCAAAGGCGAGGTGATGCGGGCAAAAATCCAAACAGGCGATGATATCGTAAATAATGCACAGAGAGACAGGAATACGGAGCAGGCGACAGATACAATAGGCCTCCGTAAAATGGTGGCCGCACTGAAACCCGAGTATGAAGTGATCGTCAGCATGGCGTACTTCCAGGGCTTTACACTCGACGAAATATCGAAGACATTGAACATTCCGCTTGGTACGGTAAAGACCCGTATGCGCGCGGCTATGCAACAACTGAGAGCAGTTTTTAAACAATAGACAAAGAAGCAACAAGAATATTTTATTTTTAAGGCAAAGTGACGGCAAAAGAATACATAGAATCGGGTACCCTTGAAGCATACGTGCTGGGTGCGCTCTCCCCGGAAGAGGAAGCGCAGGTGCGCGCTGATGTGGCCCGTGACCCGGAGCTGGCAACAGAGCTGGCAGCGATAGAAGATGCGCTGCTGGACCTTGCCCATGCTACTGCTGTGCCACCGCCTGCCGGCCTTGAAGATAAGATATGGAGTGCCTTACAACCCGCTGCGCCGATAACGGCACCAGTGAAGCAGCCGGAACAACCGCATCATTTTTCGGCCAATGCAGGTAATAGTAACGATGGCAACAGGGGTAATAAAACCATGCCGTTAGGTCCATCTGCCGGCAGGCAGTGGCGCTATGCGGCCATGTGGGCCATGCTGGCTGGCAGCCTGGGCATCAATGCCATGCTGTGGAACCAGAATAAGGAACAGAAAGAACAATTTGCCAGTCAGACGGCCAAAATAGAAGAAGTGATAGGCCACCAGGGCGACCTGGACAAGGCTGTGGCCACCTACCGCAAGCGCGCCGATATGATGGCAGACACTGCCATACAAACCATAGTGATGCGCACCATGGTGAAGGGCCACCCTATGGCCGCCACCATGTATTGGGACAAGACCCACGGCGATGCCTGGGTAGCCCTTGATGCCCTGCCCGAGCCACCGAAGGGTATGCAGTACCAGCTGTGGGTGATACAGAACGGCAAGCCCGTATCTATGGGCGTAATGCCAAAAGATATGCTGGGCCCATCGGCCGTGCAAAAGATAGAGATGAAGGTAATGGAAGGCCAGGCATTTGCCGTGAGCCTGGAAAAAGAAGGTGGCAGCCCGCTGCCTACGCCCGAGAATATTTACGTGCTGGGGAAATCGTGATCGGGATTAAAGAATTTAAGGATCGGTAGAATAATTGCTTAATTAAACCCCGGCCCCTAAAGGGAGGTGTTGCTAATTATCTGTTTAAATCAGTTACTCCCAGCGCTGTAATAAAGGCCGGATCTTAGGATTTGAAAGTTGCAGCGGATAATCCCTACTCAAATGAGTATCCCCCGTTTTTCCTGAAATCCCGGGCACACTGGCTCAGACAATCTCCCCCAAATAAATTAATTTTGTAAAAAAGGATCAAAAATATGAGCATAGCAGACAGGCTATTTAATATGAAGAATGAAAAGGCTGCGGCCAACCTGAAGGAGGGCGAAGACTTTTTAGCTGCCAATAAAGAGAAACCAGGCGTAGTGGCATTGCCCAGCGGACTGCAATACGAAATATTGAAAGAAGGCGATGGTGCCAAACCAAAGGAAACAGATAAGGTGCTGTGCCACTACCACGGTACGCTGATCAACGGTACTATCTTTGACAGTTCTGTGCAGCGCGGCCAGCCAATAGCGTTCCCCCTGAACCAGGTGATCAAAGGCTGGACAGAAGGTGTACAGCTGATGGGCGTGGGCAGCAAATGGCGCTTCTTTATTCCACCGCACCTGGGCTACGGCGACAGGCAGGTAGGCCCTACTATTGGTCCTAACTCTACCTTGATATTCGACGTTGAGTTGCTGGGTATTAATTAAGTTAAAAGGTTAAAGAGTCAATTAGTTAAAGAGTTAATTAGTTGACCTGAAAATAGTTTAGGGGTGCATCTTTCGGGTTGCACCCTTCTTCAAATATATAGCCTCACCCCGGCCCTCTCCAAGGGAGAGGGTGATGTCATCTGATCGGTGTTGAGGTAAATTTTATATGTTTTTCAACCAATCAGCATATCAGCTAATCTGCTAATCAGCTAATCAAAAAAATGGCATTTTACGATAACAGCAAGGAACAACGGGTAGTTATAGTAGCGGAGATGGACCGCGAGGTAGCCGATGCCGTAGCTACAGGTAGTGATGCTACCCTGCTCTCTTACTTTTACGATGAGGACACCTACATCCGTAAAACCGCCTACTTATCTATTGGCAAGCTGTATAAGGCTGATGCCGCCCACTTGCCGGCCATCCTTAAAACCTTGCGCAAGCACTTTACTAACCCGGAGGCCAAGGTAAGGCAGACGGTAGTGAATGCAGCCGGGGAGATAGGCAAGTATGACTTTGATGCCGTACAGGACTTTTTTGATACCGGTTTGTTTGACGACCACCACTCGGTACGGAATGCGGTAATAGGCTCTATGAAGAAGATGGGCGAAAAGAACCCGGCCCCGGTGATAGCGTGGTCTAAAAAATACCTGCACCACCCTGACAAGGAGATACGCCGCGAGATATGCCACGGCATAGAGTTGAGGGGCCGCACCCATCCGCAGGATATTTTGCCACTACTGAAGGAGCTACAGTTTGATACCACCCGCCGCGTGCGCTGGACGCTGGTACACGTGATAGGCCAGATAGCCTACAAAAAGGGTTGCCTGGAAACCGTGATGCACGATATACTGCAATGGGAGAACCATGACCTGGTGACCGATGCCATAGCAGAGATAATAGACGTACACCACCGCTACCGCAACTTCAGTTTTTACACACAGGATGAAGCGAGAGAGGTAGTTGCCAACATCAGGCAGTCTTCTTCCCCTTCTTCCGCCCACGCCAAATGATGAAGCCTGTTACCGGCAGGCTGGCAGCCAGTAAGCTGGCGCAGAAAGCCATTATCTTACCGGGCAGGCCCAGTACTGCACCTACATGGATATCGTAGTTCATGCGGGCTATTTTGTCGGCTCCTGTGGTATTTGACAGCTTGCCATACATGTGCTTTACAGGTATCTCCTGCAATGTGTACCTATCGAAATACAGGTTATCTATCTTCCAATAAGTGCGCTCGTCGGGGTTAATTGCTATGGCAATAGCCGATGAGTCTGTTTCCGGGAAATGCACTTCTATGGTTTGTGCCTGCGGGTATTTTTGTGTTACCCTTGTCCAAAGTATGTCTATGGCATTGGTATCGGCAGCAGCCCCACTGGTCTTTTGTGAGACAGGCTCATAATAGGCTATTGCCTTTTTACCACCCGATGTAACGCCGTACACTACAGCCGAGAACCACTGAAAACCCCATACCAGCCCAGTGATAGCTATAAAGATGGCTATCCAGCTTATATAGAACCCCAGTACATTGTGCAGGTCATAATTGCGGCGGCGCCAGCGTGCATTCCATTTTATGGAGAAGCGCTGCTTGCGGGCGGCTTTGTTCTTAGGCCACCACAATACCATCCCGCTGATCATCATTACCACAAACACAAGCGTAGCCGATGCTACAATAGGCTGCCCTACCTTAGGCGGCAACCACAGGTAAAAGTGCCCGTTGATGACCACCCTGAAGAAGTCGCTGTCCATGTCCTTTACCTTCAAAACAGCGCCGGTGTATGGATCGATATAGATAAGGTAGTGATAGTCAGGAGCCGAGTGGTAAAAGGTTACCACCGCTGCCCTGCCCTGCTGTCCGTAGGTAACACTATGGATCGGCTTACCCGGCAATTGGCGCTCTGCAATAGCCCTGATCTTTGTGGGTGGCAGTTGCGGCGATTGTTGTGCGGCTACATACCTGTAGGGTTGTGTGGCTTCTTCTATCTCGCGCTGGAAGGCTAGTATAGATCCTGTTATGCCGAGGAATAGCACCACCGGCCCGGACAATAGCCCGAGCCAGAGGTGCATCTTTCCGATCATCTTCTTAATAGTCATCAGAAATTGTAGCCTACGGTTAACCTGAGATTGCGTGGGGGATCGGCCTGCCAGTAGTATGCCTTCAGCCAGCTGTAGTACGACCCACTGTACAGGTATTGATTCAGTACATTGAATACATTGGCGGTAATGTGTATCCTGTCGTTCTCCCAGCTAAGGCCAGCATCCAGTTTAAAATAGTCGGGCAGTTTTATGCCTGGGTCGGGCGACTGCTCCCAGTAGGTAGCTCTGTCTCCCAGGAAGGTGGCACCCGCAGATATACCCAATCCTTTGAGTGCGCCGCTTTGTATGCGGTACACCAACCATGCGTTGGCCGTGTGTTTGGCAAAGCCCGGCACCAGATCGCCCGCCTTTACAGATGTTACCCCATCGGCCACACTCAGCACCTTAGCATCGGTGAAGGCATAATTGGCTACCAGGTTCAGGCCACGGGCTATCCTGCCCTTTATATCCAGCTCCACGCCCTGCGATACCTTTTCGCCCAACACAATGCTGAGGCCTGATGTGGGTGGCTGGTTAGGGTCGGCGGTCAGTTCATTCATCTTCAGTATACGGTATGCGGTGAGGCCTGTTGTCCAGCGGCCGTCGGCCCACTGCTTCTTTATGCCTGCCTCCATATCATTGCCGGTTATAGGGCGCACCTTGCCACCATTGCTCAGGGTGCCGGTTTGCGGCACAAAAGCCTGGTCGTACAGGGCATAAACTGCTGTGCTCTTATTTACAGTTATGCTCAGCCCAGCGCGTGGTGTGAAATGTTGTGCCTTATCATCGGGCCCGGCATATGCCTGCTTCAGGTCGGTATAGCGGCCGGCAAGCGTAAGCCTGGCCTTGTTATCAAAGAAGCCCAGCTCGTCCTGCACATACACACTGGTGTAGGTCTGCGTCTGGTAGCCATAACCCGCCTGTGCGCGTTCCGATATCGACTTCGTGCGATCGAACACCGGATAGCCGGTTACCGGTACGCCCAGGTAAGGGTTGGTAGGATCGAACAGGTGTGCCGAATCATCCAGATCGTGCGACTGGCTCCAATCCGCTGTGTAGCGCTTGTTGCCCATGTCTATGCCGCCCAGTATATTGTGGACTATAGCACCTGTTGTAGCCCTGCCATTCACAAACACCTGGCCCATGGTCATGCTGCTCTTTGCGTCCCATATGCCTATATTACGGATCATGCTACCATCTAAGTTTACCACCGATGGCCACATAGAAGAGCCCTGCTGATCATACAGGAATCGTGCAGCCTGCGCCGTTATGCGCCAGTTGTTGCTGAACGAGTGCTGTAGGTTGACGTATATGCTGTGATCGTCGATACGGGTACCCGGCACACCCGCAGGCAGTGCCGTAAAGTCTACAGGCAGTGTGGCAAAACCCTTAGGCGAGAACACATAGTAGCTGCCTACATTGCTCATGTCGGCACGCTGATAGTCGTATTCAAAAGTCACCTTGGTTTTATCATCTACCTGGTAGCTAACTACGGGCGCTATAACATAACGGTTGTTACATTCATTAGCGCGGAAGGAGTTTTTGTTTTGCCCGGCTATATTCAGTCGATACAGCAGCTTACCATCCTTGCTCAGCTTACCGTCCAGGTCTACCGTGGCACGATACAGGCCAAAGCTGCCCAGGGTTACTTCTGCTGCACCCCTGGTTGTGCCTGTGGGCTTTTTGGTCACTACATTATACATGCCGCTCGGGTCGCCGCTGGACAGCATAAAGCCTACCGGACCTTTTACAAACTCTATGTTCTCCACAAAGCTCATATCCTCGGTAAGCGGCCCCCAGTAAGAATTGACCACATTAAAGCCATTGCGGAAAGCCTGTATCTGCGATCCCCTGGCAGTAATGTTGGTGTACATGTCTGCCCAGTGTTCCATCCTTACCAGGCCGCTTACGTTACGTATCAGTCCATCGCTCATGCTGATGACTTGTTGGTCTTTGAGCATGTCTTTGGTGACCACCTGCACATTCTGTGGCAGCTCCTGCAGTGGTGTTGTTATCCGCAGGCTTGATGAAGTACTATTTTGCGTGTAGCGGTTCAGGCTGCTGTTGATGACCACCTCTGATAATGTGCGGGCATCCTCGGGCAGGCCGATGTTGACAGTGGCTGTTTCGTTGGCCTTTACCTGCACATCGCGCTCCACCGGCTGGTGGCCTGCTAAGGGTACCACTACTACATATATGCCCGGCTTTATATCCTTCAGCGTATACTGGCCCTTTCTATCGGTAGTGGTGCCTTTGGCCGTACCTTTTAATGCTACATTGATAAACTCGGCGGGGTGTGCGTCTGATGTTGTTATACTCCCCGCTATTGAACCTGTTTGCGCTATGGATACGTAGCTACACAACATGGCGATCGTAAAGATCCTGGTAGATTTCATTTTCATGTTTCCTTGATTTGCGGGTGCAAACCTATCTCAGCAGCGCAAGCGCCATCTTCACAAAACAGGAACATTACTTTTCAGAAACAGGAATAAACAAAAGTGTTATGAATTACTAAACTGACAGATAGCCATTAATCGTAGTCACAAAAAACAAAACAGGCGACCAAAGGCCGCCTGTCAATTATATATTGATCATCAATTACTTACTGCACAATAGCACTGCAAGTGCTATAGGTGTTGATATCGCCTACCTTCAGGAAATAGATGCCAGGTGTGAGGGACAGATCATTCAAAGAATGGGTACCGAGGCCGGAGCCCATGAAGAAGGTTTCTTTGCGTACTTCGCGGCCCATGCCATCGTACAGGTATACATTATAGTTGCCGGCATTGGGGTAATCGCCTGCAAAAGATATCTTGCTGGTGGTGCTGCCGCCTATTACGCTCAGCTTCATGCTGTGCTTACTCACGTCGGTCACGTTCAAACCCCAAGGGGTCAGGAACACGTTATCTATGGTCCATGCGCCACCGGCTGTGGTGGTTGATACATAGCGGAAGGCCACATACAACGGCACTGATTTGAACGAAGTGAGGTTGACATAGTGTGTCACCCAACCGGCAGAATCGTCGGGGCCAATAACGGGAGCTACCCTGTTAGCAGTGCTCAGATCCATAAAACCATGCAGGTAAACTGAGTCGTTGGGATTTAACCCTGTAGTATCGTAAGTAGGGTTATATACTATTTGCATCCTGGCCCCGCTGATATCGTAGCGGGAATCGAAGCGCAGGTACACGCTATCAGGAAACGCTGACAGATCAAGCCGCGGGGTGAATAACCAGGCGGTATCCATATAATGCGTACCGCCAATATGGCTGTTACAAACAATACCCGGAGTAGCATCCCTGCCGCCTGCCGGGGTGCAGGTCCAGGCTAAGGCATTTACGGGTGGTATCACGTTCCATTCCGTCCAGTACAGCGGGTAATTGTTGCCCGTGGTGGCGCAGGAAGCGTTAAAGGTCTCGCTGAGCGACGACACCGTTTGGGCGTGCGCACAGGCGGCGATGATTGATGTGGTGAGTAAAGCTGCAAATCTCTTCATAGGTTTAAGTATTAATATGGCAAATGTATCAGATTAGTATCAAAGAATGTGTAGACGTTTTCCCTTAAAAAACGAGCAAAACACACCTTCTCCTCCTATATTGACGTTAGTTTTTGGTCGTTTGTTAGTAACTTAGAAAAAATATCAGGAGTTTCTAACGTTTTCCCGTGTTACATCGTCATATTAATTGTGCGCTAAGGAACTGTGTATTTGTGAACTAACTACCTGAGCATTGACCGAGCAATTGAACATAAGCATTCCACTGACCGCTGCCCCTGACCGGGCAAACACAGAGCAGCATGACCTGCATGTGTTGGTGAAGGAATGTATTGCCCAGTCGAGAACGGCACAAAAAAAGCTGTACGATACCTATTCACCCGCAGCATATGGCGTAATAAAACGCTATATGTTCAATAACGAGGAAGCCGCCAAGGAGATACTGAACGATGCTTTCTATAAAATATTTACCAAGCTGGATCAGTATTCTTTCCAGGGATCGTTTGAGGGGTGGATACGCCGCATAGTGGTGAACACCGTTACCGACCACCTGCGTAAGACCATGAACACCGAGCACAATTTTAAAGAAGTGCAACCGGAAGATGGACAAACAGACAGCACGCCGGTGGGCAACCTGTCTTTCAAAGAGCTGATGGAAGTGGTGCAGACCCTGCCGGAAGCACAGCTGGGGGTGTTCAACCTATTTGTATTTGAAAATTATTCACATAAAGAAATTGGCGCATTGCTCAGTATAACGGAAAACAACAGCCGGTGGTACCTGAACGATGCCCGTAGAAGACTTAAAGAAAAAGTAAATTCATTATTGAAGTAATAGAAGTGAGATGAGAAACGATTTGAACAATATTGATGACCTCTTCAGAGCCAGCCTTGGTGGGTACACCGAGGTTCCTCCGCCCGATGTGTGGGTGGCGCTCGAGCAGCGGTTAGACAATGATAAAAAGAAGCGGCCCTTCGGGTGGTACTGGTTCGTTATGGTCCTGCTGTGCATCGGCATAGGCGGTGGATCATTATTTGCCTGGAGAACATTGCACCATGGCAATGGTGGCCCTTCTGCAGATGATGGATCTATTGCATCAGTACAGCAGGCTGCAACCCCAGCAACTACCGCCGGCAACACATCGGCCGCAACGGTAAACAATGACCAGCATACCAATTCCAATTCAGTTCACCGCAAACATCGTAACCATAACAATACATCTACAACAACCGCGAATACAGATGAACCGGTAACTACCGCGGCCAATAGCGCAGCAGCTGTTATCAATACACCGGCAGCAAGCGGCATGAGCAATGCTGTAAACAGCACACCTGCACTGGCCAGCGCAGGAGAACCAACCGTAAACAGGCAGGAAGAAAGAGCTAACAACAAGGCTGCTGCTATACAATATATTATCAGCAACAAAAAGCGCAATAATATAGCTGTAGCCGAAAGCGATGACGAGGAACCTGCAATAGCAAGTAATAATACTGATGCAGGTGAAGAAGATAATGTAACCTTCGGAAAGCGCCCAACGGCTAACTTAGATGCCCCTAAGCATAACGCTACTGCCACAAGGCAGGCGCAACACACGTATGCGTCAGCAGCACCTGCGGGTAGCAGCAGGCACACTAGCAGTGCAACCCGCCGTAGAAACAATAACGCAGTTAACTTTAGCATTGTGGGCAGCAATGGCAATGCGCCACGCCCTATAGTTGCCAATGCACCGGTAGCCCGCAACACCAAACCTGCTGCCCCGGCTACGGTGGCCAATAAAGGCACATCAACTACTGCACCTGCCGCCGATAACGCTGTAGGCACAGTGGCTATTACTACCCCGGTAGGCAATACTGCTGCACCAAAGCATACGCGCCCCGCAGCAAAACAAGCCAGTGCTACTCCGGCTATTGCTGCCGCTAAGCCAGCACAACCTGCTGCACCAACTGCGGTTAATACACCTGTAGCTAAAGCTGATGCTCCGGCTGACAAGCCTGTAGCCACAAAGCCAACTACAAATATTATCGCTTCAGCTACGCCAGTTAAGGTGAACACCAAACACGTAGCAAGGGTTACCAAACCAGCTACGCACCCTGCTGTTGCCGCTGCTAAGCCAGTAACTACTAAGCCTGCAATTGCTGCACGCCCCACTACCACTGCTCAACCAACTGTGGCAACAACTGTAGCTGATGAAAATCCGGCAAAACACACAACAGTAGCCAAGCATCATACTGCAGCTAAAACCGTCGGCCAATCTGCTAAGCCAACTGCAAACACAGTAGCTGCAAAAAATACCACTACTACTGGCCACGCAAAGCACAACAACACTTTTGTAGCCGGTGCTGCTCCTACCAAGCATACTGGTGCAGCAGCTCAGCATCAGCAACCAGCTGCTACTGCTGAGGTTGCCGTAAACACCCCGGTTGCTACTGCAGAAAAAGCACCTAAACGTGCGAAACACAGCGTTGTCACCAAGTCAGCTGTGCCTGCTGTTGCCGCAGTTAAAAAGCCTGCGAAACCTGTAGTTGCCACTAAGCCTGCCAAGAGCAATAAGCCGGCTGCTACGACACCGACTACAGTAGCTGCTACAACCCCAGCCCAACCAACAGCTGTGGTACCGGCAGCTAAACCAGCTACCACACCGGCATCAAAACCTGCAACTCCAGCACCTGCTGCCAAGCCAGTAGACAGCACTCCGGTTGCGGCTACAGTAACTTCACCTCCTACCGACTCTGTAGCACCTAAAAAAGGCTGGTTGAAGGGTATCAGTTATGGTATAAAAGGCGGGTACGAAGGCGGTATGAGCAAGAACGCATCTAACAAGATCGTTATCTCTCCTTATATCGAAAAACAATTGTCTTCTAAGTTTTCAATCATGGCACAGCCTGCCTTTAAATTATCTAAGGTGCGTGCGAATAACCTGGACGGCGATCAGAAATACTACAGCATAGACCCTAACAGCAAGGTGACCGTACTGGACAGCGCGCTGATACCTATTATACAGAACAACCAACAGATGGGCTACCTGGTAAGGGTGAATCTTGCGTACCACGAAAAGCACGACTCTATTGTAAAGTCCTATGCTACCGGTGGCAGCTATATGGAAATGGAAATGCCGATAATGGTGAAATACGCCATCAATAATAAGATGTCGGTGTATGGCGGTGTGAACCTAAACTACAGCAGGTATGTATCTATTAAAGAGCACACCTTTGCGCAAACGATCACCGTTGATGATACTACCTTCACTATACTGCCGGCTGGCAACCCGCCGATACGCAGCGTATTGCAGTATGCGGGCAACAACATCAACAGCTATTCAGGTCCGTTGTACCCTACGCAGTCGGGTGGCATCTTCAGGATGGGCTTTATGTTGGGCGTGAGCTACGAGTTCCGCAAGCGCTGGATGGTAGATGCATTGATGACCAAAAATGCAGCTAAGGCCAATATGCAGGGTGGATACGATGTGAACAAGCCATTGTCGAGCACCTACTTCAGGTTTACGCTTGGCTACAGGCTTTCTAAATAAGATCTTTAAGTGTGTGCGTTTAGCAGCTCCCGGTTCGTCCGGGAGCATTGTTTTTTTAGAAAGTTTATCATTACAAAATACCGTGTAATGCCTAAATTTGGTCATTATTTTCACGCACATTCAGAATACTACATATGAAGTTTCGCAATTTTAAGATGGTAGATTACGTGGTGTATGGCCGCGGCTGTTTCGACCAGGTAGATGACATACTGGCCCCACAACGCAAGGGCGATGCACCGATCGTGTTCCTGCTGGATCATTATTTTGAAAACAGCGAGGCACTGAAAAGCCGTATACCACTACGTGGCAACGATGCACTGATCATAGCCAATGTAGAACACGAACCTAAAACATCTTATGTTGACGAGATAGCACAGTCGCTGAAGGATAAATACGGCACTGTGTCCGGCGTTATAGGTATCGGCGGCGGTTCTACTATGGACCTAGCCAAGGCGGTATCTATCATGATGACCAACCCCGGCAAAGCACAAGACTACCAGGGCTGGGACCTGGTAAAATATCCATCGGTATATAAGGCAGGCATCCCTACCCTTTCCGGTACCGGTGCCGAGGTATCGCGCACAACAGTGCTTACCGGCCCTACCCGCAAGCTGGGCATGAACAGCGACTTTACGCCATTCAACCAGATAGTACTGGACCCTGCCCTGATAAAGGATGCACCCAAGAACCAGCGCTTCTACACCGGCATGGACTGCTTCATACATTGCGTAGAGTCCCTGAAAGGCACATTCATCAATGAATTTAGCCGCTCTTACGGCGAGAAAGCACAGGCACTCTGCGAGGAGATATACCTGCACAAGGATGAGTGGAACGACGAGAGCGACGAGCAGCTGATGATGGCATCTTACGCCGGCGGTATGAGCATTGCTTACTCCCAGGTAGGTGTAGCACACGCTGTAAGCTATGGCCTCAGCTACCTGCTGGGCACCAAGCACGGCCTGGGCAACTGTATCGTGTTCAATCACCTGCAGGAGTATTATCCTGAAGGTGTGGAGACCTTCCACAAGATGGTAAAGAAGAACGACATCTACATACCCGAAGGTATTTGTAAGGGACTCACAGATGAGCAGTTCGATGTTATGATCAATGTATCGCTGGGCATGGCGCCACTGTGGGAAAACGCACTGGGCAAAGACTGGCAGCAGCAAATGACACGCGAAAAACTGCGTGCGCTGTACGAAAAATTGTAAAAGTTGACAAGTGATATTGGAAGGGCTGCCGGATGGCGGCCCTTTTCGGTAAGCTCCTCAGCGACACCGCAACCACAGCACACCACTGCTGTTGCTGTTGCCTGATATTTATTCTATGCTCACAAGGTTCATCCGACCTTTGAGCGTTATGAAAAAGAAAAAACGTTAAAAAAAGGCCAGCGGGACGAATAAGGCGTTAAAAAACATATTTTTGCGATTAGCGCATTTTACATTTTTTATTTCAACATGAGTCTTTTCAAGATCAACAATATAATTAAAGCAGGCCAGGCAGGCATATTGGCGGCCGTACTGCTTTCATCGGCCGGAGCCTATGCACAGGAAACGGCAGATAAAATAATTGGTGTGGTAGGTCGTAACAAGATCATACTGCAGTCTGACGTTGAAAAGCGTTTTATGGAGGCTAAGGGTCAGGACCCTAACCTGCCGGATAGCGCACGCAGTATGATACTGCAGCAACTGGTGATACAAGATGTATTGCTGGAGCAGGCAGAACGCGATAGCGTAATGGTGAGCGACGAGGATGTGGACGGCCAGCTGGACAACCGCCTGCGTTACTTCATCAGCATGTATGGCTCAAAGGAAAAGATGGAAGCCCTTGCAGGCAAAACGGTGTACCAGATGAAAGAGGAATACCGCGATGATGTGAAGAATGAGCTGATAGTGCAGAAAATGCAGGGCCAGATATTTGAGAATGTGAGCATAACCCCTGCCGAAGTAACCAATTTTTATAACCGCATACCTAAGGATAGCCTCCCCTATTTTCCGGCAACCATAGAAGTAGGACAGATAGTAATTGATCCACCGGTGAGCATAGAGATGGAAGAATATGCGCATAGCCAGCTGGAGAGCATCCGTAAAGAAATAATAGAAGGTAAAAAGACATTTGAAGACGCCGCTACATGGTATACCGATGACCCGGGCAGCCGCGATAATGGTGGCCGCTACGATGGTGTGACCCGCAATGGCCCGTGGGCTGCCGAGTTTGTTGCTGCGGCCTTTAAACTACAGAACGGAGAGATATCGCCCATCTTCAAAACCAAGTTTGGTTACCACATCATACAGATGGTGAACCGTAAGGGTGACGAGGCAGATCTGCGTCATATCCTTATAAAGCCAAAGATAACCAGCGTTGACATAAAAGCCTCGATGACCAAACTGGACAGCATATACAACCTGCTGGTATCGGGCAAAATAACATTCCAGGAAGCAGTTGGCAAATTCTCGACAGACGAAGCTGCAAAGCGCACAGGTGGTATGATAGCCGATCCGCAGACGGGCAATACAGAATTGGACATCACCAAGCTAGACCCGGGGATGGTACTGATGATGGACAGCCTGCAGAAAGGTGAATATACCAGGCCGCATGTATTTTACAATGATATGCGCGAACAGTCTTGCCGTATAGTGTACCTGCGCAACCGCACTACCCCACACCGTGCCAACCTTACCGACGACTACAGCAAGATAAAGGAAGTGGCGCTGATGGAAAAGAAGAACCAGAAACAGATGGCCTGGATCAAAGATAAGCTACCGACATTCTACCTGAAGTTAGCACCGGAATATGTGAACTCTGCCAACTTCAGGGCGTGGAACCTGGCGCACATAATGGACGGGGCGGAATAGTTATCTCACTTCATCATCCGGGCATGAACATATCCCTGCAACAGGTAAGCAAGCGCTTTCAGCAACACTGGATATTCAAACAGGTAACGTACGATTTCAGTACAGGCAATGCCTATGCCCTGCTTGGTGCCAATGGCAGTGGTAAGAGCACCCTGCTGCGGGTGATAGCGGGCATGCAGGCAGCATCTAAAGGCCAGGTGATCTATACAGATGCCACAGGTGCTGCCATCAATACACAACAGGCTTTCCGCAACATCAGCTTTACCGCACCGGGGCAAGAGATAATAGAAGAACTGACCATGCGGGAGTTCCTGGATTTTCACTTCTCGTTCAAGAAGCCACTGCAGGGACTACGGATAGATGATATCATAGCGCTGACGGGCCTACAGGCTGCGGCTGATAAACCATTGGGCGATTATTCATCGGGCATGAAACAGCGTGTAAAACTGGCGCAGGCCATCTTCAGCGATACGCCGGTGCTGATGGTAGACGAGCCCTGCACCAACCTTGATGAGGCCGGTACCGAGCAATACCGCACCTGGATGGAGACCTACGCCAAACATCGCCTGGTGCTTGTAGCCAGCAACGATGTACGAGAATATTTCTTTTGCCGGGAGAAAATAATGGTGGAGAGCTATAAATAATTACATTTGCAGCCCTATCGGTTTTCAGATCATTGGTCCCGTAGTACAATGGATAGTATAAGAGTTTCCGAAGCTCCAGATCCAGGTTCGATTCCTGGCGAGACCACCGAAAGAGAGCGGAGAGCGTTAGAGCGAAGAGCGATAACATCTCCGCTTTTTTATTTCACTGCGCTGCAGCGGTATTCCTCGCTCTTAAAGTCGATCATTTGAAATAGCTCCAAGTCCTTAGTATGAAAGTTCGCCATATCACCGCCCGTCTCCACTTCAACCAGATACATCGAACTGATGTTTCCGGCTTTTTACTTTGAAGTAACTATTTTAAAATGCTTATCTCATAAAATGCTGTATATATCACGGCTGTATTTATAGATTTTGAACAAGCCCTTCCATATTATTAATCAAATTATTAAAACAGCGTGTGGAAGAACTAATCTCAACGGATTCTAGAATATCTATTAATCGATGATCTGCACCGAATGAATAATAACCTGCAATCGCATTTAGATGAAAAACATTTTCGTTATTAAGGTGGGTAAGAGTGTTTCTTATTCTTTGGAAATGTTGCAAGTGAGTTTGGTAATATCCAAGAATACCTGAAAGGTGCGCCATGCTCCCATGGTGAGGTGTCATTTTGATGGCAATTAAGGATATAATATTCGGATCACCCCACGTCGCTTCCTGGTGGCTCCCTGTAATAGTAGCACCAAACAAATGGTTGCTCCGTTTGTTGCATGCGTATAAAAGATAGTGACAACTTTGCTTATCATTATACCCGTTGTATAACGGATGGATTATATTATTTCCAAAATCATATCCACCCGATACGTGAGCAATCCAGTAGTCGCGCCAAAAATTATTCCACAGGTTCCATATCGAATTCAACACTCCTGCGGAAATCAATAACTGTTCCCTTTGATTGGCATAGGAATACATTATTGCAACATTCTTAAGACTATCAAGGAAACGCTGTCTTTTATGTGACAAATATCTCATGGTAATCTAAGAGCATTGATTAGAGTTTCAATTCTTGTTACCCTATTCTTGTAACTATGTGTTGTTGAAAGAGATGCTTTTACAAAGTCGGAATATAAGCCGGCTTCATTTTTTTCATCAGCCTCCGTAAATATTCTTATTAGTTCCGAACTACTATTATTGACGTTCAAGCAAAACTGGCCAATTGGAGGAAATTTTTCTATTAAGCTATCTTCGCCACGAGAAAAACCATACCTGTTGTAGATTAACGCTCCCATTAAGGCATAAAAGTTATACGATTGAACATCGCAATTGTCAAAAACTTCTATAAGGTTATCCTTGATGTAATTAAATGAGCTTATGACAATATCCCTCAAATCAGCTTCCTCCTTAAAATCCATGTCGAATTTCTTGTATATTTCATCGAGTTTAGCGGAAGATCTCGCTTGAATTCCGTCTAATCGTAATTGACAGCACTCAGTTAACAAATCAGCATCGCTCATTCTCGAAATATCTTTTAAAGAAAGTATCTTATATTTTTCAAAAAAAGGAGTTGCGTATTCTGTCAAATCACTTATAAACCATTTGAATTTTCCTTGGTATGTTGCATGTCGTTTCTCGGAGTTGTTGAGCGGCAACGTGTAAGAGTTAATTCTTCGGAATATTTCCAAAATTTCTTCTGTTGTAGCGGTAACTATATTATCAACAGAGACTTCATATGCCAACAGAGAATTACGACTCTCTTCAGTTAAGTCTTCATAAAACAATCCACTATAGTTCTTGCTAACATTCGATAACTTAAATTTATTGTCAACAAAATCCTTGATTGTCGTTAATCTTTGCTGACCGTCAATTATTTCTCTTTTAGTTTTTTTAGTTTTTATATCTACAATTTGTCTTATCACCACTTTAGGGAATGGAAAATCATTTAGAACCGTATCAATAAAATATGATCTAGCATTATCAGGCCAAAGACCAGTTCCTCGCTGATAAGTTCTATTCGCTATCAAATCGCCAGATTTCATCATGTTGTATAAATCAGAGACGGGAATTGTATTTCTAATTATTCTCATTTTATTCCGATAAAAGGTGTCAAACCTTGGTTAGAAAAATCTAAGTCAATGATAATTGATAATGCAAACCTTTCCAAATCCTCAACAAAAAAGTTCGACATATTTCCGCCCGTTTCCACAAAAATGAGCGGGTGCGCGCAGCGAGAGCGATGCCACCCGTTCTCTTTTTATGACCGCTAGTATTTTAAGGATCAACTGTAACGGCACCATAGACCACATCGACGGTACATTGGCGACTATTTATTACAAAACTGGAAAATATGGGCAAGCTGGCTATATTTGTTCTTTCAAAACCACAAAAAAGCTTTTAATGAAAAAGATCATCGTAGCACTTTCTGTACTGGTTACATTGAGCGCAGGCACTAACGCTATAGCTCAGCAGAAGGGCGCAACAAAACCTAAACCCGCTGCCGCAGCTGAAACATCTATAGTTGGCAAATGGCACCTGGTTGATGCCAAGTTCAAGCAAATGCCACCTAATGCCACTCCGGAGCAGATCAAAGAATCTATGGTAGCAGAGAATATGGTGTATGAATTTACAGCAGCGGGCAAGGTGATAGCTACCGGTAAGTCTATGCCGGCTAACGAAGCCAATTACACCAGGAAAGGCAAAGTGATCACGCTTAAAGACGATAAGGATCCTAAGACCGAAAATATGAATATCCTAAGCGTTAGCGATAAGGCACTAACGCTTGAATTACCGGCAGAAGGCATGACCTTTATATTCGAGAAAATGTAAACCGGGGTATATTATATCCAGCTAAAAAGGCACAACGTGATGTTGTGCCTTTTTAGTTATGTCATTTGTGTAACCTTTATTTTCCTGCCGCCAGTAATCCTTCGCAAATGTTGCGGGCTATACGCGGCCCTTCGTAAATAAAGCCTGTATATACCTGCACCAGTGCTGCACCGGCTTCCAGCTTCTCTATTGCATCTTCAGCGGTAAATATACCGCCTACCGCTATTATAGGTATCTGGCCGTTGCTGCGGGTGTGGATGTACTTTACCACCTCTGTAGCACGCTGGCGTAATGGCTTACCGCTAAGGCCGCCGGCACCCATATTGTCTACCTCTGTTCCTGGGGTATTCAGGCCGCTGCGGTCGATAGTAGTATTGGTGGCCACTATGCCATGCAAGCCTGTAGCACGCACGATATCTATGATATCATCCAACTGCTCGTTGGTAAGATCTGGGGCTATCTTCAGCAACAGAGGCTTTACGCTACCCTTGCCGAGTTCGGTATTCTTCCGCTGCAATTTCATCAGCAGATTAGTAAGGGGTTCCTTTTCCTGTAGCTGGCGCAGGCCGGGAGTATTTGGACTGCTTACGTTCACCACAAAGTAGTCGACCACTTTATACAGCGCCTCGAAACATATTTCGTAGTCGGCATCAGCATACTCCAGCGGGGTATCTTTATTCTTGCCTATGTTCCCCCCAATCAATACATTTTCTCTACGCCTTTTGATACGCGGCACAGCACTATGCACGCCCTTATTATTGAAGCCCATCCGATTGATGAGCGCCTGGTCGGCTGGCAGGCGGAACATACGTGGCTGGGGGTTGCCTGGCTGAGCCTTGGGCGTGAGCGTGCCTATCTCTATGAATCCGAAACCCAGACAAGCCAGCGCATCTATATGCTTTGCATTCTTATCGAAGCCCGCAGCAAGGCCTACAGGGTTGGGGAATTTTAATCCCCACAGGGTACGCTCCAGCTTAGGATCGCTGATGGTGTAGTTCGACTTCATCCATTTGCGCAGCACCTTGCTATCGTAGGCAAACTGCAGCCTGTTCATTACCCAGGCATGTATGGTCTCAGGATCTGTTTTGAAAAGAATACTGCGGATGAGCTTGTACATAATGGCTACAAAGGTACATCACGGTTTCGTGTATTTTAACAAATAAAAACACACATAAATGCGCCTAAACTGTAATTTAGCGGGTAATGAACACAAAGTATTGCTATCTGTTGCTTACGCTGCTATCGCTGATGACCGTACCCGCACCGGCGCAAATAATTAAGGGCGATGTAGCAGACAGGGAAAACAGACATTCTTTGGCGGGCGTCAACATCCGCAATGTTCATACTACCCTTACGGTAAGCACCGGCGATAATGGCAATTTTGTAATAGCCGCAGGCAGCGACCAGTTGCTGGAGTTTACCAAAAAAGGCTACCAGACAGTAAGGGTAAGGATACCCAAGGGAATGGTGCCACCCTATTTTAAGATACTGATGCAGCAGGGGATCACCCCTATACGCGAGCTACTGGCCAGTAACGATAACCGGTATGACTACAAAGAAGACAGTCTGCGCTTTTATGAACTGTACAAGCACGAACTGGAGTTCCCCAAGCTATCGGCGATTGGCAGTATACAGCATCCGTTCTCGGCCATGAGCAAGAAGAACAGGGAGATATGGCGTTTCCAGGAAAGCTATACCGCTGCTGAAAAAGAGAAGTATGTAGACAGGACCTTCAACAAAGAAGTGATCACCAAATATACCGGCCTTACCGGCGACAGCTTGTCGTATTATATGGTGAAGTATCGCCCGGATTATGAAGACCTGCGTGGCATGAATGATTACACGTTCTTCAGCTACATCAAGCGCACGGCTTACACTTACCGCAATTATTCCCGCGGCAGGAGTGCACAGTAAGCACTCATCGCCCGGCATCTTTAGTACATCATTCGTTTCTGGCAGGCACAGAAAAGCACCGGCATTGTATAACACCGGTGCAGTACATATTTTCAGTTACAACTATTAGTGTATCGCTTCGTCAATCTTGCCGTCGATCACGTGCCAGTTTTGTACGGGCTTAGGCTTTTCTTCAGCCTTTTTGCGCTCGGCAGCAGCTTTGCGTTTGGCAGCCAGGTAGCGCTGTGCAGCGGCAGTGCTGTCTTGCTGGTGCTTGTGGAACTGTTCTGCCTTCAGCTGTTCCATGCCTTCTTTAATGCCTGCTGCTTTACCATCGGCCATGCCCTTTTTGGTGCCTTCTTCCACACCGCTGTCATGTGCCTGCTTTTTGATGGAAGGATACGCCAGGAAGCCGGCAAGTGCGCACACAATAATGCCTGTGAGCAGGCCCATAAAAAATTTACCCATAATGCTTAATTGTTAAAGAGACGTAGCAGCTAAAGCGATGTGATCTATCCTTGTTGGATTTAAAGATAAGAAGAATAAATCTGATGTGCAATATGCCCACAAAAAATAACGGGACGCTATCAACAGTCAACATCTTTCCATTCCTCCCTTTTTACAAGTACCTTTGCGCCGTTTATGCATTACGTTACAGCGGAGAAGATAAGTAAGAGCCATGGTATCAAGCAGCTATTCAAGGATATCACCTTTCATATTAACGAAGGGGATAAGATAGCCCTGGTAGCCCGCAATGGCACCGGGAAAAGTACGCTATTGAAGATACTGGCAGGCAAGGATAATGTGGAAGAGGGCAATGTATGGATACACAAAGATGTGACCGTGGCCCTGTTTGAGCAGGAGCCGCAGTTTGCCGAAGAGCTCTCGGTACTAGATAATATCTTCCACTACAAACACCCGGTATCGGAAGCGCTGCGTAAGTATGAAAAGGTGATGAATGCACCCACCCCCGACCCTACGGCCATGGCCGAGGCACTGGCAGAGGTGGATGAGTTGGGTGCGTGGCAGTTTGAGGCCAAGGTGAAGGAGATACTGGGCAAGCTGAACATACACAACCTGGACCAGAAGGTAAAGTCGCTATCGGGCGGCCAGCGTAAGCGCATAGCCCTGGCACAAACCCTTATAGATATAGGCTTTGAGCATAAGCACGTGCTACTGATAATGGACGAACCTACCAACCACCTGGACGTGGAGATGGTAGAATGGCTGGAACACTACCTGAACCAGGAGAACGTGACCCTGCTGATGGTGACCCACGACCGCTACTTCCTGGAAGATGTGTGCGATGAGATATGGGAGCTGGACGATAATAAGATATATAGCTACAAGGGCGATTATGCCAACTTTTTGGAGAAGAAGGCAGCCCGTATAGAGAATACCTTGGCCAATATAGATAAGGCCAAGAACCTGTATAGGAAAGAACTGGAGTGGATGCGCAAGCAACCCAAGGCACGCACCACCAAGAGTAAGAGCAGGCAGGATTCGTTTTACGACACTGAAGCAAAAGCCAAGCAGAAGGTGGTAGACCTGCAGGTGAAGCTGGAAGTGAAAATGAACCGCCTGGGGGGTAAGATAGCCGAGCTGAAGAAAGTGTACAAGAACTTTGGCGACAAGGTGATCATGCGCGGCTTCGATTATACCTTTAAGAAGGGCGAACGCATAGGCATAATAGGCAAGAATGGCGCGGGCAAGAGTACCTTCCTGAACCTGCTGCAGGGGCTGGACGTGGCTGATAGCGGCAAGATAAACATAGGCGACACCGTTATATTCGGCAACTTCTCTCAGCAGGGGCTGGTGATAAAAGAAGACGTGCGTGTGATAGAATACGTGAAGAATATAGCCGAGAACTTTCCGCTGGCCAATGGCGGGTCTATCAGTGCATCGCAATTCCTTACTTTGTTCCTGTTTCCGCCCGAGCAGCAGTTTACCTACGTATCTAAGCTGAGCGGTGGTGAGAAAAAAAGGCTGCAGCTGCTTACAGTATTGTTCCAGAACCCCAATTTTTTGATACTGGATGAACCTACCAACGACCTTGACCTGCCTACCCTGTCGGTACTGGAGAACTTTTTGAGCGAATACCAGGGCTGTCTGCTTATTGTATCGCACGACAGGTACTTTATGGACAGGCTGGTAGACCACATATTTGTATTCGAGGGTGATGGTGTGATCAAGGACTTCCCGGGCAACTATACCGAATACCGTATAGACCAGAAGAACGGCGACAAGCTATCGACCCAGCTGAACGATGCCAGCAAGCCGGTGATAGATACTCCTGTAGCTACAGAAAAGCCCAAAGACACAGAAAAGAAGAAAGTATCGTTCAAGGATAAGCGCGAGTTTGAACTACTGGAAAAAGAGATGGCTGCCCTGGAACAGGAGAAAGCCACCATCACCGAAAAGATGGCCAGTGCCAACATGCCTTACGACGAACTGCAAAAGGCAGGCAACCGTCTTACCGAGATAGCGACCCTGCTGGAAGAAAAAGAAATGCGCTGGCTGGAGCTGAGTGAATTAATGGCTTAATGGCTCAATGCCTACTTGCTTAGCGCCCCGATCACCCTCGACATTCGACAACATGCCTGCGGCTGGTCGAATATCGTCCCCTCTTTGGCAAGAGGGGAGTTCTCATGTGGTTAGCGCTACAGTTCATTTAATAAATCAGGTGATAAATTTTGCATCCATACCATGAGTTAATTAAATATATTAATATTTAAGCGGTAGGCTATGGACTGCAAAACACAATTGACACTGAACCCATAATCATCTACCTTTGCCCGTTCTGAATACCCCCGTCAATAATATCGTAGCTGGTCATCGCCTTAGCATTTTTAAGCTGAAGCCGGTGCGTTATGTGCTGAGGAAGGCACATGGGGTGGTATTGCCGGGGCTGGATGGTGCTACACTGTATGATGTGGCCAAGTTCTTTTTCCTGGAGTTGCGCAAGGTAAAGCTGACGGAAAGGGCTGCTGCCTGCACCTACAACTTCATCATGGCGATGCCGCCTACCTTCCTGTTCCTGCTGTCGCTGGTGCCATACCTGCCACTGAAAAGGGTGCAGCAAACCATCCTGTCTACCATAAAACTGATAGCACCCAACCCGCATATATATAGTAGCATAAGCGGTGTGGTGCGCGATTTTATGGGCAAGCAGCACCACGATGTGCTATCGTTCGGCATCCTGATGGTGCTGTTCTTCAGCAGCAACGGCATGATGGGACTGATGAAGAGTTTTGACCGCAGCGAGGTATTGTACAAGAAACGCACTGGCCTGCAACGGCGCTGGGTGGCCATAAAACTTACTGTAATGCTGATACTGGTAAGCATAGTAACGCTTAGCGTGCTGGTGCTGCAAAATACCACGCTCAATAATTTATTACCTTCAGTATTCCCGCATACTATTGCCATTAAGATACTCAGCATCACCATCCTGATACTTACCATATTCTTCACCTTCTGCCTCATATACCGCTATGGGCCTTCACTGCACCATAAGCTAAAGTTTGTAACAGCAGGGTCTGTTTTTGCTACGCTGGCCTCTATGCTGGCCACATCGGTGTTCTTTTTCCTGGTAAATAATTTCCTCAATTACAACAAAGTATACGGATCTATCGGAACTTTGATAGCCTTTATGGTGCTGGTATGGCTCAATACCGTCATCATCATATTAGGCTACGAACTGAACATAAGTATCTTATTAGGCAAACTGTCGCAAACAGGCGAGTATGATGAAGCAGATCTGTAACACGGCGTTACTGGCCAGCACCATTGCGGTGCTGGCATCGTGCAACGGTGGCAATAAAACACCACAGAAAACAGTACCCGATGTGGTGACCTTTACCGAGCATGTGGCCCCCATATTGTATAACAACTGTACCGTATGCCACAGACCCTATGGTGGTGCGCACTTCTCGCTCATCTCTTACGATGACGCCCGCCGTACAGCTGCATCCATAGCCTACTCTGCCAAAACACGCATCATGCCGCCATGGCCTGCCGACCCGCATTATACCGAGTTCATAGGGCAGCGCATCATGGACTCTGTAGATATAGCCATACTGGAGAAATGGGTGAAGGAAGGCGCACCGGAAGGCCCCAAGGATAAGATGCCGCTGCTGCCCCAGTACCCTGCATCGCTGGCAGGCCGCCCCGATATGCGCATCCCCGTGGTGCCCGTATTCCTGAAGGCCAACAGCCCTGATAAGTTCCTGCTGATAAAAGTACCTTACGAGCTGCCTGCCGATACCTTTGCCGCACTGATAGAGTTTGTGCCCGGCAGCGGAAATGTGCACCATGTGAACGGCGACATGGTGAAGTACGACTTCGATAAAAAGAAGACCACCCTGGGCGGTGTATATTGTGTGACCATGGAACCCACAGACACCACCAAGCTGGTAGAGGCCTTCCGCAAGCTGGACTTGCCCAATGATGATGGCAGCTACCCTATCCTGCAGAAATCGGTAGTGAACTACCTGCCCGGTGCCATAGGCCAGAAATACCCCGATGGCATAGGCGGCTATTTTCTGCCACGTAAGGGCGCTTTTATTTTTAATGATATCCATTACGGGTTTACCGGAAAAGACGATGTGACCGATACCTCTTATATCAACATATTCTTTAGTAAGATACCGCCCAACAGGCCTATGCAGGAGTTTCAGCTGGGCACACTGGGCGCTGCACCGGTAGAGCCGGATATGATCATACTGCCCAATACGGTAAAGCCCATTATGAGCCGGCTGAAAATAGCAGAGGATATATCTGTGGTCACCATAAACCCACATATGCACCTGCTGGGCAAGAGCTTCAAAGCCTATGCCGTAGCCCCTACGGGTGATACTATCCGACTGATATCCATACCCCGCTGGGACTTTAACTGGCAATATTTCTACACCTTTAAGAAGATGGTGAAGATACCTGCACACAGCACCATATATGCCGAGGGTGTGTACGACAACACCAAGAACAACCTGAACAATCCATTCAGTCCGCCACAGATCATCACCGACCGTAATGGCAGCATGAAGGCCACCGACGAGATGTTCCAGTTCATAGTAAGCTACTTGCCATATAAGCCGGGTGATGAGAATATTAGTTTGGAGTAAGTTTTTAAGAGCCAAGGTCCAAATTCCAGGAACCAAATAGCCCGCCAGAGTTTGTCGAAGGGTCGAGTCCATTATTGCGATGATGAGTTTACTATCGCTCCATGTCCGTGCCGCACTTCGACAGGCTCAGTGTGACACTCTGTAATTGGCAAATACCGCCAGTACCGGTGTTACGCTTTTTCGTAACAGCAACGTAACAGTTGAGGTGTTACGTTACGTGTTGCGCCTTGTATAACTTCACTACTTTAAAAACAAAACCATTTGTTCTTCATCAAAGTACTTGCCCTTCCATTTGATAGCGCGCTCTTCTACTCCAAATGTTCTGAAGCCAAATTTGGTGTATAGGTGCTTTGCCCGGTCATTGACCGCTATCACTGTCAGGTTCACTTGCTCTATGTCGTCTAATTGCCTGGCTCGCTCCAGCGCAGCCTTTATCAGCAAAGAAGATATACCCTGCCCCCTATATGGAGCAGCAACATACATACGGAACAGGATGCCCTTGTGCCGCAGTTTGCGCCTGTTATCGCCATCTCTTGCAAAGCTGGCTATACCACACAGCTCATCATTGCTGAATGCCGCTATCGTAAAACTATCCGCAGTATCCCTGGTAGGAAAAGTAGCCTGTTCATCATCTTCCGGCGCTATCCTGAAATGATCTTCATCTGAAACAAGTCCCTGCCTGAGCAAGTTGAAATAGAGTCCGGCAGATGCCGATGTTATTTCCCGGATCGTTATCATAACTGTTTTTCACCGAAGCTAAGACCAACAACACTAACCCGACTAAGAATAGCCTGTATTTTAATATTAATTAACTACTACCTCTACCCTTGCAGCAGGTTGCGCAGTGCATCGGTCATGGGTACTTTCTTGCGGGTATCGTAGTTGAAGCACACCATGCAGGTTTTGGCATGGGCTATTTCTTTCAGTTCGCCATTGCGGATGCTAGTGATGCGGTACAGGAGATCGAAGGTGAGCGTGGTTAGTTCTTCGGCAAATAGTTCTACCTGCAGGGTATCACCATAAAAAGCCTCTCCCCGGTAGGCAATCATCACGTCGGCCATTATCAGGCTGGTACCTGCGGCGTTCAGCTCGGTATAGCCATGGGCTGCCAGCAGCAGCATACGGGCTTCGTGTATGATGCTTAGCACGGCATCATTACCTACATGTCCGCCGTAATTAATGTCGGTAATGCGTACGGGAATACACGCAGTGTGCAAGGGTGCCTGGTTGGGGAAATTTATTTTAACGCGCATTATACAGTATTGTGGACACAAAACTAATGGCAAAGTGCGTGCAAAATTGTTTTATCAGTTAAATTTGTAACTACAAAACTAACGCTACAAAAGCTGCTTATTTATGAAAGTTATTTGCATAGGAAGGAATTATGCAGAGCACGCGAAAGAACTGAACAACGATGTGCCGACCGAGCCGGTGATCTTTATGAAGCCCAAGAATGCGCTTTTGTTTCCCGGCAAACCATTTTTCTACCCCGAGTTTACAGAGGACCTACATTACGAATGCGAGGTGATCGTAAAGATCTGCAAGAACGGTAAGTATATACAGGAAAAGTTTGCCCATAAATACTACGACCAGGTATCGCTGGGCATAGACTTTACCGCACGCGACCTGCAGGCCAAACAAAAGCAGAAGGGACTGCCGTGGGAGATAGCCAAAGCGTTTGACAACAGCGCCCCTGTAGGCGATTTCATACCGCTTACCGAGGATACGAAGATCAGCGATATAGACTTTCAGCTGCTGCTGAACGGTACCAAGGTGCAGAGCGCAAATACCCGCGAAATGATATATAATGTAGATGCCATCATCGCGTATGCATCGCAGTTTTTCACCCTTAACATCGGCGATATCATCTTTACAGGCACCCCGGCAGGTGTAGGCCCCGTGCAGCAGGGCGATAAGCTGGAAGGCTTTCTGAAAGGCACCAAACTGCTGGAATTAGTGATCAGATAAACCCCGACCCTAAAGGGAGGTGTTATGTGTGGTCTTTAAAAGAAAAGCAGAATACTAATAAATAGAGGTCGGACACCAATGAACGTACAGATAGAAGATAGCTGGAAGGAAGAGCTGAAGGAAGAATTTGGCAAGCCATACTTCATACAGATAACAGACCGGCTCAAGCAGGAAAAGCAGGCCGGCAAGGTCATCTACCCGCCGGGCAATCTCATCTTCAATGCTTTTGCACATACACCCTTCCAAAAGGTGAAGGTGGTGATACTGGGCCAGGACCCCTACCATGGACCAGGCCAGGCGCACGGCCTATCGTTTTCCGTACCCGATGGCGTAAAGCCCCCACCATCGCTGGTGAATATCTATAAAGAGATAGAGGATGACCTGGGCATACCTGCACCACGCAGCGGCAACCTTACCCATTGGGCCAACCAGGGCGTACTGCTGCTGAACGCCGGGCTTACTGTAGAAGCCAATACCGCCAACTCGCACGCACACATAGGCTGGCACGAGTTTACCGACAATGTCATCCGCCATATATCGGCGCATAGGGAGCATGTGGTATTTATGCTCTGGGGCAGCTTTGCACAAAACAAAGCGACACTTATAGATGGCAGCAAACATCTTATCCTTACGGCACCCCACCCTTCGCCTTTATCTGCATACAGGGGCTTTCTGGATTGCGGGCACTTCAGCAAGGCCAATAACTACCTGCGTGAGCACGGACTGAAGCCTGTAGACTGGCATACAGAGCGCCCTGCTGATGACTAACAGCCGCAGGTTTTTGCATTTATGTAAAAAATGACCGACTTTTAAAGGCCGTACCGTGTGCGGCTGTGTATCAAGCCATTAAATGAAAGTTATACAAAACATACTGGGTAAAATATTTGCAGTATACGCCGCACTGGTATTTGTGGCCACTATGCTGGTGGTATTCATCCCCATCCTGATCATCTCTTTTTTGCCCGAGCCGGCAAGGGCACGCGCGTTACACCCTGTGTTCAGGGTATGGATGGGGGTGTATATGCCGCTGGTATTCTGCCCTGTGTTCCGCAAGGGTAAACACCATTTCAAGAAAGGCGAGAACTATGTGGTGGTCATTAATCACAATTCCCTGCTCGATATTCCTATCTCATCGCCATGGATACCCGGCCCTAACAAAACACTGGCGAAGGCTGAAATGGCCAGGATACCCCTGTTTGGTGTTATCTACAAGGCAGGATCTATATTGGTAGATCGTAAGAACGAGAGCAGCCGTAGGGGCAGTTTTGGCAAGATGCATGATACCCTGATGTCGGGGATCAACCTGTGCCTGTACCCCGAAGGGACGCGCAACAAAAGCAGCCAGCCGATGCAGCCCTTCTTCGATGGGGCCTTTACCACAGCGGTAAAAGCGCAGAAACCGGTGATACCGGGTGTTATCTTTAATACCGGCAAAGTATTACCAGCCAAAAAGACCTTCTGGATGAGGCCTATGCCCGTGCACATACACTTTTTAGCCCCCATACCTACCGCAGGGCTTACTACCAACGATGTACCGGCCCTTAAGGCACAGGTACACAGCATTATGGAATCCTATTATATACAGCATAACAAGCGTTAAATGACATTCAGCATTATTGGCACAGGCAATATAGCCTGGTTCTTTGGCAGGAGATTAGCATCGGGCGGACACAGGTGTAAGGGTGTCTTTGGCCGCGATGAAACTGCTACCCGTACACTTGCTGATGCCTTGCTGTCGGCTAAATGGGGCAATATAGGCGATGTACGAGATGATGATGCAGATGTATGCTTTGTTGCCGTATCAGACAATGCCATAGCCGATGTAGCGGGCAAAATACAGTTCAAAAAAACAGTACTGGTGCATATGTCAGGTGCACAACCCCTCAGCATCATAAGTGGAGCTGCTAAAGATTGTGCAGTACTGTGGCCCGTGTATTCTATACTAAAGAACAACATACCTAACCACCGGGAGGTGCCAATGGCCTGGGAGGCATCTACCGACCGGGCTAAGAAGTATATGCTGGAGATGGCCCATGCCATTACTGACAACCTGTTCGAGGCCAAAGACGAACAACGTAAATGGCTGCACCTGGCTGCAGTAATGACCAATAACTTCATTAACCACCTGCTATCGCTGAACGAGCAGATATGCAAGGAGCACAACCTACCGGCAACAGCCCTGCAACCCATCATTAACCAGACATTTGAACGACTGAAACACGCCTCTCCGCAAGCCATACAAACAGGCCCTGCCATACGTGGCGACCAAAG
>CANGNA010000025.1 GCA_947455215.1 Chitinophagaceae bacterium
CTGACCAAAACACAGTTCCAGAAAGTACCCCTGTTGAAAAAATATAGTTTCATTTTCGACAACCTCGATACGGTTTCAGAATCGCAGCCTTACCTGCCATTATACATGACAGAGACCATATCCGACTATTACTTTACCCGCAAACCGAAACAGCAACGGGAATTCATCAATGCCAGTATGGTAAAGGGGGTAAATAATGAGAACGTGGTAAAATACCTCGGCACCTTATACCAAACCGTAAATGTATACAGGAACTATATTCCCGTATTTGATAAAAAATTTATCAGCCCTATAAGTAATGATGCTATTTTCTACTACCGATATAAAATCAAGGACACCCAAGAGGTCTACGGCCACCGTGTGATACTGGTGCAGTTTGAGCCTAAACGTGGTGGCGAGAATTGTTTCATTGGCGATTTTTGGGTGGCCGACACTACTTACGCTATCCAGCGTATGAGCATGGACGTATCCAAACTGGCCAACATCAATTGGGTAGACAGAGTAAGCCTGTACCAGGAGTTTGCCCCACAAGGCGATGACGATACCTGGTTCCCTGTGAAAGATAAATTCGTAGCCAATTTTACTATTTATAACTCTCAACGGCTGCCGGGCTTCATTGGTCGTAAAACCACTACCTATCACCGCATAAGGATCAACAACGACAGTACGAGACAGGTAGTTAATGATGAGCACTACAAAACGGATATCATCAAAAACGATTCTGCTATGCATCGCAGCGATGAATGGTGGGCCGGCAACAGGCCCGACTCGCTGACCAAAAATGAAAAGGCTATTTATAAAATGGTCGATACCATCAATAGCATGCCGATCACCACGGTGTACAAAAACACCATTACCTTCCTGGCAAGTGGTGTAAAAGATATCGGCTGGCTGCAATTAGGCCCTTACTATTACCTGTATAGCAACAACCCTGTTGAGGGTAACAGGTTCAGGATATCGCTGGGCACACCACGATCGCTGAAGAATGCCCATTTTACTGGCTTTCTGGCCTATGGCACAAAAGATGAACGATTCAAATATGGAGGCACGGGGCTTTGGATATTGAACCGTATCCCCCGGATGTTCCTCTACGGATACTATGCACACGATATCAACCAGCGAACCAATTACTATGATCAGGTAGGCAGTGACAATATCTTCAGCACATTCTTCCGCAAGGCTGGCGTACCGTGGAAACTGGCCTTCTCTGATGACCAGCGACTGGAATGGTATAAAGAATATTTCAGTGGGCTTAGCCACAAACTGATCTTGCAGCACCGCAACTTCACGCCCTATGCGCCATTGCCTTCCAGCGACATATTTGTGGACGTGAATGGTAAACCAACAAACACCGTGACCAGCAGCGAAGTTGGTGTAGAGTTGCGCTACTCCTATAAAGAGAAATATATTGAAGGACAATACCTGCGTGTGCGCCTGGCCAGCAAATGGCCTGTAGTAAAGCTGGAGATGACCGCAGGTATAAAAGGCGTGCTGAACAGCAGCTACGCTTATCAAAAGATCCGCTTCTCCTTTACAGAAGATATCAATATCCCCCCGCTGGGACACCTTTACTATAACATGTTTGCCGGCAAATACTTTGGTACACTACCCTACCCGCTGTTAGAGATACATCCGGGCAATGAATACTACTATTACAATAAGTACGCGTTCCAGATGATGAACAATTACGAATTCCTGAGTGATGAGTACTTTGGATTCAACATAGAGCACAATATTGGTGGCGGTATATTTAACCGCATACCATTATTAAAAAAACTGCGGTGGCGCCAATTCTGGACCGCCAAAGGTGTAGTAGGTACACTAAGTAAAGACAATCAGGCGCTCAACCTGAAGCCAACAGATTTTCCGTTCCGCATGCTTAAGGGCCAACCCTACCTGGAACTGGGCACCGGCGTATCCAATATCTTCCAGGTGTTCCGTATAGACTTTGTATGGCGCGTAAACCCTAAGCCTATCCAAAATGAGTCGCTGGCAAGGCATTTCGGCATATTCGGCAGCGCCAATTTTGAGTTTTGATGGCTGCGGATAAAATCACCATCCATCATAAACCATACATTTTTTATATTTTTACCTCAAATTACTGGTTATGAGTTTCTGGAAAGACTTTAAGGCCTTCGCAATGAAGGGCTCTGTTTTAGACCTTGCGGTCGGTGTCATCATTGGTGGTGCATTCGGCAAGATCGTAACCTCTATGGTCGAGGATATCATTATGCCTTTGGTTGGTTCTATCAGTAATACAGGCGAACTTTTTGCCAACAGATTTGTGGTGCTGGGCACTCCACCTGCCGGAATAACCTTCAAATCGCTGGAGGAAGCCAAGAAGGCAGGGGTGAACGTATTTGCTTATGGTCACTTCATACAATCAGTGGTCGATTTTTTCATCATTGCTTTCTGCATTTTTGTAGCCATCAGACTCATTGGCCGCCTGCAGCGTAAAGAAGAGGCAGTTAAGGCAATAGAGCCACTGGGGCCTACCGCGCAAGAAAAACTGCTTACAGAAATAAGGGACCTTTTAAAGGAACAGGCAAAATAATAATACTCTCACCTTAATAAAATATACCAAACTACAACGCGTGCATACCAGGGAAATATACAGGGGACTACGATCGCTGAGGGAAAACAGGAAAAGCGGATTTGCGGTATTGGCAGACCCTGATAAAATTGCGGTAGCAGATGTACCCCGACTGGCCAGGTTGTGCAATGAGGCAGGTGTAGATTACCTGTTCATAGGCGGCAGCTTATTGATGGTACACCAGATGGAACAATGTATCAATGTATTTAAGGCAGAAAGTAATATACCGGTAGTACTCTTTCCCGGCAGCCCATCGCAGGTAACACCTGTGGCTGATGCATTGCTCTATCTATCGCTTATATCCGGCCGGAATGCCGACCTGCTTATAGGCCAGCACGTTATTTCTGCACCACAGGTAAAAGCAAGCGGGCTCGAGGTAATATCTACAGGTTATATATTGATCGATGGCGGCGTACAAACTACTGTATCGTACATGAGCCACTCTATGCCCGTTCCTGCTAACAAGCCCGAAATAGCACTCTCCACTGCATGGGCAGGCGAAATGCTGGGCAATCAGGTGATATATATGGATGCGGGTAGCGGTGCCAAAAATCCTATATCAAAAGAGATGATCAGGCAGGTAAGCGCCAATATCAACATACCGTTATTTGTAGGTGGTGGCATAACAACACCAGATAAAGTGCGTGAAAACTGTGAAGCCGGCGCTAACCTTATTGTAGTAGGCAATGCCATAGAACGCGACCCAATGCTGATACGCGATCTTGCCCAGGCAACTAAAGGATAAACTGCTACTTTTTAGATATCAACCCTGAAAATGGATTTCTTAAATTCTGGTAGTCTACCAGGTCGATCTTCACAGACCCGACCAGGATAGGGCTTTCTACACGCACCGGCAGGTGGTTAGCATCGTCGCTCAACCATATGGTCATCTTCTCACCATCCTTAAATATAGTACCCGCTATCAGCAGGGGTACTATCTTGATGGCGTTGTACGTGCCGGTTCTTGTGGTTATCTTTTCCTTGCCCAGATACTTGATATAGAGATTGTACACCTGGTTATCCAGGAACATATTAAAGGATATTTTATCGCCGGGCTTATATGCATTGTAATTAACATTCCTGGCGAAATACATAGCCGACAGCACATCTTGAGTATTGGCAGGTATAGTGTATGCTTTATTGTTGGATATTGCCTGGTCGCGCGAATGGTTAAAAGTCACATCGTTCAGGAATTTCGTAGAACCCTCGCTTACATTTCTTACAAAGCGCAGTGGCAACATGGTCTCTTTATCAATAAAACTTTCATAAGTATCAAATACTTTATAGAAATATTCAAAGCTGCTGGCTGTGCGGCCAACGCCTTTTACGTGGTATACTTTGCGGTTATTGACCTGCTCCAGCGCAGTAGTAAATTCTGCATTGCCTGAATTGATCCAGATAAAGCCCATATTATAATATACCCTGAAGGTGAGCTTTTCACCTTCCTGGAAACTGGTGTTCCGGGGTATCGATTGGGCAACGGACACCTGTGGCGCTACTGTAGCAACCAACAATATGCTTAAAATCCACCTATGTAACACTTTCCACCTCATGATCACTTCGTTCTGCTATTACAAAAACAAATACTGTGCCGTAAGTGAGCACAAATGTTAAAACATTGCAATAAACAGCTACTTGTAAAGTTATCAACTATTTACATACCTCGATATAGATATTGCCTGCATCAAAATCGGTACATTTGTCGGTCAGCTAATCTGATCTCATCATTTGTCACGTCAACCGCGCATCATCCTTGGCATAGACCCCGGCACCCTGGTAATGGGTTACGGATTGATCGCTATAGATGGCACTCACATTTCGCTGGTAGAGATGGGTATATTGAAACTGTCGGCAAGAGATGACCATGCTGAACGTTTACACTTGATATTCAAGAAGATAGATTCATTGATACGGCAACACCAACCAGTAGAAGTAGCTATTGAAGCCCCTTTTTATGGCAAAAACGTACAAAGTATGCTTAAGCTGGGCAGGGCACAAGGAGTGGCCATAGCAGCAGCCATGGGTCACGGATTACAAACAGTAGAGTATTCCCCCAGGAAGGTAAAACAATCAGTAACGGGAAGGGGTAATGCCACCAAAGAGCAGGTGTGGCAGTTGCTGCAGGCTACTTTAAAGTTTACCGAAGAAGATCCATATATGGATGCTACAGATGCCGTGGCCGTAGCGCTATGCCACCATTACCAGTTAGGCTCTCCCATACCCGCTGCGCCTAAAGCAACAAAAGCAGTGAAAGCGAAAGCAAGCTCGTGGGAAGCATTCCTATCTGCCAACCCCGGAAGAATTAAATAGTAAATATAATTATTTGAAAAAGAACAACACAATTTTCAAATAACAATACAAAAAAAGTTGAAGAAGTGTTATATTAGCACTACAGTTTTAAATTATAGAGGCCATTTATGTCACAACCCAAAGTAAAAATACTGTTAGTTGAAGATGATCCGGTACTGGGTTTTGTAGTGAAAGATTTTCTTCAGAAACAGAATTACGAAGTTACCCATTGCACGGATAGCGATACCGCCTGGCAGCAGTTCATGAAGAATATTTATGACATATGCCTGCTCGACGTAATGCTGCCCGGCAAAAAGGATGGCATAGAACTGGCGAATCACATTCGCAAAAAGAACGAGAATATCCCTATTATGATGCTGACATCTAAGGGGATGGACGATGATAAACTGGCTGGCTTTGAAGTAGGTGCTGATGATTACGTGATAAAGCCTTACAACATGCACGAGGTACTGAAAAGGATACAGGTATTTCTGAAACGCAGCAAGAAGAAAGACCAGGAAGGCCCTGCATTCTTCAAAATAGGCACGCTCGATTTTGATTACTCTAATCTTACATTAGGCAACGATACTGAACACTACCAGCTTACACAGCGCGAGGCAGACCTTTTCCGCTACCTGTGCCTGAACGCTAACCGGGTACTGAAGCGCGATGAGATATTGATGAACGTTTGGGGTAAAGACGATTACTTCCTGGGCAGGAGCATGGACGTATTCATCACCAAGGTGCGTAAATATCTTAAAAACCAAACGGAGGCCAAGTTGCAGACCATACACGGTATCGGCTTCAAGTTTATTTATAATAACGGCTCGGCAGAAACTGAGGAATAACTACCGCTACTTAAATAATTTTTCTATCGCCATTACCAGTTCTGTGGTTTGCATAGGAGAGGGTGTGTTCTGTACTGCAAAATTACCATCCTCATCTACCAGGTAATAGGCCGGTAGCGACTGTACCCCGTAGGCCTGCACCTCTTTAGCATTCCAGGCATCCTGCAAATTAATAAAATTGCCTCCGATCTTATAGCGCTGCACTATTGCGTGTTCGGTAGCAGTATCGTTACTCAGTGATACATATACAAACTCCAAAGGCTTCTTACGGATAAGGTCCTTCACCATTTGCTCCTTGATCATTTCGCCTACGCATTGGCGACACCACCCAGCCCAGAAGCCTATATATACAACCTTTCCCTTCAAATCAGACAGATGCTTTACATTACCGTCCGCATCGGTGAATGTAAGGTCTGGTGCCGGCTGGCCGGGAGCCAGTCTTCGCACAATACCCACTTGTTTATCCAGCAAGGGCAAGTACTGGCTTGCAGGCCATCGCTTACGGAAAGATGCCAATTGTTCCTCTGTCCTTCCCAGGTTTTGTCCACGCGCTTTACCGTAGATATTCTGCGCTATATAGTTTTCCAGGCTTTTATCGGGCATTTTGGCATAGGCCAATTTATAGGCGCTATCCTCGAAAAGGCAACGCTGCAGGGTATCTTTACCATGATATGTAAAACCTTTTGCCCTCAATTTTGTCTCCATTACCCCGGTGAGATATAGCACATAAGGTGGTATTTGTACAAAACTGTCGTTAAATGCGTAGGGCAACTTGTCCACTATTTTGTAAAACTCGGGCGATACGGTGTCTGTCAGCCTGCGCAACTTGAGGATCTCTTTTGTCTGGGGATACTGTTCAATAAAGAAATAATTGTAATAGCGATAATACGCCAGCCAGTATTGTACGAACGATGGAGGTAAAGCAGGCTTCCACTGCTTTAAGGCCTTTTCTTCTGCCGCATATTCAGCTGCCATGCCATCAAGAAACGTCTTTTCATCCTTTTGGATCAGCATTTTTACCCTGCCGGGATACTGGTTCATTCTACCCTTAGTACGTGTATGTAATGCAATAAAGTTCTGCACATCGGCACCCTTACCGGCATAATGTATGGTACTATCAAAGTGAAGGGCATCGAATGCTACAGCCAAACTGTCACCTGGCTTTACAAGAATGTCGGCCAGGCTACTACCATATTGCACCTGCACTATGGTATAACCCGATTGCGGAACGGGGAAGCTGAAAGAAAAGTGACCGGTATGGTCCAGCTTAGTACTGTATTTTATCGGGTAATAGGCAAGGTTATTATCATTATAGCTCACCTCTATACTGTCGGCCTTGCCAAATGCTACCTTGCCGCTCAGTTTAACGCTACCCTGAGCCAGCAAATCTGCCGACAACAACAAGCTTAGAAAAATAAAAATTATCCTCATGCTATTATTTTTAAGAGTTTACAGCCAGCCGCTGCAGACGTGCAAAGATGCAAACCACTATATATTTAACGCTTATTTGCAGGTTACCTTTAGCCGATTTAGGTATAAAGCTTAAACAACAGCTAAAAGGGAAATTATGAAAGCAATAAAATTAGGCGTTTTCGCTATTACTATGAGTGTTTTCGCTATATCGTGCGGAAATGGCAAAACCGAGGAACAAAAAAACGACTCAGCAAATGCCTCGGCTAACGCACCTGCTATCCCTGCGGCAGCACCTGATAGCGCTCAACATATAGATACACTTACTGCCAAGCCAGCAAAAACCCCGGCAGAGGCACAAGCCGCAGAAGAAAAAAAGACAAAGTAAATCGCCTAATAAATATTTTTAAAAATATACGTAATCGTTGGGTTACCTTTCTTTAATAACAGTATTAACCAGTATAAAACTTTAAAAACAAAAAATATGAAACTTGTAAAGCTTAGCGTATTCGCTCTCGCATTCGGTCTTTTCGCAACATCTTGCGGTGGCAACAAAGAAGAAGCTAAAACTAACGATTCTGCTGCTATGGCAACTGCTGCTGAAGCAACTCCAGCTACAACTGCTCCTGTTGCTGACACAGCTGCTAAGGCTGCTGATACTGCAAAGAAAATGGAAGCTGCTGCTCCTGCTGCTGAACCTAAAAAAGAAGAAAAGAAGAAGTAATTCTTACTTTCAACTGAATATTACAAAAGCCATCCTTTCGGGTGGCTTTTGTTTTTAAATGACTTATAAATATAAATAAAAATATGTCAATACTGCGGGTTACCTTTTCCGCGAACAGGCATTAACAAGTATAAAAACCAAAAAAATGAAATTAGTAAAACTCAGCGTATTCGCTCTCGCTTTCGGTCTGTTCGCAACATCTTGCGGTGGTAACAAGGAAGAAACTAAAACTACAGATTCTTCTTCTATGGCAACTGCTACAACTGAAGCAACTCCAGCTACTACTGCACCAATGACTGACACTGCTGCAAAAACTGCTGACACTGCAAAGAAAATGGATGCTGCTGCTCCTGCAAAGACAGAAGTTAAGACTGAAACTAAGACTGAAACTAAGAAGAAGTAATTCTTACTTTCCGACAGTAAATAAAAAAACCATCCGGAAGGATGGTTTTTTTATTCGTATCAATTCGATACCTAGAAAGCACGATTGATACCAATCACGTAGCGTGCAGCCACATACTGTGTATTATTGTAAGGTGCCCTATTCAGGAATACCGGCAGGTCTATGCGCAAGGTTAGTGGCTTTGCTTTTTCAAACACCCCCCAATTCTTTATGGTGAAGGCCAAACCAAGGCCAGCATCTACCCTCACATCGCTCCACATGTTAGTAGGCACGATGGCTGCTACGTTGCTGCGGGAAAATGTGCTCAACTCCATGATACCTGCATCAGCAAACAAATAGGTATTTACATGTAGCCAATTGCGGAACAAACGCGGGCGGTAGGGCAGATAGTTCTCGAAGCCTATTTCTACGTTGGCTGATGCACCACTCCTGCCTTTATAACTCTCATACGTTGCACCGTTGCGGTCATCAGGTGCATTGTAGCCGGCATAGCCACGCAGGTTTAACCCGCCACCCTGCTGAAAGTGATTTACGTCATATCGGCTCACGCCCCTCCAATCGTCGGGCACAAAGCCTATACTACGGGTATACTTGTTATCCAGCAACTCTTCAGGGCTGGCTCCGGCAAGGTACAACAGACTTTCGCCCGGGAACCTGCTGCCCATACCATAGCGGCCAAAAAGGCGGGTACGGATCTCCAGCTTATCCAACATATTACTATTCACAGACTCCAGCTGTACGTAAGAGTAGTTAGACGGCAGGTTGTTGCCATTCAGGAATGGCGCCCTTAAGCTGAAAGTATACTTGCCGGCACCATGCACATAATTGTAACTGTGTGTCCACGCCAAATTGATGGATGTGTTAGGCCTGGTCCACGTACTGGTCCAATCCAGTGGGTTGATGAGATAATCACCAGACTGGCCATCGTGACGCCACATAGACAGTGCATAACCCTGCACCAGGTTCTTTTCGTTCAGCGCCCAGTTAAGCCCACCCCTCTGGTACCATATGCCATCTAAGAAACGGCTATTGATCTGCATCGTCAGCTTAGCATAATTGCGGCTAACGGGTGAGATATAGTTGATAGAGTAATTAACCGGCGCATATTTCTTATACGGTGCATCGCCCGTGTACGAGAGGAAAGAATCGGCCTGCAGTACATGCGTATTCAGCCATACGGTTGCATCCAGCCTGTTCATGGTAAAAAGGTAGTCACCTTCAAAGTGTACACCTGCCTTTATGCCATCAACCGGGTTCCACCAAAGGTCGGGGCGAATAGCGAGCCTGTATTTACGCCTGTCGAAAGGTTGATTGATTCCACCATCGAGCATTGTTCTTATAGCACCACAACCAGTACCACGCCTGCGGAAGTTATCAGTCTCATCCCTGTCAGACAATCTGAACGAAGTATCAATTTGTACACTCCTGATACCGCCGGGCACGTTTACATGCGCAACATAAGTCGGGTTCAGTTTACCCCACCCTGTCCACTTAGGTAGTATAGTAGCTTTGGTGGCTTTAGTGAACCATGTATTAGGTATGTAGAAATTATGCTTGCTGCCATCCTTGGCTGTTACCGTAAAATCTATCGGCATCTGCATATCGGCTTTTCTCTTGAACTTAATGGCAAAGTTATCGGCTCCGTCTTCACGACTAATACGCCCTATGCCATAATCAAGAGGCTTCACGGTCTCGAACCACTCATCAAAGAACCACGAAAGATCTACATGCGTATACTGGATGATAGATGCACGGAAGTCTTCGAAATAAGGATGAGCAAACTTCCATTGTTCAAAGTAGTGATGCATGGCATGCTGGAACAAAGTATCGCCCAGTACATACTGCAGGTTATACAGCATGTTGGCAGTTTTATAGTACACAGTACCATAGCCACCACCATGATTGAGCGCATTATGAAAATCATCGGAGTGAGTATTAAGCGGCGATTCGTTTTGATTGAGTGCAGAGTTGATGTAAGAGTTAGACACATTCCTGTCGAGCACATAAGTAGGCTCGGCAAACTTGCTCTTGTACCAACCCTTTGGCTGCCAGCCCATCACCGTATCGCCATCAATGCGCCTGAGGCCCCATGCCGTAAGGAATTGGGTAAAGCCTTCGTCCATCGCCGCGCGATAGGTCTCATTGCTGCCCACCTGACCATAGAACCAATTGTGCCCTATCTCGTGCACCAGTAGTCCGCGGTAACCAGGCTCAGCACCTCCATCCATAGTTATCATTGGGTACTCCATACCATCAGCAGCATCAGCGGCAACTATCTTGGGATACCGGTACAAACCAATATCTTCGGAAAAGGTTTTGATGATCTTAGTAATATAGTCGGGTGCATTCTGCCAGCGTGCGGCATGTGGCTCCTGCACTATGGCCACGCACTCAATGCCGTTCCAGTAAGCAGTACCAATACGAAAAGATGGATCGCCGGTAAAGGCGAAGTCATGCACATTATTGGCTACGTAATGCCATTTCTTACGCTCCCCTTTTACATAAGGTGTAATGATGGAGGGCGCTTCTTCCCACTTCTTATTTTTAAAATTGCTGATGTCCAGCTTTGCCCTGAGATCAGCAGGCAATACTTCATTACGGTTCTGCAGTTCGCCGGATGCTTCCACCACATAGTTCGAGGGAAAATCGAGCGTAACATCATACACACCATAGTCTCCGTAAAACTCCTTGTTCAGGTGTTGGTAGGTGTCCCAGCCGTGCATACGATCGTAAACAGATACTTTGGGAAACCACTGGCAGCCATTATAGTGCTTAAAGCCCCACGCATCATACATCTTCATACGACGGCGGGTCTGCCCCTTGTCGTAGTAAGTAGTGAAACCCATCTTCAACACTACCTTACCGCCGGGCAACAAAGGCCTGTCCAGGTATACCTTCATTATGGTATTATCCAGTTCGGTCTTTACTGCTTGTCCGCCTGCCTGCACATTGTCTATCACTATACCCAGGCCCGCCGCTTCGCGGCTGCCATAGCCGGGTGCTACTTTGTTCAGCTTTTCTAACTCACCCAGGTACGATCCCTTGATGAATGCGTTCTGATACAAATGAAAATACACATAGGTAAGTGTATCGGGTGAATTGTTCCAGTAGGTCAGCTCTTCCTGTCCCTCTACCCTGTTCTCATCCTCATTCATGCGCGCATCTATTTTATACGCTACATCCTGCTGCCAGTAGGCCTTGTCGGGCATGCGGTTTTGCCAGTAATGCTCGTTGTTACTGTTGCGGTAAACATTGTCGTGCAGTTGCGCCAAAGAAGTAGTAGCCAGGAAGATACTTGCTAAAGAAAGTACCGGAAATGATCTCATGCTAAAATTTTGTGGCCTAAAAGTATAATATAAAATCTAAACACACCATAACCCTTTGCGGGGTAATAACGAATAAGCACAGATGCAACAACGTAATACTTCCTACTGTACATTTGAGTCAAAACATATTTGATCATGGACACAAGACTTATTACCACAGCAACAATGTTAGAAGGCTATCGCATAGTAGAACATCTGGGCATAGTACGTGGCATCACTGTACGTTCCCGTAGCGTACTGGGCAATTTCGCCGGCGGCATACAAGCGTTCTTTGGCGGACAGATATCAGTATACATCAACCTATGCGAGAAGGCACGCCAGGAAGCACATTTCTACATGATAGAACACGCTGAACAAGCAGGGGCGAATGCGATCATTAACATGCGCTACGACGCTAACGAAGTAATGGCCGGCATTACGGAAGTACTGGCTTATGGTACAGCGGTAAGGGTAGAAAAGATATAGTAATTCACCTGGCAGGATACCCCAGCAATTCGTACCATGGCTTGGCGGGCCGGTCGGCAGGATAGCCATGTTGTGTTCTGTACGCCTTGCGGTCGGCAGTAAAGTGCCACCATTGCCTGCCTGTATCACCGTTGTTGGCATAGTGCACAACCAGCCTGCATTGGTCTTCCACACAAGGATCCTGCCACACTCCGGTCTTCAGCTCCAGTTCATGAATCAAATCAGGTCCAGTTTTATGCTGTAATTCCCCCAGTGAAAAACAACCTATCGACAGCAGATCTTTTGCGAACTGGATGCCGATAGACGGGATAGCCTGGAATTCATAGAGGCCGTGTATCTCTCGTGCCCGTTGCAGCGGCACATCCAGCAACTGTTGCAGTTGCGGCACATGCATGCCTGCTGCATCTTTCAGCTTTATTTTATTTGCTTTAAGGCTTGCCTTTTCTGCTGTGGTAAAGATGCCGGATGAGCTACCCATAGCATAAAGATAATAACAGAAGCCCGGGATGACCATATCCCGGGCTTTGTCATTGTATGCTTATTTTATTTCGTCTCCGTCTTTATCACGGTCTTGGTTTTTGTTGTCTGGGTTTTATTGGTCTCCATACCTGCTGGGTTCGTTTCCTGCATGGTGCCATTACCGGTATTATCTCCGCTGCTAGTGGTTGTGGTGGTCGAGGTTTCTACAGGTGCCGCGGTGTTCATACTATCTGCCGGGGCAGTAGTACCATCGTTAACCGGTGTAGCCGGGGCAGTAGAACTGCTCATTGTTGTAGAATCGGTAGTAGACGACTCGGATTTGCCGTTGCCGCACGACGCGATAAAAAGGCCCGTTGCCAGTGCAAGGAGGCTTAGTTTAACTGATTTCATGATCGCTGATTTTGATGTGTTTTAGATCTGGCATAGATGATATAAATACCGTGCCGTGCGCGAGAACACACCGATCAGCAGCTATAGTACCGACACGCAAAAATAGCCCACATCTTACGATGCGGGCTACGCTATTATTGCTAATTTATACGCTTATTTTACTGAAGCAACCAGTGCTTTGAAGCTTTCAGGCTCATTCATAGCCAGATCAGCCAGCACTTTACGGTTCAGCTCGATGCTCTTTGCAGAGAGCTTACCCATGAACTCTGAATAGCTCATACCTTCTTCACGCACTGCTGCGTTGATACGAACGATCCAAAGGCTGCGGTATTCGCGCTTCTTCAGCTTACGACCTACATATTTATAACCGAGGCCTTTCTCCAATACGTTCTTGGCAACGGTATAAACGTTCTTACGCTTGCCGTAAAAACCTTTGGCCTGCTTTAATATTCTCTTCCTTCTCGCACGAGATGCTACTGCATTTACTGAACGTGGCATATCTTAAAATTAAAATCTTTTTATAATATAAATAACTTTCAAAGCGGGTATTAACCCATTACCAGCATGCGCTTCACCAGCGGCAAATTGCTCTTATGCACTAAACCATGCATGCGAAGGTGACGTTTGCGGGTCTTAGATTTCTTGGTCAACAAGTGACTTTTGAAAGCTTTGTACCTGCGTATCTTGCCGGTGCCGGTAACTTTGAATGTCTTCTTCGCACGTGAGTGCGTCTTCATCTTTGGCATGGAATTCAAATTTGGGACTGCAAAGGTAAGTAATATTTTGTTTTCAATATTTATTTTTTGAAAAGGATACACATATTTTTTTTAATAAAACAATGCACACCCAACATACCTACTTTTTGCAGGCACAATATTAGGTGTTCTATCTCCAATAATCATTTATTAATTTTACCGCCGTAAACATACATAATGGCCATACTTCGATTCAGGATCTATTGGGAAGACGACGACCTTACCTATCGCGACATAGAGATACAGGGACACCAAACATTCATGGACTTTCATAAATGCATCATGCAAGCCTTTGAATTTGACGGCAAGCACCCGGCATCGTTCTATGAAAGTAACGACAAATGGGCACGTGGCAGGGAACTGAACTCTGAAGTGCTGGTAAATAAAAAAGATGCACCTGCCCTGTCTATGATCAAAACTCCGGTATCGGCACTGGTAACATCACCCACACAGAAATTCGTTTATGTATACGACCCGGTAAAAAAATGGACATTCCTGGTAGAGTTGCTCAGCGTAAGCAAAGAGGAGACATACCGCCGTGTATATCCTTTTGTATTGCGTAAAGAAGGTGTGGCCCCTGCTCAATATGGCATAAAAGGTGTAGCACCTGGCAAGCTGATGGAAATAGAAGAAAAGTACGACCTGGGCGCCGACGAAATGGCGGAAGGCTTTGGCAACGAAGGCGAAGACGGCACGGAAAGCAGCGATGGCGGCAGCGACTTTGGCGGGGGTAGTGATGATGGTGGCGGCGATTACTAATTGCAGACCAGAACATTCTTATTGAATAATTAAGGCGGGGCAACCCGCTTTTTTATATACAGCAATTCTATTGAAAAAGGTAATAGTGATACAGGGCCCAACGGCAGTAGGTAAAACAGCCATAGCTGTGGCTGTAGCCCGGCAATTGGGCACAGCTATCATATCGGCCGATAGCAGGCAATGCTATAAAGAAATGTCTGTAGGCACAGCCAAACCCACTCTACACGAACAAGGGGGCGTGCAGCACTATTTCATAGATGCCTTTCCGGTAGACACCCCACTATCTGTTGCCGATTATGAACAACTAGCCCTGGGTTACCTGGAAGAGATATTTACCAATAACAATGCTGCCGTTGTGTGCGGTGGCACCGGCCTGTATATAAAGGCGCTATGCGAAGGTATAGATACGATGCCGGCTATAAACGAAGTGATAAACAAACAGGTGAATGATACTTATGCTACCAATGGCATACTGTGGCTGCAGCAATGCGTGCGGCAGGAAGATCCTGAATTTTATGCGCAGGCTGAGATACATAACCCTGCACGATTGATACGGGCATTAGTGTTCAAAAGATCTACCGGCGAAAGCATTACCCGATACAGAACAGCAGCTGTAAAAGAGCGCCCATTCAACATCATAAAAGTGGGCCTTGATCTGCCGCGCGAAGCACTGTACGAGCGCATCAACCAACGAGTAGACATAATGATGGAACAGGGCCTGGAGCAAGAGGCACGCAGCCTATACCCTATGCGCCACCTGAAGAATCTGCAGACGGTTGGCTATGCCGAACTCTTCGCTTATTTTGATGGACAGTGCACCCATGGACACGCTATAGATAAAATAAAACAAAACAGCCGCAACTACGCCAAACGGCAACTAACGTGGTTTAAAAAAGATAAGACGGTACAATGGTTTAGGGCAGATGGCACCAATGTTGTACATGACATACTCACATTGTTGTAGCATAATCGTGCAGCGATCAGGACAATATTATCCTGCTCAGAATCATTTGTAAAATATAATACATGAAATAAATTTTTCTGATAAAAAAGAGGTATTTTCACAAACGCAGAAGTGATGTGGAAAAGTATCTTTGGAATACATCATTATTGTGCAATCCCTTATAGTAGTGTGTTACAGGCTTTCACACATAGACATGCCAGGCACGGCGATGAGTACAAAGTGGCGCACGTACAAAAAAGGTTTTGAAAAACAATGAAATACGTTGAAAAAAAATGGCGGTGACGCGAACGCCCAAACTGTAGTTCCGAGTAAACTAACAAGAGGCAAACAATTTTTTTTTTCAACAAAATGTTAGCAATTTCGTCCTCCCCAAAAATCGAGGAAAAAGAGTGAGCAAATGAAGCGAAACGGGGCAAAGAATTGTGAGTAAAAAATAACCTGGATAACTACAGGAACGGCCACAAAAAATGTTCTTAGTTATCCATCATTGAAACAAACAAATATTAGATAACCCAAAGTTGAGCGTTATTAGAAAATGAATAAAGACACCTACAATACAGACATCAATTCTCAGAATGGTATCGAGCAGCTTTGGGACAAGTGCCTCGCCATCATCAAGGATAATGTCAACTGGCGCACTTACCAGACGTGGTTCGAACCGATCAAGGCTGTTAGTCTCCAGGACAATATTGTAACCTTGCAGGTGCCCAGCCAGTTTTTTTACGAGTGGCTGGAAGAGCACTACGTGGAGTTATTGGGCAAGACCATCAAACGTGTATTGGGCAAAGCTGCCCGCCTCGAGTATCGTATCCTGATGGAAAGCAGCAGCGCACACCGCAACCCTGCTTCCATACACATACCAGGCAGCACCTATACACGCCCTCCTAAAGAGAACAACGTTATAGACATGCCGTTGAAGTTCGATGACCCGCATAGCATCAAAACGCCTTATGCTATACCGGGCCTGAAACGCATGCAGATAGATCCTCAGCTGAACGGCAATTACACCTTCGACAACTATGTGGAAGGCGATTGCAACAGGGTTGCCCGCTCAGCCGGCCTGCACATTGCACAAAAACCAGGCGCTACCGCGTTCAATCCGCTGGTGGTATATGGTGGCGTTGGCTGGGGAAAGACCCACCTTGTACAGGCCATAGGCAACGAGGTGCGCAGACTGAACCCCAACAAATCAGTGCTGTATGTAAGTGCGGAAAAATTCATCAACCAGTTCATCGATCACGCAAAGAATAACGAGATCAACGACTTCATCCATTTCTACCAGCTCATTGATGTGCTGATCATGGATGATATCCACCTGTTCGTTCCTGCCGTTAAAACACAGGATGTTTTCTTTGCTATCTTCAATCACCTGCACCAGAGCGGTAAGCAGATCATCCTGACCAGTGATACTGCACCACGCGATATGGAAGGCATGCAGGAGCGCCTGCTGAGCCGTTTCCGCTGGGGCCTGAACGCTGACATACAAGCGCCGGACTTTGAGACCCGACAGGCCATACTGCGCGTAAAGATGCGTCATGAAGGGCTGGAGATACCAGACGATGTGGTGAAGTACATAGCCTATAACATACAGAGCAATGTACGCGAACTGGAAGGCGCACTGATAGCCCTGTTTGCACAGGCTACCCTGAACAAGAAAGAAATAGACATGGAGCTGGCCAAGCGCGTGATGAAGAACTTTGTGAAGACGGCCGCACGCGAAATGACGATAGAGAACATACAGAAGCTGGTATGCGACTACTATCATGTGCCATATGAAAAGCTGCTGACCAAAACACGTAAGCGCGAAGTAGTACTGGCCCGCCAGATAACAATGTACTTTGCCAAGAAGTTCACCAAGCAGTCGCTGAAGACCATTGGCGATCACTTTGGCGGCTTCGACCACACCACGGTGATACACTCTTGCCAGACTGTAGAGAACCTGATGGAAACCGATACAGAGTACAAAGAGAACCTGATGGAACTGTTGCAGAAAGTGCAGCTGGCCAGCATCTAACAGTAATAACAGGACATCAGATATTACGAAATAAAAAAGAAGTAAAATCTGCGAAAAAAAGTTTGTTATTTCTAAACAACTCTTATCTTTGCACTCCCTTTGAAACACAAGGGGAAAACAACCGGAACTATTTGTTACTGAGGTGAGGTGGGAGAGAGGCCGAATCCACTAGTTTGCTAAACTGGCATACGTGGTTAACACGTATCGCGGGTTCGAATCCCGCCCTCACCGCATAAAATAGTTAAGTACCAAAAGTAGCGAAAGCTACGGAACGGGGAGTAGCGCAGGCCGGTAGCGCACCTGGTTTGGGACCAGGGGGTCGCAGGTTCGAATCCTGTCTCCCCGACTCTAAAGAAAAGCTCGACAGAAATGTCGGGCTTTTTTGTTTTTCCGCTTATCCATAACTTTATAGACGATGCGAACCCTCATTATCTTTTGCTGCTTCTTCACCCTGCACGCTGCCGCACAACAGCGCTATCCCGAGTTGATACCCTATTACAGTAATGGCATTTGGGGATATTGCGATAGTAATAAGCATATTTGTATTCCCGCGCAATGGGATGGGGCTGAATTCTTCCGCGCCAACCGGGCATTGGTATCATACAACAGGTACACTGATTCAAATAAGCATTTATACAGCATGTGCATCATTAATAGCACCGGGTCATATATTATCCCTCCTTCCCGGCATTGGAACAGCTACTATCCAATGAATCGCGAACTTCATGCTTATGATATTGAAAATCGCGACCTGTTCTATTCATCATCCGGATGGAGTGGCCAAAAAGCGAAACCCTATCTCAAAAGACCCGATGTAGCATACAATGCATCAGATACTGTTGTGGAAAAATGGGGTATCATAGATACCAATAACAGCATCGTAGTCCCCTTTCTTTACGATGGGTTGTCCGCTGGTCTGTGGCTGAAGGATAAGAAGACTGGCGCACAATATTTCCTGGGCGGCCGTAACCGGAAGTTTGGAATAATAGACGCACAGCAACAAACTGTGCTAAAATTCGAATACGATGCACTGGAACTTGCAGACACTACATCGAATTATTTCCTCTACCGTAAAGAAAAAAAATATGGGGTAGTAGCGCTTGATGGCACGAGCATATTACCGCCGGTATTTGATGAACTCAACTACTACCCGCAACGCATATGGGTTGGCAAAAAAGACGACAAGTATGGCGTGTACGATAGTGCCGGCAAAGAACTGACGCCACACAAATACCAATGGATCCATGTATATCCGGATTCGCTCGAGGTAATACTCAATGGGAAACGTGCGCTTGCCGATATGCAGGGAAAAGTGCGTACAGCTTTTCGAACTGGCGCGTGGAGACAGCCGGTTGACTTTATGAGCAATCGCCCGTATTGCGGCGGAGTCAGGGTTACGCCACCAAAGGCCGTCAACCTTATATTGCATAATGGCAAGCGTACCCAGTTTTTCAACATAAACGGACGCCGATGGCATTCTATAAGAAACATTAGCCTTTCCTCGGTGGACGCAACGCCGGACCTACTGTATATGGCAAGTGCAGGCACTCCCGGCATGAGTGATTGGCCACCCGAAGTAATGTTGGTAGATACCAACTTCACCCAGCGCTCTGTCATCTTTAATACCTGGCTGAACCGCATTATTGGCAATTATATAGAATGCAGTATGGGGAATGGCATGGCACTGTTCGATACTGCCGGCACGCGAGTGACCGACACCATCAGCCGGGAGATAAAAGGATATATAACGAATGCCAAAGGCGAAATGCTGCTGATCACACGTACGGGATATCCAACCTACCAACTGGAAAGCACTCCCTACCAGGAAGAGAATAACTATGAGCAACGGCACAAACTATTGAAAGGTGATACTGTGGTTACAGCTACCGGAAAACCTTTACCGCAATTTTATAAGTATACTGCAATATGGTACATTCCCCTTGCGGCCAGAAAACTGATAGGCAGGGAAGATGTAGTATTTGCAAGCGACAAGAACGGCTATGTAGGCGTGGTAGATGCGGATGGCAAGGTGGTATTTCCCGCCATCAGCTTTAAGTATAAAGGCATGGATATAGTGTACGGCAACAATCTTTGCAGCGACAATGTGTTAGCTGCAGAGCAACGGCTGCCAACGCTGCAGGGCTGCTTTATGGTAACAGATGACAGTAGCAGAAAGAGCTACTTTAATAAAGATGCGGTGGCTCCCCTACCCGCGCTTAATTTTCAATACATAAATGAACCTGTACAGATAAGTGACGGTGTATTTTATATACCGGAAAAAACACCCGATGTATATTGGTATGATTACAAGGTTGTCAATAGCCGAAACAAGAACCTGCTACCGGGCATTCATATCATGAACATCAAAAAGCACGCTCATTACCAGGGGCTTTATGAGGTAACGATCCCGGGCGAAAAGTACAATACACTTACTGTTTATATGTCCGACAAAGGCATTTTATATGCTGATGCTATTAAATAGTTGTTCCCTTTGCGTTACAGTAGCTGCATAATTCATCGACATCACTACCTGGCATGGACAATATCTCCTAACTTTTTATAACTTTGGTTTTAACATTTCATTTAATCCAGTATTCAGACTATGCCCCAGAAACACGGTAACGTGGCCTACCTCGATGGTATTCGAGGTATCGCAGCCTTCTTAGTATTTATGAACCATTTTTGCCTGGCGTTCTACCCGGCATATTTCTTTCTCAAGCCCGAGATGTCTCACCTCAACGGCGCAGAGATAGACTACCAGAAGAGCTTGCTCAGCTTCATTACCAATGGCGGCTTCCAGGTGGCCATATTCTTTGTGTTAAGCGGCTTTGTACTGAGTCGCAAGTACTTTCTTACAGATAATATTGAGATAGCCGTATCGGGCCTGCACAGGCGTTTTATAAGGCTGTGGGTGCCCATAGCTGTTACGCTGATCATCTCCTACATCCTGCTCACAGGGCATTTCATTTCCAACGATGCATCCAGCCGCATTACCTTGTCTGAATGGTTCTTTAAGCAGTGGCGCATATCCGAGCCGGAAAGCCGCTTGTGGAGCAGCCTTACCTACGGCACCATGTTTGCCGGCGATGCCAGCTTCGATACCTGCTTATGGACGATGTCTTATGAGTTCTACGGATCACTGTTCGTGTTCTCCTTCCTCATCTTTACTCACTTCACCAAGCGTTACAGGCTGCTGATGATGTTCTTTGCCATGTACTACTTCTACATGTCCAAGAGCCCGTTCTATATGGGATTTGTATTGGGTATGTCTTTGTGCTATACCGAGCAGTGGCTGAAGAAAAGGCAGGGCATTCTTACTACACTCATAGCCGTAGGTTTGCTCGTCTTCGGCCTTATGATGGGCTCTGTACCATTCTGCGCACCGTTCCCCGATAGTGCCCAGGAAAACTTTAAAGACCTGCGTTGGGATTATACCCCATGGGCACTTATCATTGGTGCGTACTCGCTGGTGTTGGCCTACGTTATGTCTCCCCTGCTCCAAAAGATCGTCAGCTTCAAGCCATTCAGGTTCCTTGGCTATGTATCGTTCTCGCTCTATCTTATCCATCCGCTTATCCTGGGCTCTTTCAGCAGCTCTATGTTCCTTAGCTTTTACAACAGCAGTAAAGACTATAACGGATCGGTGCTGAAGGTATTCATAGCCACTGTAGCCTTGTTATTGCCTATATCGTGGGTGTTGGCCAGGTATGTTGATCAGTCGGGTATCAAGCTGGCCAAGAAGGTGTACGAGATCTTCAGGAAGCCGCTGGATAAGATACCTGACTACCTGCGGAATGACGATACAGAGACTGCCACTGAGCAACCGGCACCTGCCGTAGCCGCTACACCAGCGCCGCAGCCTGTGGCTAAAAAGAAAAAATAAACACTCAGAATACTTTTATAAGGGCAGCATGTAATACATGTTGCCCTTATCTTTTGGCAGGTATTTTGCTGCCACTTTAGTTTCCCAACCGATATAAAATGATACACATACGCAGGGCCACGCCAGAAGATACTAACACCATAGCCTATATAGGCCGTATTACCGTAGAAGAAGCCCATAGGGATAGCTGCTCTGCTGAAGATATGCAAACCTTCCTTGATGCCAACTATACCACCGACGCAATAAGGAAAGAGCTGGAAGATAACAACAACATCTATCACCTGGTATTCTGGAATGAGCAGCCCGCAGGATTTTCAAAGATCATATTAAATGCCCACCATGATAATTTACCAAATGAGCATACCACAAAACTAGACCGCATATACCTGCTAAAACAGTATTACGATCTGAAACTGGGCCATCAGCTGCTACAGCACAATGTTGCCATATCCAGATTGGCCGGGCAAACCGGGATGTGGCTGTTTACCTGGCAAGGAAACGAGCGGGCAGTGAATTTCTATAAGAAAGCCGGCCTTGCAATAATCGGCACCCATAGATTCAAGGTTTCTGAAACACATTACAACCCTCATTTCCAGATGCTGCTCGAATATATATAAGCCGAGTAAAAGTTCAATTTTGAGCGCAACTGAATTTATGTACATACACATATTAACATTTACCCCATTTTTCTGGTGGTTAACGTAGTATGACGATTGCATGGGCGACCAAACTTTATAAAAAGTAACCATACACCCTACCTTCGCCCAAAACTATAAAACAGATGATATCTAATGATATTTATCTTAAGATGATCGACACCATCGAGGACTACGCTATCCTATTGCTTGACAAAAAAGGTATTGTACAAACGTGGAATAAAGGTGCAGAGCGGATTAAGGGTTACGAGGCTAGGGAGATAATTGGCCAACATTTCCAGGTATTTTATACAGCGGAAGACCAGGCCGCAGGCTTACCTAAACAGTTGCTGCAGGAAGCAACCCATGCCCATAAAGCCATCTACGAAGGCTGGCGGGTAAAGAAAGATGGTAGCATTTTCTGGGGCAGTATTGTTGCCTCAGCGCTTTACGACGACCATAATGAAGTGGTGGGCTTTACCAAAATAACGCGCGATCTGACACAGAAAAAGCTGGAGGCAGACCGGCTGCTGCAGTTCAACGAAGAACTGGAACAAAGGGTAAAGGAGCAAAATGAAGAATTGTATAAAAATGAGAAAAGGTTTCGCTCACTTGTCGAGAACAATCACGAGGCGCTGTCGCTTCGCGATGCCAATAAACAATTGATATACCAATCACCGGGAACACAAAAGATCTTCGGCTTTACGTTCGATGAAATGAAAGACATGCCTAACCATGTATTCTTTCACCCCGACGACGTTGTGCATATCGAAAACAGCATGGATAGGGCATTGCAAAACCCCGGACAGCCCATTTACAGTGTGCAGCGGGTACGCCATAAAAACGGCCACTATCTATGGATGGAAGGCACCTTGACCAACATGCTCAACGATAAAAGCATTGGTGCCATTGTAGGTAATTACCGCGATATTACAGAACGGAAAACGGCAGAACAAAAACTGCTGCAGGCCAACAGGCTATATGCATTTGTCAGCGCGATAAACCAGACCATTGTTCATGTAAAAGATGAAGAAACGCTGTATCGCGAAGCCTGCAGGATAGCCGTTGAGATCGGCAAATTTGAACTGGCGTGGATAGGCCACCCTAATACACAAACCAAAGTAATACACGTAAAAGCTCATTACAATGCTATTCCGGAAGACCTGGAAGTGCTTGACAATATGCTCTATCGCGATAACGGCCCTACTGCACAGGTATTGATCAGCGGCAAGCCGTATATCAATAACGATATCACACTGGAAGACATCAATCATACCGTCAAAAACTATTCTATAGCCAGGGGGCTCCGCTCTTTCATTGTAATGCCCATAAAACGTGGCGGTATACCGTTCGCCACCTTCACGTTACATTCAAATGTCGAGAACATTTTTGATGAAAAGGAGATCACGCTCCTTAACGAAGTGATCGGTGATATTTCTTTTGCTATCGACATGCTTGAAACAGAGCAGCACAGAAAAGCTATGGAAGAACAGATAGCCCACCGCGAAAAAAGATCGCGGCAGGCGCAGGCTATTGCTCATTTTGGCAGCTGGGAGCTGGACTTTAAAGACGGATACGGTATATGGACAGAAGAAGCGTGCAGGATATATGGTCTTGACATTTCTGACAATGTACATACGTACGACCAGTGGATATCCTACATTCACCCTGATGATGTGGCGCATGTACTCGACATGACCGGGAACAAGTCCGACAGTGACGGCACATTCGCGTTCTTCCACCGTATCGTACGTAAAGATGGAAGCGTGCGCCATGTATACTCCCAGGCCGAAACTGAATATAAAGACGGACTACCGATAGGACTGAACGGCGTTGTGCACGACATCACAGAAATGAAATTAGCGGAGGCTGCCCTCTTGCAGACGACCACCAACCTTAATGTCATTCTCAACCTGATACCGCAGGCAGTATTTGTAAAAGATTACAACGGAAGGTTCATTTACGTCAACAAGAATTTTGCTGATATCTACGGGCTATTACCCCAACAATTAACGAACAAGAAGCTGGAAGAAACCATACCCGGAGAAAATGACCCGGCATACTTTTTAACTCAAGACCGCGAGATAATAGATACCGGTATCATCCAAACCATACCTGATGTGAAATTCACAGACAGCACCGGCGCACATCGCGTTTTTCATACTGTAAAAGTACCTTATACTATACCGGGGACTAACGAAAAAGCTGTACTCGGCATAAGCCAGGATATCACAGATGCGAAACAAATAGAACAAGAGCGCACCCGTATGATGTCCGACATCGTTCAGCGTAATAAGGACCTGGAGCAGTTCTCCTACATAGTATCACATAATCTGCGTGCACCGGTAGCCAATATCCTTGGGCTTACAGACATATTGCAAGTGATGGACGGCAATGACGGAGATGGCAAACTAATGACGAACGAACTATCGGTATCAGCACAAAAACTGGATGGTGTTATCCGCGACCTGAACACCATATTGCAGGTGCGCAACCAGGTAAGTGAGGAAAAAGAAAGCGTCAACCTCGATGCCCTTGTAGCTGATGTGAAGGTAGGCATGGATGCCTTGCTGAAAAATGAAAATGCCACCATCATTTGCGACATCAGTGCTGCTGGTGAGCTATTTTCGGTAAGAAGCTATCTGTACAGTATTTTCTTCAACCTGATCTCTAATAGTGTCAAATATCGCCGGCCGGGTATACAACCAGTGATCAATATAACAGGCAAAAAAACAGCAAACGGCATGGAGCTCGCTTTCTCCGACAACGGCCTGGGTATGGACCTGAACCGGGTGTCCCCATATTTGTTCGGACTATATAAACGCTTCCATCATCATATAGAAGGCAAGGGCATAGGCCTGTATATGGTTAAGGCACAGGTAGAGACGTTAGGCGGGCGGATAAGTGTGCAAAGCGAAGTAGATAACGGAACTACGTTCCATATCAGTTTTGATACCCGGATATAGCAGCTTACACAATATTGTATGGTGCAATGCGTTAAAAACAAGTGCTCAATTGGCTGCATATTTGGCACGATTATAGCTACATGTTTCTTAACTAAATCACGCACCCTATGGAAGATAAGATCGGATTAGTATTGATGAGCATCATTCTTATTTGTGTTATACTGCTCACGTTGTAGTATGGTTCAGGCACATCAAAATGTGTACAAATAAAGCCTTACGATTGTTTTCCTCCGCATTGTTTTTCGTTATTTTGTAGTAGCGAAAGAAAAGGAATGCTCAAGAAATATTTCAGCAAAAAGATAGTAGAAGCAGGATGCGATGAGGCAGGCAGGGGATGCCTGGCAGGCCCTGTGTTCGCGGCTGCTGTTATATTGCCTAAGAGCTTCCATCATCCGCTACTCAACGATAGTAAGCAGGTATCAGAGCAAGACAGGTATACACTAAGGCCCATCATAGAAGAGCATGCCATAGCATGGGCTGTAGCTATGCTGGATAACGAAGAGATAGACCGTATCAACATTCTTAAAGCATCCTTCAAGGCAATGCATATGGCTATAGATCAACTGGCCTGCAGACCGGAATTATTGCTGATCGACGGGCACATCTTTCCGCCCTATTTTGGTATAGTACATGAATGCGTAATTGGTGGCGATGCTATCTACGCGCCTATTGCGGCGGCCAGTATCCTGGCCAAAACTTACCGCGATGACTTTATGAATAAAAAGCACCTGGAATTCCCCGACTATAAATGGGATGAGAATAAGGGCTACGCTACTAAGTCGCACCGCGAATCTATAAAACTACACGGCCTTACGCCACTGCACCGCAAGACCTTTGGCATCTGCAAAGAACTGACGTTAAGCACTCAATAATTTAAAGATCAACACAATAAAAAAAGGGCTTCGCATTGCTGCGAAGCCCTTTGAACATAAATACTATTGCTATTCTACCGTTCCCTTCAGATGAAGCGTGTACCGCTTCTCTGTAGCATTGGCAGATGCATTGGATTCAATGTGTATCTCCCTGCTGAATGGCCCTTTTTTAGTGGTCATATAACCTACCGTTATAGAACCTCTCCCTCCGGGATTTATCGGGTGCCTTGTCCATTCAGGAGTTGTGGTACCGTAAGGCGACTTAACATCCTGGATGATCAGCGGGGCATTACCTGTGTTGGTAAATACAAATTCGTAAGTGACGTCTTTACCAGACGGGACCTTTCCGAAATCATGAACATCACCATCTTTGAACCTGAACTGCGGTGCAGCAACCTTTTCGGCCTTTTTATCGGCGCCTTTAGCTGCCTTTCCTCCTTTCCTGCCCCTCCTGTGTTGCGCATCAGCCGGAAGCTGCATACATAAACAAAGGGCTAGTACAATGGCTGTAGATCTCTTCATGTAGTACTGGTAATTATCTATCTAATAGCTTAAAAACACTGGCGGTATTAGTGCGCTGCTGGTGTAGCTGGTGCAGCGGGTTCGGCAGCCTTAGGCTTTACAGTACCCCTGATGTGCAGCACAGTTGTTTTTTCCGATGCATCAGATGTGATGTATACATCCTTAGTTATCGGACCTGGACGACCCTGCGTATTATAAGTTACATGTATCACAGCCTTCTTCTTAGGCAGGATAGGCTCGTGCGGCCATTTAGGTACTGTGCAACCACAAGACCCGTGAGCTTCAGTGATAATGATCGGCTTCTTACCTACATTCTTGAACTCAAAGTCATATTCAGCGGTCGGGCCTTCAGGAACTTCTCCATAGTCATGGGTATTATCCTTGTCGGAGAACTTGAATATTCCCGCATCTTTATTCTCTTCTGCTGTCGGCGCTGGTGCTGCTTTTTTATCCTGCGCTTTAACTGCTACAGTTGTCAGCGAAAGACAGAACAATGTGATGAATACTTTCTTCATTTTGTTTGATTGAGTGGTTAAACCTGTTATTGATTAATTTGTTTTGATCAGTGAATTATTCTCCGGAACGGACGTTGTTGGCGCCTTTTCAACGCTACCTTTAATGGTCAGTATCTTAGAGCCGGCATTAGAGGTTACAGTTATTGTCTTAGTAAATCCACCTGCTGGCTTACCCATAGAATGGAAAGCTACATCTATCGTTCCGGTTCCACCCGGCTTAATAGGATCTTTGGAATATGTAGGAACAGTACAACCGCAAGATGCCTGGGCTTTCTGCACAACAATATCTTCCTTACCCTTGTTCACGAAGGTGAATTTGCAAACTGCATCAGGACCTTCCTGTATGGTACCAAAGTCATGGGTCATCTCTGTAAACGCCATATCATCCGCCTTCAGCGTAGTGGCCGGGGCTGCCGGGGCAGCTGGCGCATCGGTAGACAATTTAGCATTGTCACCTACCTGCAACGTTGTCTGAGACGCTTCATCAGTATGCTTTTTCTTCTTCTTGTCCTTGGCTTCGGTTACATTACAGGCCATAGCAGCCACTGCAAGTAATAATATTACCTTCTTCATTTTGCTCACTCTTTTAATAACCAGATATGATCGTGTTAAAACAAATTTAGTACCAAATTAGCAAAACTTGCCTTTTTTTATTGTTAAAACCGCATCAAAGATGGCTATTGTTTAATTTTGCACCACATGCATAAGTTCCTGGTCATTCAAACCGCTTTTACAGGCGATGTAGTGCTGGCTACGGCCATTGTTGAAAAAATACACAGCACCTACCCCGATGCCCAGATAGACTTTTTACTGCGCAAAGGCAACGAAGGCTTGCTAAAGGGACACCCATTTATCACCAACCTTTTTGTCTGGGATAAAAAAAGCGGCAAGTACAGCAACCTTATAAAAATGTTCCGGCAGGTGCGGAAGGAAAAATATACGCACATCATCAACCCGCACCGCTTTCTTACCAGCGGCCTTATGATGTTCTTCTCCGGCGCTACCTATACTGCAGGGTTCAATAAAAATCCCATGTCGGCTTTTTTTACCAAGGTGGCCCCGCACGATATTGCGGAATCTGCAGATACCGATTACATCATGGAGGTGGAGCGCTACCAACTGCTGATAGAAGATATTACCGATAAGCAGGCAGCTCGCCCTAAACTTTACCCATCCGCTGCCGACCATCAAAAGGTGATCCCCTATCAGCAGCAGCCTTACATTACTATTGCCCCGTCTTCAGTTTGGTTCACCAAGCGCTACCCGGCCGAAAAATGGGCACAGCTGATAGATAGCCTGCCCCCGCAATACAAAATATACGTGCTGGGCGGCCCTACAGACGAGGAACTGGCCGACCAGGTGATAGCCCTGACCAGTGCTCAACAAGCAGAGAACCTTTGCGGAAAGCTGAACTACCTGGAGAGCTGCGCCCTGATGGCAAAGGCAGACATGAACTACACCAACGATTCTGCCCCATTACACTTTGCAGTGGCCATGGACGCCCCTGTTACAGGTGTGTTCTGCTCAACCATCTCCTACTTTGGTTTTGGGCCAGTGCACGACAAAGGAAAGATAGTGGAGATAGATCACCCGTTATATTGCAGGCCCTGTGGGCTGCATGGACGTAAAAAATGCCCCGAAGGCCACTTTAAGTGCGCCCACGAGATTAAAAATGAACAACTGCTATGGTGGATATCGAGAACGACATAAAGGAATGCATACGTGTCATGTCTGCCGGTGGTACCATACTATACCCCACCGACACTGTGTGGGGCATTGGTTGCGATGCACTTAACGAAGCAGCTGCAGAGCGTGTATTTGAACTGAAGCAGCGGCCGAAAGAAAAAAGCCTCATCATACTACTGGCCGATGCGCGGGATATACTGGAATATGTGGCCGCACCACCGCCGGATATCATTGCTATGGTAGAAGCCTTCGACAGGCCGACTACCGTTATTTACAACAATGCACTCGGCTTTCCACCAAATGTGGTAAATGCCGACGGCAGTATTGCTATCCGCGTTACCACCGATCCTTTCTGCAAAGCGCTCATAAAGCGGTTCCGTAAACCTATCGTATCTACCTCGGCCAATGTGAGCGGCACACCTACCGCACCTGTTTTTCCCATGATCGACCATAAGATAGTGGCAGGTGCCGGATACGTTGTACATCACCGGCGCAACGACCTGGTGGTTGCCGCCCCATCGCGCATAATAAAAATGGACGACGACGGCAATATCACCATCATTCGCGATTGATGGCACCGCTGCACTTTGTTAATTATTCCTACCCGGCAGTCCGTTATCTTAGCCGTAAGCTTTACATTTGACGTAGCTTAATGCTACGCTTATGGGAACAGTGAAACTGCCATTTTATGCCAGGCTTGCCTTTATTCTTATCTCCTTTATCCTCACTGTTTTCATACTGGAACAGGCACGTGATATTTTTATACCACTGGTATTTGCATTGCTCATCTCTATCCTGCTCTACCCACTTGCCAGGTTCTTTGAACACAGGCTGCGCCTGGGACGATCATTTTCAGCCATACTGGCCATCTTGCTGTTCCTGCTGGCAGCATTCGGGTTCTTCTATTTCCTGTCTATACAGATAGCCAGCTTTGCCGGTGACATGCCCAATATGCGCGTACGCTTCCAGCATACTTATCACGATATTCATCACTGGATATCCTATAAGCTGCATATCAATGCTGCCCAGCAAGACGACTATATCAACAGGTCGGCCAGCAGCATTGCAGAATCTGCTGCACACTCCGTAAGCAGCCTGTTCTTGTCGCTGTCCAACATTTTACTGCTCACGGTATTTGTATTCATTTTTACATTCTTTATCCTGTTTCACCGCCGAATGCTCATCAATTTCACCATCAACCTCTTCAGCGACGAGCATGAGCAAAAGGTACGCGAGGTGATCCGTGAGACCAAGAGCATGATGAACAGCTATGTACTGGGTCTGCTGCTGGAAATGATCATTATGAGCATTGCCAACAGCGCCTTGCTTATGATACTTGGAGTGCCTTACGGCCTGTTACTCGGCGTGCTGGCTGCTGTATTGAATATCATCCCTTATCTCGGTATCTACACAGCAACCGGCCTTATCGTTTTCTTCACCTTTGCTAATAGCTCTCTTGATCTTGCCCTGCTGGCAGGTGCAGGCATGCTGGTATTGCATATGATAGACTCTAACATACTGATGCCGCGCATAGTAGGCGCCCGTGTCAAAATGAACCCATTCATCACGGTCATTGCCGTCATCCTGGGCGAGTTCATTTGGGGTATACCAGGCATGTTCCTGTTCATACCTATCATAGGCATAGTAAAACTGATCTGCGAGCGCGTAGAAGGCATGGAAGCATGGGCCATGCTGATAGGTGTAGATGAAACAGTAAAGAAGCCCAAACGAAAACTGAAACAACCGGAAGCAATAGACGTGCCGGAAGCAATAGAAAAAACAAACGAAGAAATACCCGAGGCGGACGATAAAGACTAATTACAGCTCCTCATCACCCTCCTCGCCCATAGAAGAACTTTCAGTACCATCGGATAGTAACTGCATCAGGCTTTCTATGTCCTGGGCCTTGTCCGTTTCTTTTCTATACTTATAACAAAGGCACAGCTCCTCCAACATCTTATAGATGATCCGCTTATTTAGCAGGGGATTCATATATAACTCCCTGTCTGTAGCATTTATCTTCTTCAGGTAGCCATCCACATCGCTTTGCGAGTATATTGCACCGTTAACAGGGTCAATAAAAAACTGCACTTTGTGGTGGGGGAACACATCATCGGCATCGCTGGCAAACAGGTCCGGGTGCATATAGATGTAAGCAAAAATAAATTGGCGGGGGATGTCCACTGCAAACACAGGTATATCCAGCAGTTCACACAGCGCCAGATACAGTACACCTATAGAATAGGCATTGCCTTTATGGCTCTCCAATACCTTGTTAATGAAGAAATGGTCGGGCTCGCGCTGCGTCAGTTCTTGCCCTTGCAGCTTATAATAGTTATACAATATGCTGTTGAACACATTTACCTGTTCTACCGGTAGCATATAGTTATTCAACTCCAGCCACACATTCTTTCTTATCTTATCGAACTGGGCAAGGATGGCTGCAGTATTCAGCTGGGGATAATGGTAACGGGCTACCAACAAGGCCCCGCTCAGCAGGTCAGGACTTTCCTTATTGCTCCATTCATAAAAATCCTGTTGCAGATCCTGGAACTGTACCCGGTGTATCAGTTGTTCTATACGCTGCTGCACACTTTCATCTGCTGTCACTTCCCAAAGCTGCTCCAGTGGCACTATGATGTCAGCACCGTAGTTCATCAGTTTAGACACTACAGTATCATATACCTCATCGTCCGGATCATCGATGAGTGTAAACAAAGCCCTTATCTCGCTGTTCATGTTCATTTTTTGTTTACGTGTTTACAGATGTCGTGCGCACTATAGCATTGCCAATAAATAATGCCATCGCCCTGTCTAAATTATAGCAGAGACAGCTCTCCTGCTACATCAAGTTATTCACAGGCGTTAGTTGGCCGTGGTGGCAACATAAAAAAGGCCCGCTTGCTGTGCAAGCGGGCCGTATAATAACCCATTTTTTTATTTCTTACGCTTTGGTGGCGCCTTTTTCGGCGGATTGGCCTTAGCTTCTTCTATTATTGCTTTCACCTCCTCAATGGTCAGTGCCGCAGCGGTCTCTGTTTTTTCCTTAGGTATCTTATAATTGCGCAAGCCTTGCTTTATATAAGGGCCGTAAGGGCCTTTCAGTATGCGTATCTTCTCCTTCTCAAATACCTTTATCTCGCTTTCGGCTTTAGCTTTTCGCTTCTCTTCTATCAATACGCCTACTTCCTCCAGCTCTACAGCGTAGGGGTCCATTTCCTTCTTAAGAGAATAGAACTGGCCTGCATGCGCAGCATAAGGGCCAAAGCGGCCAATATTCACCACTACGTCCTCTCCTTCAAACTTGCCCAGGTTACGCGGCAGCCGGAACAGTTCCATAGCTTCTGCCATAGTAATGGTCTCAATGCTCTGGTTGGTACGCAGCTTGGCAAACTTTGGCTTCTCTTCCGTGTCAGCGCTTACAGCACCTATTTGCACCATCGGCCCAAAGCGGCCCAGGCGGGCAAACACAGGCTTGCCACTCTGGGGGTCTATACCCAGCTCACGCTCGCCCTTTGCCCTGCCGGCAGTTTCTATGGTATGCTCTACATTCTCATGAAACGGATGGTAGAACTTATCTATCATCTTGCTCCATGTCTCCTTGCCTTGTGCTATATTGTCAAACTCCTCTTCTATCCTGGCAGTAAAGTCGTAGTCCATTACGCGCTCGAAATGCTCTCTCAGGAAGTCGCTCACTACCATACCCAGGTCGGTAGGGAACAGCTTCGATTTTTCTGCGCCTACGTTCTCGCTATTGGTCTGCTCGTTTACTTTATCGTTTTGTAGCGTCAGCACCTGGTAGCTGCGTTTGGTGCCTTCCCTGTCGCGCTTTTCTACATAGCCCCTGGATAGTATGGTGCTGATGGTAGGCGCGTAAGTAGAAGGGCGGCCTATACCCAGCTCTTCCAGCTTCTTTACCAGCGATGCTTCCGTGTACCTTGGCAATGGGCGGGTAAATTTCTCAGTAGCTGTCATGCGCTGTATGTCCAGCACCTGGCCTGCCTGCAGCGGTGGCAGCAATCCCTCATTCTCTTCTTCGCCATCTTCTTCGTCCTTGCTTTCGGTATATACCTTAAGGAAGCCATCAAAGCGGATCACCTCACCGGTTGCGGTCAAAGGATCGGGGTGGGCAGATACGCCTATTTTGGCTATTGTGCGCTCCAGCACAGCGTCTGCCATCTGGCAGGCCATGGTACGCTTCCATATCAACTCATACAACCTGTGGGTATCGGCATCGCCAACAGTGGTTATGTTCATATCGGTCGGGCGTATCGCTTCGTGCGCTTCCTGTGCCGATTCATTTTTGTTCTTAAATACCCTTTGCTGAAAATACTTTTCACCATACTGCGCCGTTATAGCGCTGCGTGCTGCATCTATAGCCGTCTCAGACAGGTTCACAGAATCCGTACGCATGTAGGTGATATGACCATTTTCGTACAGCTTCTGCGCCAGCAACATGGTCTTGGACACTGAGTAGCCCAGCTTGCGGCCGGCCTCCTGCTGCAGCGTAGAAGTGGTGAATGGTGCCGATGGCGATTTCTTGCCCGGCTTCACCTGCACATCTTTCACCGTATAGGTAGCACCAATGCACTTATCCAGATAAGTACGCGCATCCGATGCCACTTTTATTTTATCAGGTCCATCGGCCTTAAAGGTTACTTTACGATTATTAATGTCGGGCGCACTGAACAGTGCTTCTACCTTAAAACTGTTCTGCGCGTTGAAACGCGTGATCTCGCGCTCGCGCTCCACTATGATGCGTACAGCCACTGATTGTACCCTGCCGGCAGACAGGTTATTGCGCATGCTCATCTTACGCCACAATACCGGCGACAGTTCGAAACCCACAATACGGTCGAGCACACGACGTGCCTGCTGCGCATTTACCAGGTCCATATTTACAAGACGCGGGTTCTTAACCGCTTTCTGTATGGCCGGCTTGGTGATCTCATGAAATACAATACGCTTGGTAGTGGCCGGATCAAGGTTCAATACTTCGCACAAATGCCACGATATGGCCTCACCCTCACGGTCCTCATCCGTTGCCAGCCAAACCTCTTCAGATTTCTTGGCCAGCGACCTAAGTTCTTTTACCACCTTTTCCTTATCCTCAGATACTATATACTTTGGCTGGTACCCGTTCTTGATGTCTATACCCATGTTGTCCTTCTCCAGATCACGGATATGGCCATAACAAGACTTCACTTCAAAATCCGAACCTAGTATCTTCTCGATCGTCTTCGCCTTAGCAGGCGACTCCACTATCAACAGGTTTTTTGCCATTATTATAATTACGTTATGCCCCCCAATAAAGAGGGCGTCTTTTGCAATAATAGAATATTACATTGAAAAACAAAAAAGGGCGGCAAAAATTGCCACCCTTTCTTATATATTTTTCAACTATTAGTGTGCTACTACTACACGGCCTGTAGAACGTACACCGTTCGACATAACTGAGTAAAAGTAAATGCCGGAAGGCAATACACCGGTATTGAATGTTACAGTACCATTGGTCTGGCCATTCACCTTCTGCGTAGCTACAACCTGGCCAACAGAGTTGGTGATGTTGATAGTAGCTTCAGATGCATCAGCTTTTGTGAATACGATCTTCACCTCATCAGTTGCAGGATTAGGATTAGCAAAAGATGTCAGTGTACCAGCGTTCACATCAGCTACAGCCAGCGTGGTGCTTGGGTGACCGAAATACAGGCGAACAGCAGGTATTGTTGTAAGACCTGTAGCAAGGGTAGCACCAAAGTCTGATATAGAACCTGTGTTGTAAGAAGAATCTGACTGACCCAGATAGCCAGAAAAACCTGCAGGTACAGGGTTGTTGGCAGCCAGGATGACAAGATTAGTTGTAACGTTATTGGTCTGCACCACAGCTGCATAAGTGGTAGATGGTTGCACCATCAGCTGAGACCAGCCGCCAGAACCTGGCACATCGATAGGGAAGTATGCCCAGTTAAGCGTAGTGCTTGTTGAGTAGTCAGCAGCAGTCAGACTCCTGTATACAGATGTACCCTGGAATGTCCAGCTGGTTTCACCATCATGTAGTGAATACAACTGTACAGCCACCTTACCGGCACCTGTTGCAACGCTCGAAGACGAGAAACCTACACCGAAACCGGAGATGGTATCAGCTGCAGCAGTAGCAGGAATATCGAAACGTGTTCCCTGCATGTAAGACAAGCCCGGGCTGGCCCTGTGTACATAGTAACCACCAAGAGATACTCCCGGAGGCAGTTGAGACCATGTCGTATCTGTTACATTAAAGAATGCCGTATCGTAGTTATTGGTCATATCTGCATCAGTAGCCAGGTTGGCGGCAAATGCAGCGTAGTAGCTGGCAACAGCTGTAGGAGTGAACGGAGTTGTTGCACCAAATTCCGCAACGCTGTCCACGCCATTTACTGCAGAGTAAGTGCTGGTTGTCTGAGTATAAACAGGAGTAGTAGAAGTACCCTGATAAATATTAACAGACATTGGGGATGTTTCAGCATTGGCACCCATGTTCGCTACAACGGTCAAAGGATCGAATGCATCAGTGTTAGCGAACTGAAGTGGCGTATTGAAAATTGTTGAACCATAAACACCAGTGTTGCTCACCATGCTTGAACGATCGATCGCTACATCATGAGGATCGAGTTCTGACAATGACACATCGTCGATCTGCCATGAATATGCACCACCCAGGTGACCATAATACATAAAGCGGATATACACTGCCGGTGCACCTGCTGCCACGCTTGTAATGTTCACATGTACCGTTTGCGGGTTAGGAGACATCTGGTTGGCAGAAAGACTTGCATTATACGCTATAGGAAACCTGGTAGCACCTGTGAAAGCAGCATTGGTACTCACAAAGATCACACATGAGTCATAGAAATTCCTGTACAATTCCTGGAAATTCAATCTTACTGTTGGATGACCCGTGCACGATATAGGCTCAGACTGCAGGTAGCCCGATGGCATACAACTGCACGCTGTACTCAAAGAATCTGAGTCGAATATCATCCAGCCATTGGAAGCCGTTGTTGAGGCAAGAGCAGGCAAATGATAAGTCGAAGTCGAGGCCACCGTAGTCCAATGCCATGAACCAGGGCCCGATGACGCTACCGCAGACCATGTACCAGGAAGACCTGCAGCAAACGTTTGCGTATAAAATGTTGGCGCAGTAGTTCTGTAACCAACAGATCCATGCCCGCCAAGCGGCGCATCTTCTGTTTTCTGGGCTACGTTACGGTTCATTGTAACCCGTGATGGTGCGGGACTCATAACGCGTGACTGCTTCAGTACCTGAGCCGACGCAGAGAGACCGATAGAGCCCATAGATAAAAGTAAAAGTAACTTTTTCATTTTCCTGTCTTTTAAGAGTAAATAAGATTCATTCTCTAGCTAAAGATATGATTTTTCAGAATAAAAACGTTGCACCAATGAATTTTATTATGTCACAGATATGCCATGTTATTCCATGCTATAACAAATGCCCGGTTGCTGAATAACAAAAGGCCCGCAGTCGCGGGCCTTTTGAAAAATATTTGTATTTACTACAGATTAGTGAGCTACAGCGATGCGGCCTGTAGAGCGAACACCGTTAGACAGCACTGAGTAGAAATATACACCAGCTGGCAATGCAGCAGTATTGAATGTTACTGTACCGTTGCTAACACCGTTAACTGTCTGTGTAGCCACAACCTGACCTACAGAGTTAGTGATGTTGATAGTAGCTTCAGCAGCATCTGCCTTGTTGAATGCAATCTTAACCTCGTCAGAAGCAGGGTTAGGAGTAGCAAATGAAGTCAGCGCAGCAGCATTTACATTACCTACGCTCAGGGTAGTGCTTGGGTGACCGAAGTACAGGCGAACAGCTGGAGTAGATGTAAGACCAGTAGCCAGTGTAGCACCGAAGTCAGAGATAGAACCTGTGTTGTAAGAAGAGTCAGCCTGGCCGAAGTAACCAGCCCAACCTGCTGGTACAGGGTTGTTAGCAGCATAAACCAACAGATCGCTTGTAACACCGTTTGTCTGTATTACAGCAGCATAAGTAGTAGAAGGCTGAACCATCAGCTGAGACCAGCCACCTGAACCTGGAACGTCGATTGGGAAGTATGCCCAAACAAGACCAGTTGATGTAGAGTAGTCAGCAGCGGTAAGGCTCCTGTACACTGAAGTACCCTGGAATGTCCAGCTTGTTTCACCATCATGCAGAGAGAACAACTGCACAGCAACTTTACCGGCACCGGTAGCAGCGCTTGATGAAGAGAATGCAACACCGAAACCAGAGATAGTATCAGGCGCAGCAGAAGCAGGGATATCGAAACGTGCACCCTGCATGTAAGACAACGCAGGAGAAGCCCTGTGTACATAGTAAGAACCCAGAGAAGAACCTGGAGTCAGCTGAGACCATGTAGTATCTGTTACATTGAAGAATACAGTATCGTAGTTATTGGTCATATCCGCATCAGTGGCCAGGTTAGCAGCGAATGCAGCATAGTAGCTACCAACTGCTGATGGTGTGAACGGAGTGGTAGCACCGAATTCGATAACACTATCCTGGAAACCTACAGGCAGACTAGATACGCTAGTTGTCTGAGAGTAAACAGATGTAGTACCATTGTAGATATTAACTGACATTGGTACAACTTCAGCATTAGCACCTTCGTTGGTCAGTACTGTCAGCGGATCCAGCGGATCTACGAACTGCAGTGGCGTGTTGAAGATAGAAGAACCATAAACACCACTGTTGCTAACAAGGCTAGACAGGCGGATGCTCACGTCGTGTGGATCCAATTCAGTCAGGTTCACGTCATCGATGTTCCATGAATATGAACCACCGTTGTAGCCATAATATACGAAACGTATATAAACTGTAGGCTGGCTGGCAGCTGCAGTAGTTATATTGATGTGTACAGTCTCAGGATTAGCAGTAGACGAGTTTGTTGACAAACCTGCGTTTGTAGCTATAGGATACCTTGTATAGCTGCCAAATGTTGATGAAGTACTTACCCAGATAACGCAAGAGTCATAGAAACTCCTGTACAACTCCTGGAAGTTCAGACGAACTGAAGTATGACCAGTACAGCTGATCGGCGCACTCTGCAGGTACCCAGTAGGTGCACAGCTGCACGCAGTACCCAGGGAGTCAGAGTCAAATATCATCCAGCCATTACTTGCAGTGGTCGATGCCAGTGCTGCCAGGTGATACGCAGATGTAGACGCCACAGTTGTGTGGTGCCAGCCGCCTGTAGACGTCCAGCCCATTGGTATACCTCCGTTGAAATCTTGCGTGTAGAACGCAGGCAGTGTGCCCTTATGGCCTACAGCGCTTGTTGCAAATGTCTGTGCAGCAGCTTCGTTTTGTTGCACCATTTTGTGCGGGTTAACCTTAGCTGTGCTGCTCTGGCGCAGATGCTGGGCAGATGCCGCCAGGCCGATAGAGCCCATTGTTAAAAGTAAAAGTAATTTTTTCATTGCTTTTTGTTTTAGTGCATTAATTTGGCCTAAAGATAGACAAAAGATTTTTAAAAAAGTACAGAAACGTGGCGAATGTGGGCAGCTTTTTTTCACACCACCAAATTTTTCTAGGCTAACTTATTGTTATTTCTGCATCAGTTATATACAAACATAAAAAACAATACGTAGGGCAACGATCTTTTCCCAGAATGGCTTACAAATAGGAGGAACAATTTATGCTAAAGGATAAATTACCACCTTTGCAACCGGATGGGCTCTTCTTTTTCGTTACCGCTGAATTGTAAAAAGTAGCTTCCCGACGGTAGTTTTCCACCCGGCACTGTTGTGTTTCCTTTGGCCGTTAAACCGCTCCATACTACTTTTCCATTCACATCCGACAGGAATATTGCCTCTCCTTCGCGGGTATTTTGTACCTCCCACCAGTTATCTGTAGGGTTCGGGTACACCTTTAGCTCCTGTTTGGGCACATATCCTATTCCCAGGTGCGTGTCATGTAGCACGGGACCTATCAGCCGCAGCACTGTCCATACGTTAGGGTTCAGGTATATATTCGTCATTGCCGGTACCCAGTTAAATATGTATATCTGTGTATCCAGGCTGTTGTACACTTTTATAAAGGTATCGGCGGTGGCACTGTGCAGCTGTAGCTCCAGCGGCGTGCTGAAATGGTTGGTGTATGATGGACAAGACCTCGTCTGAACCAGCTTCACATATACCGTGCTGCCCGACTGGTTCCATGACATCGTATAGATGGGGTAACCACGCCCATATACCCACTGGTTAAAGAAGGTATCCAGCGGCACGCCATATGCAGCCTCTGCTATGGCCTTCAGGTTGGTGGTAGTGGCATGGCCCAGCGCGTAATTCTGCTGATAGGTCTTCAGCACACTGAAAAACACGCTATCATTAGGCGCCAGGTATTGCAACATCCTCACTACTCCCTGGGCCTTGTTATATACTCTGCGCTGGTCAAATAAGCTATCCGATGTGGTGGTATCAGTAACCATAACCCGGCCGCACGGGTCTCCTATTACTGTAGACAATAGTTGCGCTCTGTGTGTTTTGGCGGCGGCAGCGCTCCAGAAATGCTCAAAGAACAGCGACTCTGTAAAAGTGGCAAAACCTTCACTCAGCCATACATCATGCCAATCCTGGTAGGTGACATTGTCGCCAAACCACTGGTGAGCCAGCTCGTGCGCTATTATATAGGTCTCCGGCACACCTATGGTGGTCATTGTCTGGTGCTCCATGCCACCCGGCAGATTTGTATAGCACACACCGTATTTTTCGTGCCAGAACGGATAGCGCCCATACAGGGAAGATAAATAATTGACGAATTGGCCAATGCTATCAAAGTTGGCTTTATACGCAGGGTTGAATGTGCCAGTATCTAAAAAGAAATTCTGGATCAGCATCGAGTCCGTGCTTGCAGTAAAATGCATGTACGATCTATACTCTGCATACCTGGCAATGGAGACAGAAATGAGGTAATAATCTATGGGATAGGCCGTGTGCCAGTGATATTGCCAATAGCCTGGAACAGTGGTCATATCTACACCCACCAGCAAGCCGTTACTGCCGTCCACCACATTGGCTGGCACCGTTACATACATATCTACAGAGTCTATCTTATCTTGTATAGATTGTTTGCAAGGCCACCAGTTCTTAGCCACATAAGGATCGCTTACGGTATACACCATGTGGGTACCACCGGCACTCACCGCATGGGTAATACCGTTAAAAAAGCCACCGCCTCCACCCGGTGGCATACCATGGTAATATACTCTTGCGGTAAACTGCATGCCGGCTGTCAGTGCTATTGGCAGCGTTATGGAACGCACAAAACCACCACTTATGCTGGCCACAGGCAGCACCAATCCGTTTACAAGCGCCGAATCTATGACCAGTGTTGTATCCAGTTCAAATACATAAGCAGGCATGGTTGGCGATGTTACCACTGCTTTGGTGGTAACATTACCGCTCACATATACAGACGTGTCCGACATTTGCAGATCGAACTTCAGGTATTTCACGTCATAGTTATCCTCCGCCAGGTTGGCAATAGTGGTTTTATTGGCTTTCGCCCTCGTACCCTTCATGCGGGAACAGTGATATGGCGAGGCCTGCAGCGTTCCATAAATTAAAATGGCCAGAAGAAAAATGAGAGATAGACGTTTACTCATATAGAAATATTACCAAAGCAAGTTACTCATAAAAGGCAACATTGCCCTCATCAGGCATACAAATAAGAATTGCCGGGCATTTAGCCCGGCAATTCCTCATATTCTTACCTCCCGAAATTACTCCTTGATCAGCTTTTTCACTGTGCGTTGACCATTTGCTATAACCTCTATCATGTAAATGCCGGAAGCATAGTTGCTCATCGGGATTTTGACCACACCATAACGCTCCATGTCAATAGCCTTGTCATATACAGACACACCGCTGATGTCGCGGATAGCTATCCGCCCGGTTGTTCGGCCACTACTATGCATTATCACAGATACATCAGCTGAAACCGGGTTTGGCCATACAGACACTTCCACTCCGTCGGCAGCAGCTACCTTATGGGTCACCATAAGTTCAAATCGGTTATCTCCCTGGCTGCTCCTGTCCTTAGTAATGTCGAATGGATACGCTAACCCCGTTTCAAAAGGCACATATTTGCTGAACAGTTTATCATGCAAGAGCAATTGGCTGCCCTGCGGCACAGCCACATTATCTGCACGCAGTATAAACCTTTGAGTATAGTTACTGGCAATACCAAGCGGTATTACCATACCATCCTTATATGGCCTGTCATCTATCGTTACCTTATCGCCATTGCTGGTGATACTATACAGTGCAAAGTCTACACTCATAGGCTTGAGTGCATCCTTCCGCTTATCATAGCCATCTGTTCCATCGTCAGAAAAATGGATATCCATCTTATCCCAAAGGTGGTTGGCAGAATCGTACACGCTTACCGTGGTCATATCGCTCGTCGCTCTGAACAGGCTGTTATCAGCATCTGCTGTCTTATCCGATTCATGGAAAGTCAGTTCCGCACCATCGTGATCGGCAAGCACCTGGAAAGCTGTGTAAGCCTGCATGTTATAGTGGATAGGTGCAGAGACACCTATTGGTATGGCCAGGTACTGGCCACCGGCGCCAACTGTTGGATTCCAGACGTAAAATGCTGCACCCGTCACCTGGCCTGATGTTGCCGCCTGGTATATAACATTACCTACATCTACCGGCGATGCATAAGGGTTGCCCACCATATTATAAGACTGTATTGCGGCAGAATCACCCTGCTTCAAGGCTATGGTTACAGCGCCCTGGTTCACATTACCCTTCATCTTGATGACCGTGGCCGACGGCGTATACATACCCACTGCGCCTAACCATCCTAAACCTTCTCCTTTGGCCCCCCTGAAGAATAACCTAATGCCCTGACCGGGATGAAAGCGGTTAGTATCCGCTGCGCCCGGAGTAATGCGGGTAAAAGGACGCCAACCCGGATCATAACCCAGTGTTGAGTTGCCAACATACGGATTGAACCAGTAGGCCGAGGATGCATTAGTAGTAGTCGTCGTAAATCCGTTTGTGGCACCACCGGAACCAGTGATATCAATATATTGCTGTAGCTGGCTCAGCGACATAGTATCGCGGAATGGATGACTGACAAAACGGTAACGTCTATAACCACCCTGTACATATTGATCTGTAATGACCTTACCGGAGATACCGGTACCCAATGTGAGTATAGGTGCGATACGGGCGGTAGCGGTAGTGTCAGATGACACCAGTTCCAGGCTATCATTGGTGGTAAGTGTACCTGTGGTCAGATACAACGCATCCTTGATGTATACTTTAGATGCGGTATCTACAGATACACCATTTGCGTTCTTTATTTCCAGATTGCTGATTGTTCCTCGACCCGCGATCTTTTGAGGAATAGCCCCGGCCATGAAAGCATGACCATCACCGGCTATTACACCATTGTTGCGCAAATCTCCTTTTATGTTCAATGCAGCAGTATAGCCCAATTGCACTTGCGCCCCGCTCAGTATTGATAGGTTATGCGTGCTACCGGTATTGCCGGCAGACATAGCCGGAACATTTACTGATGGCCCTATCACAACATCGTCCACAACGTCAGGAACAAATCCACAGCTCCAGTTAGCACTGTAATTCCAGTCCGTGGCGTGCCCTGCAACGCCACCAAGCCACGTCATAATGGTTGGCGTTATGGTGATCGTGTCGTTATAAGTGTTACTGCATACCGCGTTATGACTGTTCAGAATAATGTAGGTATGCGGAGAAGTAAGGATACCGGTATTAAATGAATAACCCGTATCGGTAAACGCAAGTTGATTGATCGCACCGCCGTCTACCCTGTAATCCATTACTGATGAAGGCACAGTAACCATCTCGATACTGCCAGCGTGTGCTGAACACGGCGTATTTACTGCCGTTATTGTCAATGTCGGATTGCTGACCACCGATACTGTTACAGATGCCGCTGCAGAAAAGCAGGGATTGGCTTTGGTATAAGTTATTGTGGCTATACCCGGTGCAATACCCCTCCAGCTGCCACTCGCACTGATCGTTACAGTTGCCGGTGCCGATGATGACCACGTACCACCACTTGCAGTATCGCTCACATGCATTAGCATACCCGCACAACCTATAGTATCACCAGACACAGCCGAAACTACCGGCAACGCCAGAACAGAAACACCGGTCGTCACAGTCCGCAAACAACCCGCTGTGCTCAAACCAGTTACAGTATATACCGTATAACTTGCAGGTGCAACTGTAACATTAGATCCAGAGGTATTGTTGAAGGTAACAGCAGGGGTCCAGGCATATGTTGCCGCGCCATTGGCAGTTATCGTGTTACTACCGCCCGGACATACGTACGGCGGCGAAGGCGTGAACGTAATGGTCGGACTTGGATTGACCGTAATAGAACGCGTGGTGGTGTTAGAACATCCGTATGCATCAGACCCGGTTATGGTATATGTTGTGCTGACTAACGGTGATGCGATCACAGAAGAGGCCGTGGTCGAGTTAAGCCCCGTAGCCGGACTCCATGTATAAAAAGTGGCTCCCGATGCCACCACAGCGGCACTTGTACCGGAACATATCGTTGGTGTAGCAGTAGTTACATTCACATGGCTGTTAGAAACAACCATATCCTGCGTAACGATTGCTGAACCACAGGCATTACTCTTGCTATATGTCAGCACCGCTGTGCCGGCGCTCACACCCGTCACCAGACCACTTGCGTTGATACTGGCTATTGCCGCACTACTTGTGCTCCATGTACCTCCCGTGGCAGTATCGCTTACGGTCGTAGTTGCACCTTGGCATATACCCGATACCGAACTGATCGGAGAAAGCGTAATTTCCGGAAGGCATGCATTGATAGGGATAGACATAGGCAAGCCCCATACGCCGGCACTGTCGCAGTAACGTATATATGCTCTATGCAGACCCAAAGACAAACCTGTTGTGGATATCGAAAGATTGGTCACAGCACTGTCGGCCATGGTAAATGCGGGCAGCGCAGTACCGTTACCAGGTCCCGGATCCGTATCTATATAGTATTCTCCCTTTTTAAGCTTGGGCGATTGACGCTCACTTGTTGCAGTAACAGATACCACATTGAATATGGCCGACTGTGGCATACCCCACCTGCCGGCAGAATCTGCATAGCGGATGTACATAATGTGTGCCCCTACAGAAAAAGTATCCGTTGAGATAGACAATATAGACTCGCTTATGGAATCACTATAGGCCAGTATACTTACATTACCACGACCGGGACCCGGATCTCGGTCAAAATAATATTCACGTTTGTACAGGCGCGGCGATGACGGCTGTGCGATAGCTGCCGGGCTCACAACATTAAACAAAGCAGGCTGCGATAAACCCCACCTGCCAGCCGAGTCAGCAAACCTCATATACAAAACGTGGCTACCAACAGACAATCCTGTGGTAGATACACTAAAGGTTGTATCAAATAAGGTGTCGCAGGCAGCAAACGTGCTGGCTATACCATTACCCGGGCCAGGGTCTGCATCAATGTAGTATTCACGTTTTACCATACGAGGTGCCTGCGGCTCGGGCGGTGGAAGGCTGAACACATTAAAAAACGAATACTGGGGCATTCCCCACACACCGCTACTGTCTGCGTAACGGAAAAATAATACGTGCCCGCCAGGAGCCAGTCCGGTGGTTGATATCACCAGTGCAGTATCTGACACAGAATCCGCATATGCAAATGTTGAAACGTTGCCTAAACCAGGCCCAGGATCAGTGTCTATATAATATTCTCGCTTATATAGTCTGGGGGATTGACTTTCTGCTGCCACAAGGCCAGCGTTAAGATTAACTATTACCGGCTGCACTTGCCCCCATATACCATTGGTATCCGCATACCTGATATATAGCAGGTGTATCCCGGTATCTAAACCATAGGTAGGTATGAATAAGATAGTGTCGGCAACAGAATCAACGGCAGCAAAACTCAGGAGCGTACCATTGCCGGGGCCCGGGTCAGTATCGAAGAAATATTCCCTTTTACTTATTGGGGCCGATTGCGGCTCCACAAACGAAGGTAAGGTGCCGGTAACCGTAAATATAGCTGATTGTACCTGTCCCCATACACCCATACTATCCGCGTAACGGACATTGACTGTATGGTATCCAGCCGCTAGCCCTGTAGTAGGTATCGATAGTATGTTCTCGGTTATAGAGTCAGCAGCAGCAAAACTGAAACTGGTACCATTACCCGTACCCGGATCGGTATCGATAAAATACTCACGTCTTCTCAGTCTCGGCGACGCGGCCTCAGCAGCGGTGGCACTACCGCTTATTGCAAAGGCAGCCGCAGTAGTTGGCCCCCATTTACCGGTACTATCGGCGTAACGGATGAACAAGAGATGTTGTCCTTGTGCAAGGCCAGTGGTAGATATCGACAATATCGTATCCGCCACAGAATCAGCATAAGCAAACGTGGCTACTGTACCATTACCGGGCCCGGGGTCGGTATCAATAAAATACTCTCGTTTACGAAGGCGCGGTGATTGCCTTTCTACTGTTGATACTAACGTATTGGTAATGCTGATCGGCAAACTCTGCAACAAACCCCATTTGCCTGCGGTATCGGCGTAGCGGATATAAAGCACATGGTAGCCCACAGACAAACCTGTGGTCGATATTGATGATATCGTCTCTGAGATCGAATCGCCGACAGGCACAGTACTCACTATACCGCCACCTGGTCCGGGATCAGTATCAAAAAAATATTCTCTTTTCGCAAGTGGCGCAGCGGCTGGTTGCTGTGGCGCAGTGCTGGCGGTAAATGGCATCGACTGTACAACACCCCAGTTACCCAGCGAATCGGCATAGCGCACGTAGGCAATATGTGCCCCTAACGGTAAACCCGTAGTAGATATGGTGAAAACATCGTTCAGAGAGTCGCTGTAGCTCACTGTACTTACTGTACCATTACCTGGGCCGGGATCGGTGTCCACAAAATACTCTCTCTTCCTGATACGCGGCGATGCTGTTTCAGCAAAACTCCCCGAAACAGCAAATCCAATAGATTGTGTGGTTCCCCATACTCCCGCCGAGTCGGCATATCTTATATACAGTTGGTGAGATCCGACAGCCAATCCGGCTGTAGCAATACCAGTAATGGTTTCATCGGTCGAATCAGCGTACGCAACTAAGCTGACAATGCCATTACCAGCGCCCGGATCGGTATCAATAAAATACTCTCTCTTTCTTAGCCGCGGCGATTGTTGCTCCGCGATCGTTACACCACCGGTAACAGTAAAGATCGCCGACTGCAGGTTGCCCCAGCGGCCGGCAGTATCCGCATACCTGATGAATATGTAGTGTTGACCAGGCGCAAGCCCCGCAGTAGAGATCGACATTACTGTATCTGAAACACTGTCGGCATATGCGTAGGTGCGGGTCATACCATTACCCACGCCGGGGTCAGTGTCTATAAAATACTCGCACCTGGCAAGTCTCGGATAAACCGGCTCCGGAGGCCCCGGATACCCCGCAATCGAAAATTGCAGGATCGCCGCCTGCGACCATTTGCCGGCGGTATCAGCAAATCGCATATAAATCGCATGCGGACCGGCTGGAAGACCAACCGTAGAGATCGGATCCAGCGTATCGCTGATGCTATCGGCAACAGGATAAACCATTGGCGTACCATTACCAACTCCCGGATCAGTGTCAACATAGTATTCAGCAGCCAACAACGGAGGAGAAACGGTTTCAGCCGGTGGGGTCATCCCCGTAACAGAAAAGTATACTGGTACAGTCGGCCCCCATCGGCCCACGCTATCCTTATACCGTATGTAAAGCGCATGCGGGCCTCCGGCAAGACCGGTTGTTGACACCGTAATGCTCGGTTCGGTCACGGAGTCAGCAGCAGTGAAGCTGGCGCTTACACCATTACCAATACCCGGATCAGTATCAATAAAATACTCCCGCGCGGTCACTCTCGGAGCGGTAGCCTCGGGAAAACTTCCCGTCACAGCAAAACTGGCCGCCTGGGTAAGGCCCCAAACACCCGATGAATCTGCATAACGGATATAAAGTGTATGAGATCCCACCGCCAAACCTGTTGTCGGAATGGATAAGATAGACTCCGAGATAGAATCACACGCCGCAAACGACGCGTTCACCCCGTTGCCCCTACCCGGGTCGGTATCTATGAAATACTCCCGCTTTACCAGCCCTGGGCTTTGGCAATAAGCGGAGAGGGCAATGCACATCAGCATTGCAGATAAGATGATTTTCCGCATTTCCATTTTGTTTAAACAACAACAATGTGCATCTCTGATATACCCTTGCCCATGGTATGGCACACGGCTTTATGCACCGCTGGCCATACCACCGACAGATATATATAGGATACTATGCGTTAGTTGATCTTCTTTGCGCGAACAGTTACGTTGATAGGGGTACCTGGAGCAACTACTGTACTGCTGGTGATGTTGAATGCACGCACTGAAGGGATCGGAGGTTCACCTGTCAGCACGTTGTTAGTAGACAGATACACAGGGAAACGACCACCTGTGGCACCTATCGTGGTACCATCGGTAGCGGCAAACAAACATGGCGAACCCGAAGCAGGGCGGATGTTGTCAGCGTTCAGGTCAAGATAAATATTGGTAGCGCTTGAAAAAATGGTAGTGAACAACGGATCGTTGTTGTTGATGTTACCCGTCCCGAAATTGCCCGACTGTGGAATTGTTGGCAGTGTGGTAGCCGAGCGGTAACATATGTTATTGTAAAAATAGTTACCGGTACATGAAGACAGGATGGTAGTAGAGAACACAGGCAGGTTGTAAAATATGTTGTTCGTAATGATCGCATTGATCGAGCGCATAAAACCACTGCCCGATGCATATGTCGAACCGGTCACAGATCCGTTCCTGCCATTGATAAAGGTATTATGATCTACCGTATCTGTAGCAGCACTTGCCGACATGTACAACTTATACGCGCCTGAACCGATATCACCTATAAACACATTGTTCCTGAATATTGAACTGGTCAAAGTAGTGTTAAACGTAATTTGACCCAATACCACACACTCTGTCATATTAAAACCACTCACTGTATTACTTGTAGTGAAGCTATTGAGATAGCACCTGCGGAAAGTAACGTTCGAGAAGTTCGCGGTAGACACAATAGTAGAGTTGAAGATCATTCCCATAAAAACTGATCCGTTACTGCTCGCATTCAGCGTCATCGCACCAGAAACTATCGTAGTAAGACGATCTACGTTCTGAGGATTGTAACCGGCACCAATAAATACCAACTGCTTGCTCACCGTAAAACCTGCCGCGTCATAGGGAGTACTGCCGGCTATCATCAGCGTATCCCCGGGGTTGGCGGCCGTAATAGCTGCAGAAATTGAACTGTACTGGCCTGGAGCCGGATAACCGGTGATACCGGCATTTACTGTACGGATAGTTGCAGAAACTGTAGTTGCCGCGAAAAGCGCAGCTGCTGCAAATAGTGTTGTTGTGAGTTTCATTTTAATGGATGTTTTAAGAAATAATTGATTTTTTATTATATTTATTTTTTAATATTATTTTATATCTATATTTATAATTACGTTCACTATCAATTTATTCTTACTGCAAAATTAAAACAAAAATTTGTTTTCACAACACCTCTTAATAGATATTTAATATTGTTTTTTTTAAATAGCTAAAAATATTTTAAATGCATTATCAATTTTAACAATTAATAATGATCTCGATAAAACAGAAAAAATAAGATAAATACGATATGCCTATGTAATACATTGAATAAAAACAGTATTACACACTCATTAATATTATTATTTACAGTTGTATACGGTATATATCAAAATATCAGCCTCACTAGTGACTACGATATTTTTTTTTCAAAAACGCAAAAAAAAAGAACGGCCCGTGCGAATACACAGGCCGTCCCTTTTTTATTATTAACTATTAGTTATTAGATCAGATCTCTCTGTGTGGGTCAAATGCTTCGAGCGCATTGGCCACCGCTGTAAGGAAACTGGCGCCCAGTGAGCCGTCAACCACACGGTGATCATAGCTCAGCGACAAGTACATCATATGGCGTACAGCTATCACATCACCATCCTTGGTCTCCAATACCATCGGGCGCTTCTTGATAGAGCCAACAGCCAGTATCGCTACCTGCGGCTGGTTAATGATAGGTGTGCCCATCAGGCTGCCGAAGGTACCTACATTGGTCAGGGTAAAAGTACCGCCCTGTGTATCATCAGCTTTCAGCTTGTTGTTACGTGCCGCATTGGCCAGGCCGTTCACGTCTTTAGACAGACCGATAAGGTTTTTGGTGTCCGCATTCCTGATAACAGGAACAATAAGGTTGCCGCTCGGCAATGCAGTAGCCATACCAATATTCACATCCTTCTTCACTATTATCTTATCACCATCAACACTTACGTTGATCATTGGGAACTTGCGGATACAAGCAGCAACTGCCTCTATGAATATTGGTGTGAAGGTGATCTTCTCGCCATATTTCTTTTCGAAAGCGCCCTTTACTTTATCGCGCCATTTCACAAGGTTGGTCACGTCAGCCTCAGTAAAGCTGGTTACGTGCGGAGACGTAGCCTTACTGCGCACCATATGGTCTGCTATCAGTTTGCGCATGCGGTCCATTTCTACTATCTCCACATTACCAGATATTGGTGCTGATGGAGCAGGAGCGGCAGCAGGGGCTGGGGCAGCTGCAGGAGCAGCAACCGATGCAGGGGCAGCAACTGGTGCGGCAGCAGGTGCCTTACCGCGGTTAGCTACATATTCCAGTATATCCTTCTTGGTCACGCGGCCTTCGTTGCCGGTGCCGGGTATATTTTCCAGTTCGGCCATACCTATACCTTCCTTACCGGCAATGTTCAGTACCAGCGGAGAATAGAAACGGCTACCACCGGTAGAACCCGCTACGGCCACGGGAGCAGCAGGCGCAGCATTCTGAACAGGCGCAGCAACCACTGCAGGAGCTGGTGTAGCAGCAGCTGCTGGTGCAGGAGCGGCAGCAGCACCACCACTTTCTATACGAGCAATTGGTGAGCCTACCGGCACTACGTCATTTTCTTTATATAACAGTTCTGTGATCGTACCAGCTGCGGTAGAAGGCACTTCACTATCCACTTTATCAGTAGCTATGTCCAGCAGGGTCTCATCCATTTTTATAACGTCGCCAACCTTCTTGTGCCACTTAAGCACTGTTGCTTCCATTATACTTTCGCCCATCTTAGGCATTACTACATCAACGATTGCCATATTGTTATTTGGTTATTTTGATAAAAGCGCTGCAAAAATAGTCATTTGATGCCCAAAAGAAAAATGGTATTTTATTTAAATGCGAGTAAATAATAGTGGTCCTCAATTCTTTCGTCAAAAGATCAATTTATTTCCCCATAAAAAACAGCCTGCGCATGGCGCAGGCTGAAATCTTTTTTGCTAAAACAACTTGCTTTTTAGGTTTGTCGCTTTGAACTAGCTTGCAATAATATCAGCAGCCTTTACTGCCCTGCTATTGCGTTGCTCCTGCGCCTCTTTGGCAGCTTTCACAAAGGCGACAAAAAGCGGATGGGGATTCTCTACCGTGCTCTTATATTCCGGGTGGTATTGTACACCTATATAGAACGGATGGTCTTTCATCTCCACCACTTCCACCAGCTGTGTCTGTGGGTTCACACCTACCGGCATAAAGCCTGCCTGTTCAAATGCCTCCAGGTATTCGTTATTGAATTCATACCTATGGCGATGCCGCTCGGTGATAGCGGTAGAACCGTACATCTTAGACACTGCAGAGCCTTCCTTAAGATCGCAGGCATAGCTGCCCAGCCTCATAGTCCCGCCCATCTGTGTTATATTCTTCTGGCTCTCCATCATACTGATCACACCCTGGTTGGTATCCGGGTCCATCTCGGTAGAATGTGCTTTGCTCAGGCCTAATACGTTGCGGGCAAACTCCACACATGCCATCTGCATACCCAGGCATATGCCAAAGAACGGTACTTTGTTGGTGCGGGCATAGCGTATGGCTTCTATCTTACCCTCTATACCCCTGCTGCCAAAACCCGGAGCCACAAGCACAGCATCCAGGTGCTGTAGTTTTTCCACTGCATTCTCACGCGTCAGGTATTCGGAGTGTATGTTGCGTATCTCTACTTTACATTCATTTACTGCACCGGCATGGATAAATGCCTCCAGTATCGATTTATAGGCATCCTGCAATTCCACGTACTTGCCTATCAAACCAATAACAACCTTGGTCTTCGGATAGCGCAGTTTGTTCAGGAACTCCGTCCACTTGCTCAGGTCCGGATCCTTGCCCAACGGCAGACCCAGCTTTTGCAGACAGGTAATGTCCAGTTTCTCGCGCATCATCTCCAATGGCACGCTGTATATGGTATCCGCATCCAGCGCTTCTATCACCGCATCCTGCGTTACGTTGCAGAACAGGGCTATCTTCCTTCTCAGTTCCTTATACAATGGCTCTTCAGTGCGGCATACCAGCACATCAGGACTAAGACCATGCTCGCTCATCAGCTTTACTGAATGTTGTGTCGGCTTTGTCTTCAGCTCCTTTGCAGCCTTCAGGTACGGAATCAGCGTCAGGTGCACTACTATGCAATCATCGGCCATTTCCCACTTCAGCTGGCGGACCGCCTCTACGTAGGGCAGCGACTCAATATCGCCCACGGTACCACCCAGCTCGGTAATGATAATATCAAATTGCTTATCCTCACCCAGCAACAGCATGCGGCGCTTTATCTCATCGGTAATGTGCGGTATCACCTGCACCGTCTTACCCAGGTAAGCTCCTTCACGCTCCTTGTTGATCACATGCTGGTAAATGCGGCCCGTAGTCACATTATTGGCCTGCGACGTAAACGTATTCAGGTAGCGCTCGTAGTGCCCCAGATCAAGATCGGTCTCTGCGCCATCCTCGGTAACATAGCATTCGCCATGCTCATATGGATTAAGCGTTCCGGGATCGACATTGATGTATGGATCGAATTTCTGAATGGTGCAGGTAAAGCCCCTCGCCTGTAACAATTTGGCCAAAGAAGCTGCTATAATACCTTTTCCCAGGGAAGACGTAACACCGCCTGTAACAAATATATATTTTGACATAACGTTCTTGTTTGCTTACAAGACCGTGCAACTCCAAAAAAATGGTTGGGAGATGAGCAAAGCGGTCGTACAAAGTTACTGATAACACCGCAATTGTCAGAAATATTTTCCTTTGATATACCTAAAAACGAAAAAGCTTCTACACCGTGGCGTAGAAGCTTTTAAAAAATATTTTTATAGTTCATGATCAGCAGTTTCCAAGGTGTCAGACCATTTCACGATAACACAACACAAAACATCCTCCTTTTCCTCAAATCCCGACCATCCTGATCCTAATCAATTGTAGCCACGCACTTCAGCTCAATAGCTATGGCCGTTGGCAGCGCATCAATACCTACGGTGGTACGGCACGGCTGGTTGTCTTTAAAATACTCGGCGTATATCTTATTATAGGTCTGGAAATCACGCTTCATATCCACCAGGAAAACGGTAACATCCACCAGTTTGTCCCAGCTGCTGCCACTTTCCTCCAGTATAGTGCGCACATTCTCGAACACACTGTGGCACTGTGCCGCAAAATCGAATTCAATAAAATTACCGTGCTTATCGGTAACCAGGCCCGGTATCTCGTCCGTTCCCGCCCTGCGCGGGCCAACGCCTGAAAGAAACAATAGATTACCCACGCGCCTTGCGTGCGGATACAAACCAACCGGCTTCGGGGCCTTATCTGTAGATATATGTGACATCTTAAAAATGTAAAAATTAAAACTAAAAAAAATAAATCACCCTTGCTTATTATCCATTATAAAATGGCACCTCCCGGACCAAGGTCCCGCAGAATTGCGGGAGGGTCGGGGTTCCGCAAAACTACACTATTTTACCCCGCAGTCATCCTTAGTTCACAGAATGCAGCGATACATAATTACCCTCGGTATCCTCTATTACTGCCATATAACCCATGGTGTCGCCTAAAAAACTCTTCGGCAGCACCACTTTGCCACCTGCCGTCTCTACCCTGTCCAACACTACGCTCAGATCGTTACCTGCATTCAGGTATACTCTTGTGCCCTGTTTCGATGGCGTGTACATTTCCCCGGCCATTATAGCACCGCCTATACCGCCGTTATCACGGTGGTGCAGCAATATGCCCATCTTCACTGCGCCCATATCCATCACCGGCATATCAAAATCATAAATGGCACTGTAAAACCTTCTCGCCCTGTCAAAATCGGCAACAGGAATCTCAAACCACGACACAGCATTGTGTAACATCTCCATCAACAGATAAAATTTGAGCGTGAAAATAATTATTTAACCATAAAAAAGGGCTTTAACATTTCCTTTTAAAACTGGTGGCACACTGTTTGCTTTAGTACTACCAAAACACACAACCATTATGACAAACAGAGCAGTTATCTACTTCCGCAAAGACAAAGCACTGAAGATCTGGGAACGCCCAATGGAGGCCGACCTTAAAACATTGTTAAGCGCTACACTGGCCATTTCCCGCAACCGCGTGGTGAAGAAACACATCACCAACACCCTGCAGGAACTCAACACCAGCTACTACAAAATGTCGGCATAGGCCCCAGGTCTATCCCGACATTTTTTTCACTTTTGTTAGTATGAGCCCGACAGCAGTTGTCTAAACAGCAGGAATAATACAAACCATAAGTGTGCTTACGCAAACACACTTACATCACCATCCTGGCTAAACTTGTAGAAGGATCTTGCCGTATGCACACATTCCGTATAAGTTACCGGCTTCACCACATACGACGATGCACCTGTCCTGATGCATTCATTCATTTCTATAGTATTTATCGATGTTGAGAAGATGATGACCGGTATGTCTTTATACCTGCCGTTCGCTTTCAGCATTTTCAACGTTTGCGTACCATTCATCCTGGGCATATTCAGGTCTAGTACTATCAGCGATGGCAGCGTATCCGTTTCCGCTATAGCATCCAGGTAAGCAAGTATATTTTCACCGTTTTCCACAAAATGGATAACATCAGACAGCTCTATTTGCCGGAACGTATCTTCCATTATCATCCTGTCTTCAGGATCATCATCGGCAAGCAATATTCTGATGTACGGCAACATATATGCAAGTTAAGAAAAAGACGCCCCATCCTCTTGATAAAGGGGATATAAAACAAAGAAATGACAAGTAATTTTTAAGGCCTGCTAGGATAAAATTCCGGCCTCTTCACTTTCGCATGAAAGCTCTGGGTGTCGGGCTGCCGACAAGTAAGAACATAAGTCTCTGTGTATCAGTTCACCACGTTCATTACGAGCAATTATCAGCACGTCGAACAGTAGTCCTTTATACTCCTGCAATATTTGCTCCTGGGCTTTTTTACCCACTACCATATAGTAAAGAAGAAATCTCTGGCGGCTGGTCTGTTCAAAAGGAACTACAGCAATATCATCTATCAGCACAGTTCTGCTCTCTTCAAATGCTGCACCAATAAAGCCTTTATAGCGGCTTTGCAGGTGTTTTGCTTGCTCTAATGAATACGGGGGTGTCATACGAAAAATGGGTATTTTTTCTATCGTACTAAGTTACGAAAGGCGCTTAGCATCACCCCCTCCCCCGGCACAATAACACAAATTTAGCAAACAGATAACTATCGATTAACTTATCTGAACGCATTTCTTTTTCCGCAAACTATAACACAGTAAGTATGTTACTGTGCCAGCCAATACTTCCGCAATAGCCACTCCGCAACAGCTATCAGTAAAATGATGAAGAAATACCATTTACGATCAATGAATGGCACCGATTCTGTGGTAGTACTGAGCAATGGTTTGATGGACGTGTTGTGCATGATGCTATCATAAACAGCCCCTATATCTTTCCTCTGCAGTACTGCTCCGTTATATTTCCGCGCTACGCCATACATCAGCCCATAATCTGCCCCCTGCTCCATAAGCTCTACAGGTATGCTCTCTACAGCAAATGAGCCTGTAGCATAAAGATCTTTACCATTATATACCGTATGTGCTTTGTAGGTATAAGTACCGCCGGCCCATACGCCCAGGTTCAGAGCATAGGCCGTACCACGTTTCTCCAGCGTATAGTCTTTCTTGTTGCCGGCGCTGTCTGTTACCGCCAGGGTAGCATCAGGCGTGTTCACCTGTTCATTATTGGCATTCAGCAGGTGCGCCGATAGCGATACCGGTTCCTGGTCGCGCCACACATACTTGGGCATAGCTACGCTGAACTGTTTCTCCCGCGCACCAGAACATAGATAGGCCACTGTCTGCCTGATACACTCATCAACAACTGTATGCTCGCCAAAATTCTTGAACTCGTAAAGCCTCCAGCGCCATATGCCCTCGCCAGCCAGTATGGCTACCGGCGCTGCACCCTGCTGCATCATCCATAGCGGCGCATCACGGCCATCGGCAATGTTCTTTTGCAGGAACAATGCATTATTGCCGGGGGCGCTCTGCACATTGCCGGAGCTTACTGTAAGCGGTGGCATCTTATCGGCTACCACCTGCATCTGCCGCGGCAACAAAAATGTATTGAAAGAGGGATTATAAGCAGGCACCACATCGCGCGCAGGGCCATTCGTGATCGCCGTAAAAGTAAGATCACGCATACTATTCACCGCCGCCAGGTTGCTCTGACCGGTCAG
>CANGNA010000026.1 GCA_947455215.1 Chitinophagaceae bacterium
GCATCTATCGCACTGCGCACACAGCAGATCATTGCCTATGAAAGTGGCGCTACTGATACTGTAGACCCACTGGCAGGTTCGTACTACGTGGAAGCACTGACCAACGAAATAGAAGAAGCTGCTAAAAAACTGATGGATAAGATAGATGCCATGGGTGGCGCTGTTAAAGCCATAGAGCAGCATTTTATGCAAGATGAAATTGCGCGATCATCTTATGCATATAACAAGGCGATAGAAGATAAGAGCAAGATAATAGTAGGTGTGAATAAGTTTACTGCAAAGGAGACCAATGATACACCACTGTTAAAGATAGATGATTCGATCCGCCTGGTACAATCTGAAAAGCTGGCCAAGCTGCGTGCTGAGCGCGACAATGTAAAAGCCACAGCCAGTCTGGAAGCTATAAAAACAGCTGCACTGGGCACCGACAACCTGATGCCTTACGTAATAGAAGCCGTAGAAAATCTTTGTACGCTGGGTGAAATATCGGATGTACTGCGCGGTGTATGGGGTGAGTACAGGGGATAAAAAACTATACAAATAATTAGTCAAAAGGTCAGCAGCTTCTGTTGACCTTTTACTTTTTAAGGAATGTGGAACTTGGTTGGCGCCATTCCCTTTTGTCTTAAACGTTCCAGTTGCCAGGCATTAGCCGTAACGTTACCATAGCTTTTTATGCCTTCTTTCTGTTGCTGCATTTTCAGGTAGCTATCATACATCTGCCCACTATACCTGGAAGCGTCGTTATCATAGAGCTTACTGCGTTCCTCCAGTATAGCTATGTGCCTTTGCGTGAGTGGATTCAGTTTATCTTCCCATGACTGGGCGGCAACAGAATCGCGCCGGCTGAGTCGGGCATTCACATATAACCATAAGTTCAGGTCGGCTGAATAATTAAATACAGGATCAACGGACGATGTACCTATAGCATAAGCCAGCAAGTTGGCATCCCCCTCTGCTGCTATACCAGCCTGGTGTGCCATTTCGTGCGATACAACAAAGGGCAGCATGAACGCAGGTATATTGCTGCTTACCTGCCCCTCTCCGGTGAATGGATTATAATACCCGTCAATGGCTATACGATCGAGGAAATAACCAAAGTAAGAGTACTTTATTTGTAACCCGGCAGGCGCTATCTGAATATCCGTATAAACGCTGTAAGCCTTGCTGGCAGCAGTGTTCACTTCATCAAACGTCCTGTCTTTGTAAGCTGGGGCCAATTGATTGAGCCTGCTCACCAGCATGCTGTCAAATACCTTCAGATCAAGCGTATCCTTATTAGCTGACAGGTGCCATGTTGCATGCAATGGTTGCTGGTAATAATTAGCTCCCCATCCTACAAGAAACCACAGGTATACACAAAGCACGCCGGTAATTGCATTAAGCACAGATGCGAGCAACCTCTGCCTATGTAAGTTCCAGCGATAGACATACCGTGCCCACTTGCTGAGCAAGTACAATAAATAAGCTCCGCCCAGTATATAAACAGCATCGCCAATACTAAATGGGATATAGTTGAGCAGATAGCCCCGAACAGACTGCAACGGCACGTAGACGTATATGTAATAGCCATCCAGCCAGTAGGCATTGCCCGGCAACAAACCTACAAGCAGACATATGACCAGCGACAAGACGACAATAAGGGCTACTTTACGTTTGGGCTTCATGCAAACTATATATGCTTAAAAATAACAAGAGCCGGTCATATAACCGGCTCCTGATGATATTTTTCACAACTTATTGTGCTATCGTTATCCTGGTCACACACTTGCCATGAGCAGTGTTGATGCTGACGAGGTAAACCCCTGCCGCACCGTTAATGTGTATCGGCACCTTATCATTGGTAGTACATTGTTGTGCCAGTATAGTTTTACCCACCATATCGGTCACCGTAATCACCGCAGGTTCGGTATACGTAGACACTACATTCAGGGTGCAATTTCCGGAAGAAGGATTAGGATAAACGTTTACCTCTTTGACACCGGCATTCACGTTAACGACACCTGTTGGCACACTGTAATAAGTCTTCTGCATACACGTAAGATGCTCGGTGATGACCCAATAGTACTTATTCGCAAAATCAGGGCTCGAGTTACCGTAAGAAGAAGCCGTTTCTCCAGCCAGTATTGTAGAATCAAGTGTAGCCGCATCGTCATAACCCCATTGGTATGTAGCCATACCATTTGTTGCCATAAAGTTACCTCCAAAGTAATCTATGCTCACCACCTCATTATTGGTCGGATCTACATACACGGTAAATGAGTCGCGGGTGCTGCAGGAATGCCCTGCTATAGAGCTGGACAGGTAAATGGTTGCCAGACCATTCGATGGGAAGCTGATAACACTGTATTGATGATTATTGCCTTGCGCCCAAACTATTGCATTATCTGCGGTCCATTCGTACGTAACATTTGTATCCGGAGCGGTAGAGGTACCATAGTTCTGGAACATGGTATTCTTACACATCCATGATGGAGAATGCGTGGTGATGGCCGGTGGTGGTGGCCCTTGTGGTTCTACTGTAACATTAACTGTTTGCGGATTAACGCAGCCGGCGGCTGTAAGCGTAAATGCATAAACAACCGGCACAGAAGCGGTGCCGGGGTTATTCAGCACTTCGTGCACTGCACCTGTACCGCTGTTAGTAGCAGGCGTGATACCGGTTACCGCAGCCCTTGTCCATGCATACGTAGTTCCGGGGCTGGCGCTGGTTGGTATATAATCGAACGAACGACCTGAACAAGCCACAACCGACATACTGCCAGACAGTACAGGAATAGGGTTAACTGTTACCGTTACGTTTTGTATTACAGAGCAACCACCTGATGCTACAGCATAAACGTAAAGCACATCTATAGGGCTGGTAGTTGTATTGATCAATATTTCGTTAGGGTTACCTACACTGGAAGCCCCGGGATTGAGAATACCTGTTATTACCGGGCGCGTCCAGTTGAACGTAGCACCTGTAGTAGAACTGGTTGGCGTATAACTGAACAAGGTACCGCTGCATACATCGGGAGGTGTAGCAGAACTGGTAAATACCGGGAATGTACCAATTGAGATAAAATGCGTGGCAACATCAGTGCCGCAACTGTTGGTAACATTATAAGTAATGGTGACGTTACCCGCTGCTAATGCAGTAACCACACCCGATGCACTTACTGTAGCCAGCGTATTGTTACTACTACTCCATACCCCTCCCGATGCCGTATCGGCAAGACTTATTTGGGTACCTGCACAAGCTATCAGCGCACCGGTAATAGTATCAGCAAAAGGCGGCGTTACTATCGCCACATCGTGCGTAGCAGTATCATTACCACACGCATTACCCACAATATACCTGATGGTAACCGTACCGGCAGCTAGGGCGCTTACATGCCCCGATGTGCTTACTGTGGCCAACGTATTGTTGACGGAGCTCCATACCCCACCCAATGTAGTATCTGTAAGCGTAATAGTAGCGCCTACACATGCTGCAGATGGTCCCGAAATAACTGCCGCATGTAATACAGGAAGCACCGTAATAGCATGGAATGCCGTATCCGGTGCGCAGCCACCGGTCACCACATAATATATGGTGGCATTACCCGCAGTAAGACCAGACACTGTACCAGCTGCGTTAACCGTGGCGATAGCCGGATCAGTAGTGTACCAAGCACCACCCGATGCCGTATCTGTCAAAGAAACAGCACTACCTGCACACACCATAGCTGCACCGTTGATAGTTGCAGCAAATGAGGATGCACCAATGGCCAAAGTATGAGTGGCTGTATCGTAACCGCAAACATTACCATTGATGTAGCGGATAACTACAGTACCGGGAGACAGCACACTAACATTACCAGTTGAACTTACTATGGCCAAAGAATTATTAGTACTGCTCCAAACGCCGCCCGATGTTGTATCTGCGAGACTTATGGTTGTCCCTGAGCATGCTGTTGACGGCCCCGTTATAGTACCGGCATGTAATACGGGCAGCACAGTCATAGCGTGAAATGCCGTGTCCGGACTGCACCCGCTTGAAACTACATAGAAAATAGTTGCATTACCAGGTGCCAGACCTGAAACTATACCTGTTGCACTTACACTGGCAATAGTTGGTTCTGTTGTAGCCCAAAAACCACCCGTAGCTGTATCTGTGAGCGTTACTGAGCTGCCGGCACACACGGTAGCTGCACCCAGTATCGTATCCGCATCGTGTAACGAGCTTATGCCAACGGTCATAGGGAACCTGGCAACGGACGCACCGCACGTATTGTTAACCGTATATACCGCAGTATCGGCACCTGATGAAACACCGGTAACAGCACCCGTGGCTGATACTGTAGCACGCGAATTGGTCATACTCCATACACCGCCTGTTCCCGACGTAGTAAGCGAAACAGTGGTGCCAGGACAAACCGAATTAAGGCCACTGATGACACCTGCAACCGCCGCAGCGTTAATAGTAACCGCACGGGTTGCTGTAGTGCTACCACAGGTAGCAGTTGTAACGGTGTAAGTGAATGTATCGATACCCGCACTTACCGCATGGATCGCACCGCCCGATGTTACCGTAGCCGTGGCATTGGAAGCTGTCCACGACCCGGAACCCACACTGCCTGTAACCGACAAAGAACTATTATCGCCGGGGCACAACGTAGTAGGACCCGAGATACTACCGGCTACCGGCAATGGATTTACCCGTATTACCCTATAGGCGCTGGTTGCCGTTGTTGTTGTGGCACATGCCGCGTTAGATGTCAACACTACCCTTATGGTATCGTTATTGGTGGGCAGGTAATTGAATGAACTACCCGTACCACTAACAACTGTGCCTACCATCCATTGATAAGCAGGTGCAGAGCCACCGTTTGTTGGCGTAGCATTAAACGTTACGTGCGTTCCCGCACAAACTGTATCTCCTGTAGTACTTGTGGTTACAGATGGGGTAACCGAGGGGGATACGGAAAGTGTTAAGGTATCCGATATAGCAAGTCTCAGGTTGAGACCATGCGTGGTGTCTACTATAGTGCAGCTTATCCTGTCGCCATTTGTAATGGTTGTTGGGTGGTATGTAGGCCCATAACCAACTAAAGTACCATTTACCCGCCAATTGTACACATACGAATAGTAACTGGCAGTGGTATTAACAGAAAATGTAACCGTATCTGCCGAACAGAGTGATACGCCCGGACTGGCAACAAGATGGACTGTATCTACCGTATATATCTGCCTGAGCCTGCGGCCTCCGCCTGTTCCCGAAAATCCTGGCCCCTTGTCTGAAATGAAAAAGCGCCCCTTGCGATCTATGAATATATTGGTAGGCCAGTAGTACTTTACGGCCGTGGCATTATAGTTCCCGCCATCGCCGCCGTATCCCTGCGAGGCACCAGAAAAAGCATTAATGATTCCAGTTGTGGATACTACCCTTATCCTATTGTTAGCAATATCGCAGATATACAAGTTGCCCGCTGCATCTTTAGTTATACCACCAGGAGTGTTAAGTTTAGCTGCAGTGGCAGCTCCACCATTCCCCGCTGTGCCCGTCGTCATCGGCGTACCGGCCACTCTTGTAATAATACCCGATGTGCTTATTTTCCTCACCACATGGTTACCTTGTTCTGACACGTAGACAACACCAGATGCATCGACATAAACATCAGATACTCCATCCATAGCCGCTGCTGTTGCCTGGCCACCATCCCCCGAATAACCTACGCCGGCAGTACCACCTGCAATAGTAGAGATGATACCCGCAGGAGTTACTTTGCGAACCCTGTCGTTGCCATTAGCAATATATAAGTTCCCTGAAAGATCGAAGGCCAAACCAGAACATGCACCCAACGGCGCATTGGTCGCAGGTCCGCCATCACCTCCACTACTTGATGTTAGCAGGGCATGGTCGCCAGCATAAGTTGTTATCACACCAAAGCCATCTACCTTCCGTACTACGTGGTTGCCGGCATCCGCTATATATACGTTACCAAGGGTATCGCAGGCAAGGCCCATTGGTGCATTGAGCTTGGCCGATATGGCGGGCCCGCCATCGCCGCTATAGCCAAGAGAACCGGTTCCTGCAAATGCTATGATAGTGCCATCCGGGCGTATTTTCCGCACCACATTACTACCACTATGATTATCAGAAATATAGATATTGCCGTTCCTGTCTGCTGCTACGCCGTAGGGTATGGTCATCCTGGCGTATACTGATTGTCCACCATTCCCATCAGAGGCACTCGTAGCCGTTGCTCCATCACCCAAAAGCGTCCTGATGATCTGCGCGTCTCCTTTTAAGGACAAAAAGACTATGCAGAGCATCATGATGCCCTTTAATTTACTCCCCACCATATATCTATCTCTTTATTGCAATAAAAATGATCATTACAAATGTAAATAATTCTTAGTTATCAGCCATAAAAACGATGGGCCGCCATTGGCAGCCCATCAATACAATATTTTACCTGTCAACTATTTACAATGGCTTTACGTAACCATCTACATAAGAAGTAGAGTCTGGCAGCGCATGTATCACATTTAATTGCTTGTCAGAGGCATTGTCATAACGTACCCTTGCCAGTGTAACTACGCTGTTATTCAGATAATCATGCAGCAGGAAACCCCTTACACTATCGTGAATAGGATAAAAAGAGAACACCTGTGCACTAGGTATCTGCATCCAGTTGATGTTATCGTCAAAGCTCGCATTCACCACGTAAGTAAGCGAATCCGGATAAGTATGAGATGTAATATCATACCTGTGAGACACCTCTGTAACTGTACCGTTGGCACGGAACAATACACGATCGGAGTCTAAGGTAGAAACACCACCTACAGTGCGCTGGAAGTAGAACATATAAGTTTTGTTATAAGCAAAACCCATGCTCGGAACAGCCTTAGAGTAAACAGCTTCTGTTCTTGTATCGTCTGTTTTCTTACAAGAGAAAAAAACAGTAACAAGGCAGAGTACAAGCAATGATCTTTTCATCGAAACGAAATTGTTCAGCAATATACTTATTAATATGGCAAAATTCAAAAATCGGTCTTATCCCAGCTTAGCTACCAGGTTAGTATTGATGGCGTCCAGGAACTCCTCGGTGTACATATAGTCTTTACCGTGACTTACTTTATTGCCGTGGATACATACAGCCAGATCCTTGGTCATTTTACCGCTTTCTACGGTTTCTATACATACCTGCTCCAGCGCTTCCGCAAAACGGATCAGTTCCTGGTTGTTGTCCAGCTTACCACGAAAAGCCAGGCCACGTGTCCAGGCAAATATTGAAGCTATAGGATTGGTAGATGTTGGATTGCCCTTCTGGTGCTCACGATAGTGGCGGGTAACTGTACCATGTGCCGCCTCAGCCTCCATTGTTTTACCATCAGGAGTGATCAATACCGATGTCATCAGACCCAAAGAACCGAAGCCCTGCGCTACCGTATCGCTCTGCACGTCGCCGTCGTAGTTCTTACAAGCCCATACAAAGTTGCCATGCCATTTCAGTGCGCTGGCCACCATGTCATCTATCAGGCGGTGCTCGTAAGTAATGTTTGCCTTTTCAAATTCAGCTTTGAACTCCTTCTGATAGATATCTTCAAAGATATCCTTGAAACGGCCATCATATTTTTTAAGGATGGTGTTCTTTGTAGACAGGTACAAAGGCCAGCCCTTAGACAAGGCCAGATTGAAGCAAGAACGGGCAAAACCCATGATAGACTCATCGGTATTGTACATAGCCAGCGCTACGCCATCGCCTTTGAAGTTGTATACTTCGTGCTCGATGGTTTCACCATTCTCACCTTCAAATTTGATCGTCAGCTTACCCTTGCCTTTAACTACAAAGTCGGTTGCACGGTACTGATCGCCGAATGCGTGACGGCCAATGCAAATAGGCGCGGTCCAGTTAGGCACCAGGCGTGGGATGTTAGACATAACAATAGGCTCGCGAAACACAGTACCATCCAGGATGTTACGGATAGTGCCGTTAGGGCTCTTCCACATCTGCTTCAGGTTGAATTCCTTTACACGGGCTTCATCAGGCGTGATCGTAGCGCACTTGATGCCTACGCCGTATTGCCTGATAGCATTAGCAGCATCAACAGTCACCTGGTCGTTGGTCTCATCCCTGTATTCCATACCCAGATCGTAGTACTTAATATCTATATCCAGGTAAGGCAGGATCAATTTCTCCTTAATATATTTCCAGATGATCCGCGTCATCTCATCACCATCAAGCTCCACAACGGGATTTGCTACTTTTATCTTTGCCATAATTATGTGTGTTTAAACTGATTGAGGGTCCTTTTTAACAAAGGATGGCCAAAAGTAGGGAGTTTTTTAAAATAATAATAGCCTTTTGCTATTCACAAAAGGCCATAACTATCCACACTTGCCGATTTTTACGCTATATGCTGTTGTAATATCTGCTCAAGTTGCCGCGCCTGCACTACACCCGACTGACGCCATTTGGTTTGTCCATTTTTGAATACCATCAGCGTAGGCACCCCTTGTACGTTGAATTGGGCAGCAAGCCGCTGGTTCTTGTCCACATCTATTTTTATCACCTTTATGCTATCCCCCATCCTGTCTTTCACGTCTTTTAGTATCGGTGCCATCATTTTACACGGACCGCACCAAGTGGCAAAAAAATCGACCAAAACCGGCTTATCAGCACTTATTAACGACTCAAACGTTTCCATATAATATCCTTTGAAACATAATATACAAAAAGCAAACCACAGCCATTTACTGCCGCATTGGCACAGTGTTTTATGCTATCCTGTCAGAACCAAACTACGTGAACATGAAAAAGACACTTCTTTTAGCAGCAATGGCGATGATCGGTTTTGCGGCAAATGCACAGGATGTACAGAAAAAAAGCAATGCACAATATTTATCCATAGGCCCTGTGGCCGGAGTAGGTATGAGCTGGGTTAGCGGATTACCGGGCAATAATAAAGGCATGCGCTCAACCAACTTCGGCCTGGGCGTCATTTATGCAAAGAACGAGCATTGGGGATGGGGCGGCCAGCTTATAGTTTCCGCTGAAGGGTACGATCTTACCTACGGTGGTAATGAATTTAAGGCAATGCCACTTTATCTGCGCATGCCTTTAAGGGCCTACTATTTCTTTGGCGACTTTAAAAACACTGTTCGTCCCAAGGTATACCTCGGCCCTTCCTTAGCCTTTAAGATGAGCGAAAACGACAACATGCCCGCGCGCGATCAGGACAATTTCATCAACAGAAATTCAGGACAATTCAACACATTTGATCTGGGAGTGAATGCAGGCGCAGGAGTAAATATAAAAATGGGCCGTGCACTATGGCTAAATCTTGACCTGGCTTATACGCAGGGCGTGCTGGATGCTGTGGACGACCTTGCAGGAAACTATAATACTAATATGAACCTCGGGTTCAACGCTGGACTGCTTTTCGGACTTTAATTATCAGATGCAGCAACTAAATGCAATAAGCAACTGCTTATTGCATTTTTATTTGCTCAATATCGGGTTTCTGACCAAGGATAGCTCTTACCAGCAAATAACCTCCAAAACCGCACATCATTATAGCAAGGAAATGAACGGGATTGCCAACCATAGCCTGGGTGAACTCGTAAGCCACCTGTTGATTGTACTGTACATCTTTTTCCAGTCTCGCCATATCGAGCGAGTTTTTAAACACAGCCGCAAATGAAATAAATATGCCCAACAGTAGCCCTACCATAAAAAATATGAATGTAAGAATACCCCAAAGCGCCATACTGGCACCTTTGGTTTTCGCCCTCATGGCATTACGCAGACCAAGGAAAACCGGCAATAATAAGAAAAGAGTAAAGTCCATTACTTAATAAACAGGGGTGCAAGATACATTAATCTTCTTTCTCTCCCTTTAAAAACAAGCAGGTGTGCATGATCTGCACACCTGTCGTATTATCAAACAGATATTGTGTTGTTATTTGTATTGCTTCATAAAGGCTGTAACGCTCTCCATTACATGTGCTATCTGCTCTTCGCTAAGGCCATGATGACATGCCAGCAACATACCACCGCGCATTACCCTGTCAGACTCTGTATAACCGCCGCTTGCCTTCTTGCACTCAACATGCTTAAAGCCCGGCTGACGCAGGATGTTGCCTGTGAACACCGTACGCGTCTGGATGTTCCTCTTTTCCAGGAATATCTGCATATCGCGACGGATGAACGGAGCACTTTCGCGGATAGTTGATGCATATGCCAGCCAGCCGGTACGTGAATCAGGCAGTTGCTTAGGCAGGATAAAGAACTCTTCGTACTGCTCGAAGAACTTACGCATCTTCTGGTAATTAGCAGTGCGGGTGTCGATGTTCTGCTTCAGCTTATTCAGCTGAACGATACCAAAAGCAGCACCCATTTCAGATGGCTCAATGTTATATCCCGGCTCTTCAAATACGAACTTAGCGTCGTAAGGAATACCGTCAACTTCTACATTGAAGCGGTTTTCGATCTTCTCAGACTCTACGAACAGAGAAGAGCTACGGCCCCAGCTACGCAGCAGGCGGCCACGATCATAAAACGCCTCGGTGTTCACACACAACATACCACCGTTACCGGCGCAGTTGATGATGTGAGAACCATAGAAACTGGTAGTGCTCATATCGGTAAAGCGGCCAGATGAAGAACCACCTATTTCAGCACCCAGTGTATCGGCAGAATCTTCCAGCACAAACAAGTTGTACTTATCTGCTATAGCACGCAGGGCAGCCCAGTCGGGCAGGTTACCCATCAGGTTAGGTATCACCATCGCCTTTGTTTTTGGCGTGATCATTTCCTCTACCTTGTTAGCATCAATATTATAAGTGCCTTCTTCAACATCTACAAAAGCGGGCACCCAGCCTTTTTTTACCAGCGGGGCTACAGTTGTAGAAAAAGTGAGGGCCGGGGTAATGATCTCCGCGCCTGGCTCATAGTTCAGAAGGTCGGCTGCCAGGTAAAGCGCAGACGAGCCGCTGTTTACCATGATACCGTACTTCTTGTTGTAAAGGGCGGCAATGCGTTCTTCCATTTCGCGAACGTTTTTGCCCATCTGGGTAGATGTGCGCAGCACATTTACCACTGCTTCAATTTCCTCTTCGCCGTGTACGGTCCTGCCGTAAGGCACGTGTATAAAATCTGATTGTACCATTTGGAAAAATTAGAATGCGAATGTAATGTATATAACAGACAACAGAAACATTTTGCAGGTTAAAAAATGTTAGCTAACACTGTATTACATAGTAAAGGCTACCTGTTTAAGGGCAGCCTCCACAAATAAAATATAAAAATTATTACATTTTTACAAACTTCTTCACCTTTATGCCATCTGCGCCTTTCAGGGTCACAAAGTAGCTGCCTTTAGGCAATGCGTTCAGGTTTACCTTTCCGGCATTACCGGTAACAGCCTGCCTCAGTACTTCCTGGCCTACTGTATTGGTAATAGTTACCAAAGTATACCTACCCTTTTCCCAGGTTACATACAGTTCATTTTCAACCGGGTTAGGATACAGGTTGATGCCGTCATCAGCTCCATTTACACCATTCACGCTAAATATCGGCAACCCTACCCTGTTTTCTGTTGTATTGGTAACAATTGGTGCGTTATAGTCGAAGTATATGCCCGCCCTGTTGCGGATATACGTACCCAGCGGTGGGTTATCTACAGTTTTTACGCTGTACATTACAAAACCATCGCACTGACCGTGATGGCTGCTGTCTAACAGGTTGATATTCGGGAAGTCGAATTTCACAATGTTTTGTCCGCCAATATTCTGCACACCCAATTGTACTGGTGCAGTAGAGCCTACCAGCTCTATTGTACGTGCATCGACATAGTCTGACAAAGTATCCATTACATGAATATTGAACGCAGTGTCATTACCTGTATTTTCAAAATTCACGGTGTAGATGAGTTTGGAACCTGGACCGGACATGATCCAATAAGAATGATCGACCTTTTTGAAATTCGGATCAAAAGAGCTGTTAACTGTATCTATGATCACAACATCATTGTCGGTAGTGTCAGCATCACCGGCAACAGGCGTAACCCGGTAATGACTCATTACGGTATCTCCGGCAGTAAGCCATGCGCCGGGCACCTCGCCATGTACATAAATATATGGCGTACTGAGTGCCGACACAGAAGGGAAAGACCACGTTAGTGTGTTGCCCGATATAGTAGTTGGGGCAGGATAAGCATCCATATAGCTATATTTAGGATTCATATTCATAGTTACAGTGGCAGCGGAGGCATTGCAAAATTGGTTGGTTACCAATATCTGCGCTACAAATCTATGACGACCGGCGCCAGACGCCACCAGCAACCCTGCATCATAACCGGCAGCGCCCGAACAAACAAAGCCAAGGTGTTTGGTCTGATAATCGTTAACTATAAACGACAATGTGTCTTCAACAAAACCGGAAGAAGGGCAGGTAAGCGTAAGACCCGCCGGTGCATTAATGACCGTAAACCTGTAAACGTCACCGGTATTGCCCCTGGCACCATAGGCAAATGCACTTCCTACGACAAAAGTATCCACCCGAACGCCGTTAGAATCTACAGCAAGCGTTACAGGTTCTAATATATGGATATCTGTTCCGCTATCATACATGCAATTGCTATTCACATCGTTGTACAAATCAACAACCAAAGTCTGGCAAAAATTGGTATGATACGAGAACTCAACTGAATCCATATTCACCCCACCGAGAGTAAGTACTTCCTTCACTGTGTACATACCTGCCGATGTATACGCATGACCAAAGCTGGCGGTACCGCCAATGAATGCCGGCATCAGCGGTGTAATATCGTTGGTACCATCGCCATACCAGGTATGCACCGATAACCCCGAAGAGTAACCGCTTGAGTTGATAAGGAAATAGTCCTGGCTGCATATAGTATCAATATAATGATTGACCATATGAGACGTAATGGTGTACTGTGCCCTGGCTTGTGAAGAGCACAGTAAACATCCCATCGAGAGAAGCGTGTAGAATATTTTTTTCATGATCCACTATTGTTTAACAACAATAGTGACGAGTAAGCAGGCAATTTCGTTAGAGAACAGGGGAAATTATTCCTAAATATACCTGGCAATAAATAACGGTTAATTCTCCGGCGCACCCTCGTCAATCCACCTCTTGATCTTCTTTTGGTTGCATGTATCCAGTTCATAGGTAGGCGGCATAGGCAATGCCAGCTGAGCATGCAGAATACAGTGAAACAACTTAGACCCATACACCCCATCGCCGCGAAAACCATACTGCAGATAGTTTTTAAGGGACGTAAAATTTTCCAGGTCAAGCCCTCCACCCACAGAATCTACTTGCGCTGTACCGTGGCATGAATAGCAATTATTCGCTAATATCGGTTGAACATCAGCATGATACGTCACGTTTGAGGTATCACATCCCGTCGGAGCAACGGGAACCACCGGCACAACTACTAATGCCTTGTGCGTGCAGGCGGTTAACACACAACAGAGCCCGATCATCAGCAACTTATTCATTACGAGGAGTTTCTACTAATAGCGAAACGGCCGGGAATATTCCCGGCCGCTCTATATTATTACACTGTTATTGAAAAAGCCTTATTTAATTACGCTCAGCTTAGTAATAGAATGCTTGCCATTAACCAGCACTGATATTACATACATACCGTTTGGCATGTCTTCAGTAGAGAACTCGTAAGAAGGAGTACCGGTAAGCGCACCACCGTTGTACACTTCCTTAACCACACGACCTGTACGATCAAGGATCATGATCTGAACAGTACCTGTCTGCTTAACTTCTACAGATATTGTAGCGTTAGACTGAGCTGGGTTAGGATAAACCTTAACCAGTGGAGCAGAAGTAGCATAAACGTTAGTTACACCTACATGGCTTGCGGTGTAGCAAGTAGTATCGTAATTTTCATTCAGCGGATCGAAGTTGCACCAGCCGCTCATCCAGTTATCATTCACACCTGTGCGACCAAATGCACCTGCATAATTCACGCGGGTAAAGAAGCCGTCAGCAGCCTTTGTATTAGTGAAATCAGGAGCAAAACCTGGCACATTGTACGTAGCAGGGCTGGTAGTATCGTAGCTGATCGGTGAGTTCGGATCGAAGATGTCGTTCACACCTGTACCCCAGCTTGCAAAATGCTTAGAGCTATACACCAGCGGTGAAGTGCTGTTTGGTACCAGAACTGGATTCAGCATATAGAATGGATTGCCCAGCTGAACACCACCTGAAACGGTAGCATAAGACCTGTTCTGATTAACAGCAGTAGTGCTGAACCATGTAAGCGGACCTGCATAACCAGCAAGAACTGACCAATCAGTACCTGTAGACGTAGTATCAGAGTTAGATGTTGTAGGTGTGAGGCTGCGTGCACCATCCCTTACAAATACTACATCTTTATTGAAAGACGCAGTTGCAGTACCTGCAATGATGTTATTCTTGAATTGGAGTATACCATTGCCAATGTTAGCCACTGTAGAACCAAATGAAGAAGAAGACTCATCAACCAGTACACCGCAAGGCCAACCAAGGATAAGGCTGTTCACGATGCTGATACCGCTACCGCGACGGATGTGCGCACCGGCAACATAGTTAGGATCGTAACCCGTGAAAGATGGACTGTTCAGAGGGCCAACAAGCGTCACGTTAGAGAATACTGGCTTAGTGGCCATTGAAGTGTCACCTGCAAGACCGGTAGCAGTACCAGACTGGTAGCTATCACTTTCAAAACCTTTAGAACCGCTCTGGTCAGCAGCGCCCGCATCGCGAACCGCTACTACAAACTGGTTCTTACCCTTATAACCGCAGTCTGTATCAAAGTCGTCATCCCATGTGCCGTAAGCAACCAGGTATTTAGCATTTACAGTACCACCAAACCACTCGTAGCTATCATCGCCGCTGTAAGCAACCATGATGTGATCGATCTGAGTACCAGAACCTACGCCGCAAAGTGTAAGACCATTCACCTCGTTGTTTGGAGAAAAAGCTATACCACCAAACTCGATACGGCAGTAAGACATTACACCACTGTTATCGGCAGCATTAGTACCACCGTAGAAAGAACGTGGACCACCTTCAACCTGTGCCTGGCCAGCTGTCCAGTTTACAGGACCATTGCCACAAAGGATAACACCACCCCAGTCACCATAAGAACGGCTGCCTGCAGGCTGATTTGATGTGAACACGATAGGATGCATTGCTGTACCCATAGCCATCAGTTTAGCGTTACGCTCAACGATCAGGGTACCTTTGGTCACCTTATCACCTTTAATAACAACGCCTGAATCGATAGTAAGCGTGTGGCCTGCAGTTACGTATACGTAACCTTTAAGCAGGTACTGATTGTCACAAGTCCAGTGCGTGTCAGTAGAGATACTGTCCTGAACTGTAACGGTATTATAAGCAAACGAAGTGCTTACGCTACCCAAAAGCAATGATGCTGCCAGTAAAAAATTTTTCATGAGTTGTTTTTAATTTTTAGCAAAGCTATCGGCGCTATGTTACGGCATTATAACGCACTTGTTACGTTAATGTGAACTCTACATGTACGCAATGTTAAATACACATTGAGATAACAATCTGAAACAAACAAGGGGCACTTTGTGAGTGCCCCTTGTTTAAAGATCCGGATCTTATACCTTAAAAATTGATTTTTACACCCAGCGTGTAATAACGGCCAGGCCTGTAGTTCGTAAAAGGACGATCGATCTTAGAATCGAATTTACCATTCCTGTCGCTGTCTTTCACAAAAGACACTTCAGAATTGAGCAGGTTCTGTACGCCCAAATTGATGAGGTAGTGTTTCTTTATCAACTTAGACACCAGGATGTCCAGCGACTGGAATGGCAACTCACCAATACTTTCACCGCTGTTCATAATAGTACCGGTTGCATACAACCTTGCTCCATATACGTTATACAAAACAGAGCCCTTCAGACCAGACAGATCGTTTTGATAATACAATCCCATATTGACGAGGTAAGGCGACTGGCCCTGCATCGTAAATACCGGTATCTGGTAGTGTTTAATTGTAGTATCCAGGCGCGACTTGCTTGTGGCTATTGTGAAGTTACCAACAAAGCTGATGTCTCTCAGGAAGTTTGTACCCAGCTTACTATCCAGGAAGCCCAGGTTCTTCCTCATATCCAGTTCCAGGCCTGCGCAATAGCCATCCTTACTGTTCACATAAGTCACTGTCTTGTTGTCACCTACAGCCTGAGGATCTAACACGCGGATGATGGGCGCATTGATCATTTTATAAAAACCGCCGATATGGATCATTTCGCCGGCCGATGGATAAAACTCATAACGCAGATCGAAGTTCTGTATAGTGGCTGTTTTGAGTGTATCACCAACAGTATTTACATTGCTTCTCTGCAGCGATCCTTTGATGAACATAACATTTTCAAAGTCGTAGTAACCAACAGGTGCATATTCCCTGAATTCAGGCCTGTTCAGCGTCTTACCATAAGCGCCCCTGATCAGGCTCTTGTCAGAAAAGTTGTAAGAGATATTTACCGAAGGCAGGAAGTAGTTTGTGCGTATAACAGGCGTGAGCGTATCAGTACTGAAGAATGCTCGTAAAGACTGAGTATTGATCTCATTCCTTACACCACCTACCACGTTTATCTTTTTGGTCACCGGTATGTTCAATGAAATGAAGCTGGCTACCAGGTCGTTCTTGGCACTATACCTGTCTGATGCATCGTAATCCTCACTCACAATAAAGTCGTTCTTACCGCCGACATTCTGATCAGCGAATATGGTATTGATATCAGACTTCAACAAAGAATCTTTATGTTCAGGATTGGTGCCGATGCCCGACCTAAGTGTATAGGAGAATTTGCGAATATTCAGCGCCCTTCTCTTCAGTTCTATGTAGTTACCTGCGTTCAGCCAAAAACTGAAATCCTTGTTTACTTTGATCTTCTGAGAAAACTGGTGATTGAAACTGTACACCTTCTCATACAGTGTAGAATAGTAACGTCCGCCGCCAAAGTTAGGGTCCACAGTATTAGCTACGTTTGCCCTAAAGAATGTATCTGTACCCTGTATATACTGGCTATACTTTATCCTCCTGAGATCCGGCTGATTTTTGAACAGGTCGTTATATCCCAGTGTCCAGGTATACTTCCTTGTTTCGTCGTTGTTCTTATGGCTGCCGCTAAGCTGCGTTGAGTATGTGGCTTTACTATCGTAGCCCATTGCATAGCCCCTCATACCACCCTGGCTCGAATCCATAGGCGCATCTCTTACCAGCAACACTGATTTACCGATCTGACTGTACAGGTTCTTGAATTCTATCTTGGTGTTACCCATAGAAAATCCTACGTTATCCAGTAAGCCGGCATTTACAGAATTGCTATAGTTGCGGTCGTTATAATTATAATTCCTGTTTTTGGTAGAATCCCAATCCTGCCTGTTTACAGACAATACAGAATAAGTATTAGAATAGGTAACACCAAACGTATTGCCCAGTCGGAATTTCTTAGCCTTTAACCCCGTGGTGTAGGCCATAGAAAAACGCATATCTGGCGATGTAGTTTTGCTATTAATTATCCAGTCGTTTTTAAACGCCCTGCTTATAGCTACGTTATCCTGCCCTGGTGTTGCCTTATCCAGGATAGCAGGTGTACCCGCCGGGATGTTGCGGCTGCCATCATCATACCCCAACCAGTCTGTTTTAGAGGGCTGATTATGTAAAAATGTAGTGCCGGTAGTGTATTCCCTGCTCGATGTTTGCAGGCTCACAGATATAGAGTTCTTATCCTGCAAAGATGTAGTGTACACCTTCACCATACCACCTGCAAAATCGCCGGGCAGTTCCGGAGATGGAGTTTTAAATACCAGAACGCGGTCTATCAGGCCACTTGGAATGATATCAAAGGAAAAAGATTTTTTATCGGCCTCGCTGCTTGGCGCACCGGCGTCATTCAACCATACCGAGTTATAACGATCAGGCAAACCGCGTACTACCACAAAACGATCGTCCTGTATTGATACACCGGGTATGCGCTTTACAACATCAGCTGCATTCCTGTCCATAGACTTAGATATCTGCGAAGAGCTGGTACCGCTTACTACGGCATTACTTGTTTTTATCTCATTGATAACCGCAGCTTCGGTATTGGTGGTCTTCTTGGCCTTTATCTCCACTGCCTGCATTTCCTGCACCTGCTCTTTCATGCGGATGTCCAGCACCACATCGCCACCCTCTACCTTTACAGCGCGGGTCTCTTTAGTAAAATTGATGTAGCTAAAGGTTACGACATAATCGCCTTTCTTCAGGCCAGTCAGTTCAAACTTACCATCGATATCGCTTATACCGCCGCCATTGGAACCATTTAAAGAATCTACAGCCTTGTACGATATGACAACGCTTACCATTGGCGAATTGTTCTTATCCTCGACCACAGAGCCTTTGATCACGCCCGCGAAAGAGCTAAATCCCAGGAAAAGAAACATTAGAGAAAGGTAATATTTTGCCATCTTTTTATTTTTTGGCAAAATTAAAACGGCCACCCCCGAAACGGGCGTGGCCTGTGTTATGAAATTGCGTCCTGAATATTACTTTAATGTTAACTACACTGTAGGTTAACGCAATGTTATCGCTTATATCCTGCTACTACATCGGTGTATAGCTGCTCATACAGGGGAATGATGTGCTGTTTTTCAAATTTCTTTGCCTGTGTTAAGGCTGCTTTCTTAAAATGGGCCAATGTATCTTCATCTTTAAGGATACTGATAGCATTTGCAGCCATAGACCTTACATCGCCAACATCGCTCAGGTAACCGGTCTTACCATTAAGATTTATCTCCGGCAATCCCCCGGTATTGGTTGATATTACGGGCACACCGCAGGCCATGGCCTCCAGCGCCGACAACCCAAAGCTCTCCGTAGCCGATGGCAGTAAGAACAGGTCCGCAATGCTTAGTATCTCACTTATCTGCTCCTGCTTACCTAAAAAGCGTACATCATCAAATATGCCTCGTTCCCGGGCCATTTCTTCCACCTTCAGCCGCTCAGGGCCATCTCCTATCATCAATAGCTTAGACGGTATCTCGGTGCGCACACTATCAAATATCCGGATCACATCTTCTACCCTCTTTACCGGCCTGAAGTTGGACACGTGCACTAATATCCGCTCACCATCGGGTGCCAGCATTTGCTTGAAGTGCTTTTTATCCGTTTGGTGGAAGCGCTTGACATCCACAAAATTGGGGATGACATGTATCGGCTTTTCTATAGGGAACGACCTCAATGTTTCCTCGCGTAGATTTTCAGACACCGCCGTGATGGCATCGCTCTCGTTGATAGAGAAGGTAACCACCGGCGCATAGGTTGTATCCCTGCCCACCAGCGTAATATCCGTACCGTGCAACGTGGTAATGAATGGTATATCTGCCCCGGATTTCTTTAGTATCTGCCGGGCAAAGAATGCGGCAGATGCATGCGGGATGGCATAGTGCAGGTGCAACAGGTCGAGCTTATTGTTATTGATCACATTCACCATAGCGCTGGCAAGTGCCGTTTCGTATGGTGGGAATGCAAATAAAGGATAGGTAGGCACCTTTACCTCGTGGAAGTAAATATTAGGGTGAAAACTCTGGCTCAGCCTTACGGGTTGCTCATAGGTAATAAAATGTACCTCGTACCCTTTATCAGACAATGCCATGCCCAGTTCAGTGGCCAGTACACCACTGCCGCCAAACGTAGGATAGCAGACTATTCCAATTTTCATGCTCATTATATGGGCGCAAATATCCGTTTATAGTTTGAATGGCGCGTTATAACGATATAGGTTTTAATAATAAAACAACAACTCTGCATTATTCAGGCACCAATTTTCAAGAACCAAGCACCAAAAAACAAGAACCAAATATCCCCATTCGAGTTTCCTTTTTTCCCGACCCTGACATGAAATCACAAAACGATACTCTGAAGCAGCGCATTAAAGTTGCACCTCAGCTATAAATTTTCAGTTGTTGTCACTGGACTTTGGAATTTGGTTCCTGGGATTTAAAAAAATTATTTAACCGTGTAATTTTTAGGCACGTTGAACGGCATTTCAAACTGCTTTTCAAAAGCCGGATCTTCAATTTCCATTTCCAGGAGGAATTTGTCTGCCCCATTCTGTATGGTAACAGACCTTGATGTAGCTATTTTACGATCTCCTACCACGTCAAAATTATCGTACCGCAATGTGGCCTGAGGGCCGTTTGGCGCAATAGTGTTGACCTGGTTGTTCAATAAGGCACTGTCCTTTTTACGATACTCCATATCCTGCTTGTAGCTGTCATCAGCCACAGTAAGCAACCAGGATGCATCGAGCGACACTACTTTGCGGATAGTTCCATCGCGCAAAGGCTCACCGGTTATCAACCGTTGCAGGGACTGAAAATCAACTTGTGTAGGTAGTATTTTAGCCACATCTTTCAGTGCAAGCTTATTCACCACCTTATCGTTATAAACGATCATAAAAAAACTATCAACAGTTATATACACACGCGCCGCATGATACATACCGCCGAGGGCAGTAATGTCTATCCAGATAGCGGAGTCCTTTTTCAACCGGATGTTGGCAGTAAAATCTTGCTTATTTTCAGGGCTTTCGAAATGCACTTTGGCCTTACCCGAAAAAGTGGTGTACTGCAACCTGTTATTAAAAACAGGCGATACCATATCTACCAGCTTCTTCATCATACCTGTAGTATCCGGGACATCAGCTAAAGTATCGGGCGCAGGCCATAACAAAGGGTGAGCTACCGTAACAACCGACTTAGTGGTATCAACAATAACAGCCGTGCCATCTTTTTTCTTTGGCGATAAACGCAACAAAGAACAGGAATGGAGCGTCATCATGAATACCACAGACAAACAACTCCATATTATTCTATTCATACAATTTTTCTTCACTGATCTTTTTATCTAATAAGGGATTAGGTGCACCCTTTTGTTTGGCCAGCTTCCAGTTCTCAACTGCTTTGGCCCTGTTGTTCAATTTGAAGTAGATATCGCCCAGGTGGTCGAATATCGTGCCGTCAGCTCTTGGATTGGTTGCGGCCTTTTCAATATTTTCTTTGGCCTTGTCATAGTCACCCATCTTATAAAGGATCCAGCCATAAGTATCCAGGAAGGTACTCTCATTCGGTCGGAGATTTAACGACTGCTCCGACATTTCTTTTGCCTTAGACAGACGCTCTCCCCTTTCAGACAGGAAGTAAGCGTAGTTGTTCAGCACAGATGCATTCTGGGGGTCATCCTTCAGCGACTGGTCGAATGCCTTATCCGATTCGGCGAACTGCTTTGCGGCATTGTATATCTCCCCGAGCATGGAATAAAACTCGGCTTGCTTCTTGGTATCATTATCGGGCAACATATCTATTGCCCGGTTCATGGCTTTAACGGCCGGTTGGTATTCCTTCTTGTTATAATGGCCGAGGCTATTATAGTAATGTACAATGGCCTGGTTGGGGAACAAGCGCATCACCTTTTCACTGTATTTGATCAGCGAATCGGAGTTATTCTGAAACGCATAAGCATTAAGCAACCGGCTCCACACTTCAAAATCGGATGCTTTTAAGGCAATTGAACGCTTATACAAAACAATGGCACTGTCTATCCGCATATCCGATGCAAGAAAGTCGCCGTAAGTGCTCAATAACTTCGGATCATCCGGATGTTGCTGTAGCAGTACTGATAATATTGACATGCCCTCAGATGTTTGCTCGCTCTCCTTAAGACTTTGTATGTATACATACAAGAATTGCAACTGGGTTGCAGTCTCCAGGCGGGGACTTGTTACCGACTTCCGCACATACTTACGAAAATTGGCTGTATCCTTCATCTTCAGGTAGCCGTCTGCAAGACCTATTTCTATCAGCGGCTCATCAGGCATAAGTTTATTAGCATCCTGGTATACCTTCAATGCCTTTTCCGGCATATCGTTGCTTTCGTATACATCGCCCAGCAATTTATAATACCTGATATTTCGGGGATCAGCTGCTATCATTTGCTGTCCTACCTCGGCAGCTTTATCGTATTGCTTCATCTGCAGGTATATGCGGATCTTCATCACCAGCAGGTCTTCGTCGCTACCCAACACAAGGGCCTTATCTATGTATTTAAGTGCCGATCTGTAATCTTTAGCCCGCTCATAGTAGTCGGCCGCCTGTCCTGCATACGATGCGTCTCCGTTCTCTTTGTCAGCCAGCTCAGCAGCTATGGCAGCAGCATCGGCATATTTGCCCTGTCCCGCCAGGATGGCGGCATAAGATATACTGTACCATTTGTTGTCTTTGGCAAGCGCTACCGCCTTTTTTATATTGGCCTCCGCCTTATCCACCTTACGATCGTCGGCATATAGTTGCGATAATTCGTAAAAACTCACCGGATTCTTTGGGTCAAGTTTGGCCAATTCTTCAAACAGCTCCATCGCCTTCAGCACATCACCATGCTGCTTGGCCCTGGTTGCCTCAAAAAAGACATCGTTTATCTTCACGTAATTAATGTCGGGGCGATGAGCAAGGGTGTCTAATACTTCCTGGCTATGCGCATTGTTTGCAAATAATATTGCAAACAATGGCACAGCTATAAACCTTAAAAGGTGTGATCTCATATTTGTGTTGAAAAATCACCAAGGCTCATTTCCCTTGGCTTCTCACTGTAATTTACCTCTTTTCCCAACATAGAATTGCTGAGGTTAGCATTTTTAACAATCGTCTTTTCACCTAATATGCTATTCACAATGCGGGAGTCTTCAACAACCACACCCTTACCCAGCGATACGTGCGGCCCTACCACCGAATTACGGATAACCACACCATCGGCAATGAAACATGGCGCAATAACCGTTGAGTTCTCGAGGGTAACATTATCGGACACCATCTTTTCATTTTTCTTGATCTCCAGGATACGCTGATTGGTGTAAACAGTAGCATCCTTATTGCCGCAATCCAGCCACTCCTGCACCTGGTCGGTATAGAATTTAACACCGTTCTGCAACATGTGATCCATCGCATCAGTGATCTGGTATTCACCCTTCAGCATTATCTTGTTGTCTATCAGGCGCTGCAGTTCCTTCTTCAGGCCTTCACCATCACGGAAATAGTAAACACCAATGATCGCAAGGTCTGATACAAAGTCCTTAGGCTTTTCTACAAATGCTTCTATTTCGTTGTTCGCATTCAGCTTCACCACTCCAAATGCAGAAGGATCTTCTACTTTCTGTGTCCAAACGATAGCGTCTTTGCTGGCATCAATGCTGAATTTAGCATCGAATAGTGTGTCTGCAAAGGCAATGAACACATTACCTTTCAACTGCTCTGATGCACAAAGAATAGCATGTGCTGTTCCCAATGCCTCTTGCTGGTAGCAAATAACACCCTTAGCACCAAGCGTTGCTGCCACCTGAACCAGGTGATTCTCTACTTCTTTACCGAAAGAAGGACCTATGATAAAAGCGATCTCTTCCACTTTTTCATTACTGGTAGCCAGTATGTCTTCAACAAGACGCTGAACAATTGGTTTGCCGGCAACATGCAGCAGCGGTTTTGCAGTAGTAAGCGTGTGCGGGCGCATACGCTTACCCATTCCTGCCATTGGGATAATAATATTCATCTGTTAGTTTGTATTAAAATTTAAAATGATTTTTCATTAAACGCCTGAATGGCCAAAGCCACCTGCGCCACGTTGCGTTTCCTCAAGTGTTTCTGCCTCGTTCCACACAACTTTCTCGTACTTGGCAACTATCATCTGGGCAATACGTTCACCGTCATTCACCACCTGGTCTTCTGTAGAAAGATTGATCAAAGGTATCATGATCTCTCCGCGATAATCGCTGTCTATGGTTCCGGGAGTATTCACCAGCGTAAGGCCACGCTTTATAGACAATCCACTGCGTGGGCGTATCTGCGCCTCGTACATTTCCGGCAATGCCATATATAAACCAGTAGGTATTAACTTACGCTCCATGGGCTTAAGCGTCACCGGTTCCGGCAACCATGCTCTCAGGTCCATACCGCTTGAGCCGGAGGTCTGGTAGGCCGGTGTCTCGTGCGGCGATTTATTAATTATAGAAACATGTACCATATTTTTCAAAATGCGAACAAAGGTAAAAAATAAGAGATAAGATTTACCTACTCTTCCAATTCGGCCGGTTTATTATAAAAATATAACAGCGAGGTAAAGAAAGCCCATAAAACCACGCCACGTTGTGTAGCACACACACTTTCTGTAAAAAATGTGATACACATCGTGAGTAGCAGGTAAAGATAAAGGTATTGCCTGCGGCTGATAGCCGACCAAAAATGCATGAAAAGTGATACCAGGAACAATATTATCCCGGTCAGGCCAAAACTAAGCCAGTGATAAAAATATTCGTTGTGCGGATCGAACGCGCCTACGTCGCGACCATAATACAGCGAATAGAATAAATATTTTATTCGCAATATATACCGCACCTTACCAGGCCCGCATCCCCAGAGCCAGTAGCGCTTTATCATATCCAGGTCGGCCTCCAGTATCATTTTACGCTCATGGATTGAGTTGTCAGTCACATTTTGCTTTACGCTTGCGGTTATCCCCGCCATCTCGTTCGCCCGCTGACTTACAAATGGGATGAACAGGTAAGATGCCGCCATGACCGCGATCATCCCCAGGAACAGGCATTTGTAACGTATCAGCTCTTTTCGCTTCAGCCATGCAGCATGCAGCATGATAACACCCAACGCCAATAGCGGAGACTTGGCCAGCAACGGCAATAACAACACCACCAATGTGTAGAATAGTATATACTTTATAGTACGGTTGAGCCTGGCTGCATTGGTTAACAGTATACCTATAGAAAACACCAGGTACATACTTATGTAGGTAGGGTGTATCTGCGTCAGCTCCTCGAAGAAAATACGATAAGTGACATGATTCACGCCCTTAAATCCGCCCGGAGACAGTGCAAAGTGGACAACGAACCAGGCATTGGCCAGCAGGCAGATACCAACTGAAAAGTAAACGAAGTATAACAACTGGCTGAAAATAGCCTTTAGCTTTTGCTGGCCTATTGCCGCAAAAACGAGCGGCAACAACAGATACCCTACACGTGTCTCCCTTAGTGAATTAGCGGATTGCAAATGAGCCGCAGGTATAAAAAACGGCGCAAACAGGTATAATATATATAACACACCTAGCGACAGCGCAGCCAGGTAGTTGCTGCGGGGTGTTGTTTGATTGTCTTTAATGGTACGATAAACAAAATAGGCACAGCCAGGGAATAGCACCAACACCTGCACGTGCATGGGCAGGAAGAACGACAGCATCAGCAATATCGCCACATATCTATCCGCTGGGTGGCTACTTTGCTGTTCCATAAAACTCTTTGTAACAATTATCTACAAATCCGGAGAATTCACGCCTGAATCGCTCGTCAGAGAACCTTAACGAATTTTCCCTGATCGCATTATTATCTGTAAGCGGATGTTGCTCCAACTTCTTAACCACAGCTATCACATCTTCTTCTGTCTGTTCTGCAAAAAGATATCCGCTCACCCCGTCCTTCACTGTTTCCTTATAACCACCATAATCCAGCGCCAGCACCGGCGTGCCGCAGGCCTGCACTTCTACACACAAAATACCGAAGTCTTCTTTGGCGGCAAATATGCACGCGCGGGCCTCCTGTATGTATTTTATCATTTCTTCATCCTTGCGATAACCCAGCCATTCTATATTATTTGAATGTTGCAGTATCTCGGTAAATTGTTGGGTGCCATACCCCTCGCCTATCAGCACTAACTTTTTGTCGGGCATCTGCTGAAAAGCACGTACGATCATATCTATCTTTTTGTACGGCACAAACCTGCCAAGACATAAATAATAGTCCTGGCGCGGGCCCTCGTTCAAAGTAAATTTTTCTGTTCGCACGGGTGGATAAATAACCGTTGCATCCCTGTTGTAGCTATCGCGGATGCGCTTTCTTATATGCTCTGAATTAGCGACAAAGTAATGCACATTGGCAGCGGTTTTCAGGTCCCATTTTCTTATATAATGGATGAACCATTTGTATAGAAAAAATTTCCCCACTGCATGATGCGCTACATAATCGTCATACATATCCCATACATAGCGCATGGGTGAATGACAATAGCAGATGTTCAATATTCCGGGATCAGCACCAATACCCTTCGCAACCGCATGGCTGGTGGAAATAATGACATCATAGTTTTTCAGGCGGAACTGCTTCATCAGCCATGGCATTACCGGCAACATATACCTGTATATCTTAGACACGAAGGGGATGTATTGCATCAAAGATGTCTTCACTACCCTATCCTTCAATATTTCGTTCCTGTCTGCCTCGTTGAATTTATTGAACAATGTGTACACGGTCACATCATGCCCGGCGTAGATATCCAATATCTCACCGGCAACCTTTTCGGCACCACCATTAGCCTTAAACCAGTCGTGTACAAATGCTATTTTCATTAAAGCCTTTTCAAGCAAAGAGTCGCAAAGTTAATCTAACTCAGCTCTTTAAATTTATTTACAATCACTTCTGCTGCCCTTTTATAGTTATAATCATCTAATAGCCTGTCCACTGCTTCTTTGGGAGACGCAGCTGAGCCTGTTACCTGCTCTAGTTTCACGGCAACGCCCGCCACGTCATTTTGCTCGCAAAACACTGCTACATCACTAAAGAGCTCTTTGTACACCGGAATATCTGAGCACAGCACCTTGCACCCAAAAAACAGACCTTCTATGATCGGTATCCCAAAACCTTCGTAGTTCGAGAGCGAGACCAGCACTTCGGCCCGTTGATACAGATCTACCAGGTCTATATCTGTGAGCTTCTCATATATTTTGATGCGATCGCCAGCCAGCTCATCTGTTATACCGCTGTCAGCGAATATCTTATTTCGGTCGCCGGCCAGCACCAGCATATACTCATCTTTTATTTTGCTCTGCAGAAATGCCTTCACCAAAGTATGCTGGTTCTTCCGTTTGTTGAAAGTGCCTACGGATAATATTATCTTTTCTTTGGGGATATTGCGCTGTTTGATGAGCATGCGCTCCCCCACGCCATTATAGGTGACCGATACTTTATGCTCCGGTACGTGGTAATACTGCACCAATTCTTGCCGTATGGTATTACTTACTGTAAAAATATGTCGGCTGCGTTGGGCCAAACGGGGTACCAGGTAATTATACCACATAGCAAACCACCGGGAGTTCCACTCAGAATGATGAAAGAATGCCAGGTCGTGAATAACCACAAAATTATTCTTATACGACAATGGAGCTGTATTGGCAAGGTTCAGCAGAACGGCATCACCTTGTTTTTTCATATACGTTGCCAGATCCAACTGCTCCCACATATGCCCTTTACGGCTGCCTATGGTAATTGCACCCAGTTCATCCGCAATACTATGATGCACAATATTGTGCGGGCATAAAAACACAACCTGCGGGTAAATAGCTTTTATTTGCCTGCTACACTCAATTGCATACCTTTGCACCCCCGATATGGGTTGTGTTAGAAAGCGGGCATTTATAAAAAAATTCATTTATTTTTAGCAGCGGTCTTTATCCGGGGTGTAAATATCAACAAAATATTCAAGGTGCAGGAAATAACACGCCTATATGCGTTAAGCAAGCGTAACATTATTTTAAGGTATAAAAACTCCATCGCCGGTTTCCTGTGGGGCTTTTTTAAGCCATTGCTGTACCTTATGATATTTATCGTAGTATTCAGCAAGCAGGTATCTACTAATAACTATGTGTTGTATGCTACCTCTGGCCTCGTCTTCTGGTTTTTCTTTTCCAATATCACCAATCAGTCTATAGGCAGTATCATCAATTCAGCAGGCATCATCAAATCCATCAATGTGCCGGTCATGTTCTTTCCGCTGTCAGAAACGATCAGCGAACTGTTCAACCTGACATTGACCCTGGGTATTTTCTTTGTGGCCATGAACTGGTTTGGCATTATCTATTCGTTCAAGTTACTATTGGTCATCCCCATTGCTATTCTTTTCAGCATATTCTCGTTTGGGCTTACAATGATCTTATGTTCGCTTAATGTCTTTTTCCGCGACATCGGCATCCTGTGGACAACCATACAGCCTGCTCTTTTTTACCTTACGCCTATAGCCTACCCTAAAGAGATCATCACCAAATTCCACCCGCTGCTACTGCAATTGAACCCGGTGTACTATTTTATTGATGCAGAGCGGACCATCGTTCACGAGAATCAACTACCCTCGGCTACCATGTGGCTGCAGTGTATAGCTATATCATTTACCATGTTTGCCCTTGGCTATTTTATTTTCAACAAATTAAAACAGCAGTTCATTTCTGCCATATAGTGTAGCATAGCATGAGTACAGATAGCCTCATATCGTTCGACAATGTCACTGTCAGCTTCTGGCAGAATAATATGGGCATTCACTCCATAAAAGACCTTGCTACGCAGCGCAAAAACCCTTTTACCAACAAAGTGATATTGAAAAATATCTCTTTCGAGGTGAAGCGTGGCGAATGTATGGGCGTGCTGGGACGCAACGGATCGGGCAAGAGTACATTGCTGCGTACCATTGCCGGGCTCATCAAACCACAGGAAGGGAAAGTAACCATTAATGGCACCTTTGCCCCTATTCTTGCCATAGGCGCCGGTCTGGAACTGGAATTGACCGGGTATGAAAATATGAACCTGCTGCTGTCTCTTTATGGCAGGCCACGTAAGGGCAAGGCAGATGTGATAAAAAGCATAGCCGATTTCTCTGAACTGAGCGAAGAGGCCCTGCGCATGCCAGCCAAGCGCTATTCCTCCGGTATGTTAGCTCGCCTGGCCTTCTCTATTTCTGTTGCTAATGATGCTGACATCCTGATCATCGATGAAGTTTTAGCCGTAGGCGACCAGGGATTTCAGCAAAAATGCATGAAGAAGATATTCGATATCAAGGCCGAAGGCAAGACCATCCTCTTCGTATCGCACTTCCCCGACGACGTGCAGAAAATATGCAATAAAGCCATATTACTGGACGGCGGCACGCTGGTACACAGCGGCACTGCGGTAGAGATCTGCGAAAAATACAACCAGCTTTTCTGATATTTCTTACATCTTACTTCTGCACCTTATCTTTATGCAGCCAGCGGCAGCATGAAAAAACTACTCGACAAAATATCGTCTCCCGAAGAATCGCCCGTAAAAAGTGCGCTGAAGCTGGGTCATTTCCTGTTTACAAAGCCCGGTTTGGCATTTCTGTGGCGCAAAGTGAAAACTCTGAGCCAGAGATTCGGGCTGGAAAAGGAGCATGAAATATCATTTAAGGATTGGCTGGCGACACAGGAAAAAGCAACTGAACCAGATCGGTTGACCACTCATCCTCTAATCAGCATATTGGTAGATAATGAAACATTTTCCTTTAACGCCAAGCCGTTGAGACGCATTTTAGATCAGCCCTACACTAACTGGGAAATGTTGATCTATAACTTCCCGGAGACAGAAAAAAACACACAAAGTTTTGTAGCAGGCTTGTGCGGCAAAGACAATAGAGTATACGTGGTAACAGGAAATTCGGAAGAGCCAGCTGCACAAATGGCCATATTGGCCCAGGCGGCAGAAGGCGATTTCCTCCTCTTCGCGGCGGATGCTGGCAACCTGACAACAAATGCGCTAACAGAATTTGCCCAATACGCCAACAACAACCCTGATTGCGACGTACTTTATGCCGATGAGGTGGTGAATATGCACCGCAACCATCCGCAACCCTACTTTAAGCCCGGCTGGTCGCCAGATGCACTATTGTCAAGAAATTATATAGGTAACTGCTTCCTTGTAAAGACTGCATTGTATAATACAATAGGCGGCATTAATACAGCTTTTCCGTTTTACTACAACTACGACCTGTTGCTGAGAGCATCAGAAAAGGCTACTGAGATAGGGCATATAGCTAAAGTATTGTACCAAGAGGAATTGACCAGGAGTTTCCACAAGGAACAAAAACAAATATTAGAAGCTACGCTTATAAGGCGTGGCACGCCCGGCGAGGTAATCGCAGACTCGGCAGCAGAGGGTGTTTTCTTTATAGACTACGCAATAACCAAACCAGGCAAGGTCAGCATCATCATACCAACAAAAGACAATGTGCCGATGCTCCGAACGACCATTGAGTCTATTGTTGAGCTCACCCACTATAAAGATTTTGAGATCGTCCTGCTCAATAATAACAGTACAACACCAGCATTTTTCGATCTTGTAGAAGAGTACAAAGAAAAATATGCATCATTCTTCAAATGCATCGATGCCAGTTTTCCGTTCAACTTCTCAAAGCTCATCAACCTGGGTGTAGCGGAAAGCACCGGGGAATATATCCTGATGCTGAATAACGATGTGGAGATACTACAGGCTGACTGGCTGGAGCGCATGATGGGTTATGCACAATTGCCGCATATAGGGGCTGTGGGTGTAAAACTGTTATTCCCCGATGAGACCATACAACATGCCGGTGTGGTGCTGGGCGTAGGCGATGGAGCGTCTCATTCGTTCATCAATTTCCCTAAAGAATCAGATGTATACTTTAATTATATACAGTCAGTAAATAATTGTTCGGCAGTAACTGCGGCCTGCCTTATGGTGCGCAGGGAGGTATACCGGGAAGTGAACGGCATGGACGAGGCGCTACCTGTAGAATTTAACGATGTTGACTTTTGCCTGAAGCTAACAGAACGGGGGTATTATAATGTATATATACCATCTGTTGAGCTATACCACTATGAATCGGCCACCAGGGGGCATCCTTTCCGCAGCCATACCGCCTGGAAACAACATGAGCATGACATGACCTATTTTAAAAATAAGTGGGGAGAACTGATCAATAACGACCCTTTTTACAATCCCAACCTGACCACAGAGCATACTGACTTCCGCCAAAAGAAGCGCCTGAAGGCATAATTGTGAACCCTATAACATAGCCTTGCACAAATTGAAATATATTTGCAGCCATTTTCGTCGGAAATCCGCCTCGCCGACGCGTTAAAAAAAGTGCTGATGATCAATAAGTTTAAAAAGTACATTTCATATATCGGAAAATTTGCCAAAAGCCCTAAAAAAGCGGAAAATCTCTCCATCCTGTTTGAAGAGATAAAAGAAAAAGGACTTTTGACCGGTATCAGGAGCGTACTGCACATCAAATCGGGCGCTACCGACGAAGCTGTGGGCTGGAGCTATGACTGGGCTGCTTTTTCTGTGGAATACGACAAGTCTGAAAAGCTGGTATTACCACAAACCACCGGTCCATTAGTTTCTATTATTATCCCCACATACGGCCAGCTCGACTTTACCTATAACTGTATCCGGTCTATATACGAAGACAAAACCTTTTCGGATTTCGAAATAATTGTAACAGACGATCATTCACCTGAAGACATGTCGGTTTTGCTTACCCAGTTCGAAAACCTGGTATTGATCAGGCAGCCGCAGAATATGGGGTTTCTGAAAAACTGCAATGCGGCGACAAAAAAGGCCAGGGGAAAATATATAATATTCCTAAACAACGATACGCGCATTACAGGAAACTGGCTACAGGAATTGCTGAATGTTTTCAAACGCTTCCCTAAAGCTGGTATAGTAGGTTCTATGCTCTTATACCCCGACGGCAAGCTGCAAGAGGCAGGCGGCGTGATATGGCAGAACGGCAGCGCCATTAATTACGGTCACCGGGATAATGCATCCAAGCCGGAATACAATTATGTAAAGCAGGTGGACTATGTTTCCGGGGCATCCCTGATGATCCGCAAAGAACTGTGGGACGATATTGGCGGCTTTGATGAACGATACGCGCCTGCCTACTGCGAGGACAGCGATCTGTGCTTTGCAGTAAGAGACAAAGGCTACGAGGTATGGTATCAGCCCTTCTCCAGGGTCATTCATTACGAGGGCGTATCGCACGGCACCGACCTTAAATCGGGCGTAAAGCAGTACCAGGTGGTAAACACTAAAAAGTTTTACGATAAATGGCAGCACGTATTGCAGCATAAAGCGCCTAATATCAAGAGCATTTTCACGGAGCGGGAAAGGTCTGCCGGTAAAAAACACATCCTGATACTAGACCATAATGTACCTACCGTTGATAAAGATGCAGGTTCCCGCACTATCAACAACTTTGTAGATTGCCTGCTGGACCTTGGCTATAATGTAAAATTCCTGGTACCCAATATGTACCCGGAGTATAGTTACACCAAGTTGTTGCAGGAAAAAGGTGTAGAGGTATTACACGGCGATGCATATGTGTACTTTCATCACGAATGGGAGGGCTTCTTCAGCGCAAACATGAATAAGTTTGACGCCATACTGCTGAGCAGGTCGTCTATCTGCATCCCTTATTTAAAATATCTGAACAATCACCACTATAAAGGCAAGACCATTTATTATGGCCACGACCTGGGCTACCTGCGCCTGGAAGCCGAAATAGAACGCGACGGCAAAGCAGAACTAAAACCGCTGCTGAAGAAAGTGAGGGCGGACGAGGACTTTATGTATGCTAACGTAGACCATGCGTTAATGATCAGCTACGACGAAATTAAATACCTGGAAAGTTCGACAAAAACACCACTGCACTATATACCGCCCTACTTCTTTGATGTGCAAGACAACACACCGGGATACGATGAACGTAAAGGAATCTTGTTTGTGGGCGGATTTCATCACCCACCAAACCAGGATGCTATGAAATGGTTCATGGCAGAGATATACCCTACTATTGAGGCTGCGGGCATTCACATTACCATTGTCGGCTCTGAAATGCCGGAGTTTGTGCTCGATTATGGTCAACAGTTCAATTCGGTAACGGTGATGCCGGACGTAAGCATCGACAAGCTTGAAGAATTGTACCGTACCGCCCGTATTGCCGTAGTTCCGCTCACCAGTGGCGCAGGCGTAAAAGGCAAGGTAATAGAAGCCATGGCAAAGGGAGTACCAGTAGTAGGAACAAGCAAAGCATTTGAAGGCCTGAACAAATCGGGTGAATTTCCCTATAAAGACCTGGACCAGGCACTACCTTTTGCTGAAGAAGTGATCCGGTTATACAACAACCAAGCTGCATGGGTACAGCTGGCTTCCTTCGGTAAAAACTATGTGCAGCACTTCTTCAACCGGCAGACAATGAAAACAACTTTGGAAAAGATCGTTAATTCATAAATGTTTCGCCGTAGTTTCACGCAAACATTTTACTCTTTTCCTATTTACCTGCAATAATGATACTAGCAGCAAACAAGAACAATGAATATATCAGCAACAAGCAGTTGTTGCTATTGTTCTTTCCACTGCTGGCAATTATTATACTATGGTTCGGGCATTGGCAAACACAGGTTATTTACGGCGATGATCTCGGCATATACGAATCATACAGAACTAAAACCGACCTGGACATCATACTTGAATCGCAAAAGTACAGGCCGGTAAATACCTGGCTGATCAGGTTACTCATCGCCACGCTGGGCAACCATGTCTCTCTATATTTTTATTTCAATGCTGTAATGCAGACTCTCTGTGCATTGATATTCATTAAAATAGCAGACCTGTTTTTGAGGAACATTTTTTTCTCATGCCTTCTGGGTCTGCTCGTCGGGCTGTCTCGCTTCAATTTTTACAATATTACCCAGCTTTACAACGGCGGTGCTATGGAAGTAAGCGCCGTGTTATTTTTCCTCGGCAGTTTGTATTACTGGTTAAAAACTACCCGGCCCCAAAATACATATGATCAGAATTTTCGTAGCCTTTTAATGTCGATACTGCTCGCCAACCTATGTATCTATACCCACGAGCGTTACATAGTTTTATTCCTATTCATGCTCGGCGCACTCTTCATTCCTACATTATCAAAACTAAAGGCGGTCCATAAACGCTCTTTAGCAACGCTGTTAGTAGGATCGGTAGCTATAAACTACCTTATAAAACAGCAGGTATACCACATCTCCTTTTTCATGGGTACCGGCAATACGCACATCCGTTTTTCCCCTGCCAGTGCTGCAAAATACCTGCAAGATGCATTGCTCGACCTGATCCAGTTCAATTCCGGCCCGGAATACCTCTCGGGCTACCCATACCTTTGGCTTAGTGCATTTTATAAATCGCTGCCTATCATTACAACGCTCTTTATCTTACTTACTGTTACTGTTTACCTTGTAGTAAAAAATAAGAACAGGCCACAGTTCATAGGCAATGCAAATTCCGGATATGTGGTATTAGCATTGTTTGGCCTGTTGCTGCTTACCATTGGGCCGGCCGTTGTTACTATAAGGCTGGAACAAAGATGGTTGCAGGCCGCATTTGCGGTGTTGCTGATCATTGTAGCTGCCGCTATAGGATCGGTTGCTTACAATAAGATGGTTGCCGGTATAGGCATAACATTATTTGTAGCCATATTTCTTATCTCCGAACGAAATTACCTGGATGCCGGGGTGCCCAACATTTACCTGAGCAGCAGCGTACGTAAAGCAAAGCTATATAAGCAAGCAATAGACGGTGGTGTGATCAAGCCGCCAACCAAACATCTGATCATATCGGCAGATCACATGAGTCCCGATGATCAAGATGAACTACGGTGGGTACTACAAAATGGTCAGTTTTTTGAATTCTACCATGTAGGCAGGAAAACGATACAGTTCGCTGACTCTTCAGCTCTAACTGGTATTCTTGCTCAACCTGCAATATTTCCGTCTGCTTCCCAAGTAATCGGACAAAGAGGAGACAGCGTGTGTAACATATATCCATAGGCATACCCAATACATAACAAAAGATAACACTATTTAAATATTATATAAAATAGGTGAAAATCTTCCTGATGGCTGCGTTTTCTGATTTTTTTAAAGCAATTTTGCAGCGTCTTACACAAAACATGCTGTAATTGATCACTTTGGCTAAGAAAAAATGATTTTTTCATGCCGACGAAACAATTTAGCACGCTTTTTGATAAGTAGAGACTAGACATACCAAACTTAATGAAGAACAGCAGTACTTTGGACTACACCCTGGAGCAATCTCCGGTTGCGCGTATACCGCAATCCAATATATCAAACATACGATATATGTTTGAGGAGATCAACCAATTGTACCTGGAGCATCAGCCTGCATCTTATTATTACCCGATAAAGCGCGCTATTGACATAGTAACATCTTCTATCTTTATATTGGTTGTTATGTCGTGGCTTACGCCTATTCTCGCTATACTCATTAAACTCACATCAAAAGGACCCGTGTTTTTTATACAAAAACGTACAGGGCTGATGGGGGCTGAGTTCAATTGTTATAAGTTCCGTACCATGTACGTTAACGATGAAGCAGATATCCAGCAAGTATCTATCAATGACAAAAGGATAACTGCAGTAGGCAAATTTTTACGCATCAGTCACCTCGACGAAACAGCTCAGTTCTTCAATGTATTCCTCGGGGATATGAGTATTGTGGGTCCAAGGCCGCACATGGTGTACCATACCCAATACTATTCTGAAGTGATCCCTTATTACAACCTGCGACTGGAAGTGAAGCCTGGCATGACCGGAATGGCCCAGATAAAGGACTATATTGGAGAGATAAACGGAGAGCGTGAATTGCGCAAGCGCATACAGTGGGATATCTACTATATGAAGCATCGCAGCTTGCTGTTAGATCTGCAGATACTGCTCACAACCGCCCGCAAAGTGGTTACCAAGGTTGCCGGTTTTATCCACGGCGACAAATAACAATTTCTTTCGCTGCATTTTACTTACTGAGCGGAATGGTTTTTATATCTTTATATAAAACCATTTTATGCCTGTCATTCTTGTTGCTACTGATTATTCCAAGGTTGCCGATAACGCGTTGCAATACGCCTGCGAACTGGCCCTGACCCAAAATGCAGACATTGCGATTGTACATACGTATGTTGTGCCGATAGCCCTGGGGGACCTGTCTATAACTATGCCTGTTAATGACTTCAGGCTGGAGGCAGAAGCGGGGATGAAAAGAACATTGGCGTGGACACGGGAAATGTATCCGCAGATCAATTTTACCAGTACCATTTTATATGGAGACATTGTAGACGGCATCAACCAATTTACCGAGCAGTATGAAACACCTATGATGGTCGTAACGGGTAACAGCTATACCCCTGAAAAGCCGGCGTGGATGGACAGTACACTTCTGGAAGCATTCCGGGAATTGCAATACCCGGTATTAGCAATACCCGCAGAAACTGCTTATGCACAAGTAAGAAAAATAGGTTTTGTGTACGACAACAAGCCCGAGGGCAGCAAGACTGCATTATTGCAGTTAACGGCAATAGCTGCGCAAATAGGTGCAGAGCTGCATGTGTACCATGCATACACGGACGCAGACAAGGACGCTACAATAAATGAAGAAGCTACAACACTGCTGGCACCTGCCAATCCACTTTACCACTACAGCCAGGTAACCGATATAAACGATGACATACTCACCTTTATTGGCAAGTATCAACTGGACTGGCTGATACTTATGCCCAGGAAACACTCATTCTTTGAAAGTCTTTTTCACAAGAGCCATACCCGGGCGCTTGTCAACAATGCTTTCATTCCCGTACTGGCATTGCACGAAACTGATGATTAGATCAGCTCTAGAAATTTCTGCAAGCCAGCCTTTTTCTGTTCATCAAGTACATACTTTATGTTTTTGGTGTAGTAAGTATGCAAGCTATAGTCGGGGAATGGATTTGCCGCAATGATCTCGTCCAGGTGATCAAAGCCTTCTGAATTAGCCTTGTCGAAACGCTCGATAAAATCGGCCGGCAGATCTTTGTTTGCTATCCACGCAGCAAATATAAAATCGAGACCGGTGTACGCTTTCCAGGCCGCCGAAAGATCATATACATACTTGAAATTATCCAGCTGTTGCAGCGCTCTGTCGCCTATTATCACACCCGCCTCGGTGCCCTGTATCTTATTTATGTAGTCGTTGTCTGCCGACAGGTAAGTAACATCTTTTTTCCAGTAGTTGGCCAATAGCACCTGTGCCAGGCGAACGGATGTGCGCGATTGATAATCGAGGTAGACCGAGCTGATCTCTTCTATGGGCACGTGGCTAAACAAAGCGACAGATACAACATCACCATCCGCGGCAATGCCATAGTTGCTGACTATACGCGCACCGGGTATCTCCGGCATAGCGGCCACCGGCAGCAGCGCCATGTCTATAGCACCGCTTTTCAACAAGCGGGCCAGGTTGGAGGGATAATCGACAATAAGGTCTATCTCGTCAATTATACTGCTACGTTCTATCCCATACAACAACGGTTTGGTATTAAGGTAGCTGACGGCGGCTATCTTTATCTTCTGCATCAGAACTTTTCGGTTAAGCGTGGCAAAGATAGGCCACCATACACCACCATACAGCAATATATTATTTTCTAATAAACGCTATTATCGCATCGGTGAGGCCGGTCGTAAGTGGCATGGTAGCATTGTGATAGGCAGCACCATTTTCGTCATCATTAGCCACATCTCTCAACACATGGTTCATACTGCTGAATGTAAGCAACTGTGCTGACGGCTGGGCCTTCTTCAACTGCTCTGCATGTATTTCGGCCACCTGCATGTCCTTATGTCCCTGTATGATCATCACGGGCATTTTCAGCTTTTTTATTTCTTTAGAAGGATCGTATTTGAACCACGAGCGCATATATGGCTGAATAGATGGCCGGAATACGGTCATCAGTTTAGGGTGGACGTACCGGACATCGTAACCCATTTTAAGACTATCCATAATTACTGCAGCGTTTTGAGCTACATCAGCACCAAGCCCTGCCACCTGCACCTGTAATACCTTATCTGCCGACTCTGATATACCGGCCAGGGAAATGTATTTCTTCACATTTTCCTTTTGGGCGGCCAGCATACCTACCAGGGAACCCTCGCTATGGCCTATCACATATACGCCAGAGAAGCGGCTATCAGCATTCAGCATTTTTATGAACACTTCAGCATCACCCACCATATCCTCGAAGCGGGCATCAGCTTCATTGATATTTGCAGCCTGGCTGGCACCTATGCCACGCTTATCGTACCGTACACAGGCGATACCTGCATTGCGCAACGAATCGGCGAGAATGCGATATATATAGGTAGTCATGCCCATATTATTGTTGCCGTTCCTGTCCGTAGGGCCGGAACCTGCTATTAATAACACTACCGGTACTTTGCCGGCGGATTCCGGCATTGTAAGCGTGCCGTGCAATATAACATTCCCATTGGTTGCGGTCACCTCAGATGCGCCCTTTTCAGGTATTATGGAATCTTCCCTTTTATCAGGCACAAAACGGAACACATCCAACTTATCCAACGAATCAATGGAGGCAATCAGCACGAGGCTGGCGCCTTCACTGAACAGCGACCGGTAATATATCATCTTACCATCCTGCCTCATATACTCATATCCGCTAAAAACACCCACCCTTTCGTGCAACTGGGCAACCATTTCCTTCACCTTTTCCAGCGGCATTAGTTGCTTTATGCGCGGCGACATCAGGTTAAACAGGCTATCGGCTTGTTTGGTGTTATAGAATTTCTGAAACTGCTTTACTGCATAGTCGGCCTTGCGGTGGTCCTGGGCAGCAACATTAATAACAAAACCGGCAAAAAGCACTATTGTAGTGATCAGTTTTTTCATTTGCAAAAATTATCTTTGAGCGGAAACGCAAAAGTAGCTAATGTTAACCATCTCTGATATTGGTTAGTTCTACCCAATTTGCTAAACACATAACATGAGCGTACGATATATCATTACTATTCTCCTTGCGATCACCTTTTGGTCGTGTAACAATAACCCTGATCCTAACAAGGGCATCAACCTTATAGAAAACCCTAATATTAAACTGCGTGATACCGCGTTCGAGCAATATCATAAAGGCAATCTTTTCTCCCCTCATATTGTCAGGATAGATAACAATAAGCAGCCGGCTTACATGAAGATCGATTCGATATATTTTAATGTAAAAAGCCTGGACAAGAATACAAGAGCTGATTATTACAAACAGGTAATTGCACTACAACCTGAAGATGAACTGGAAGCGCATCGGCGTGTATGGGGGATAAAAGAAGTGCGGGCGATGCAGCAGAGCGATGGCGGACCGGGTACCATAGTTAGCTGGACAAAAGATATCCTGGATGCAAAAAGCGGTTATTACCTTATAGAACTGAAAAGGAACGATGTTGAAGAAATGTCGCAGGTATATGGCATTTCTGTATTCCGGGTAAGATTGCATCCCGCATCAATGGAGATAGGCGATGAAAGCGGGTACTTTGTATCGCTTGAAGCATGGCGGCGCACACAGAAATAACAACCGGACAACTGTATTTTCGGGGATTTGCTATTGTTATAAATCGTTTTTACTTTGCGGTATGGCAAAACAGAAAAAGGCCGATGGGGCAAAAAAGCAAGAACAGGCTCCTGCCCCCCAACCTGCCAGGGCACCTCAACCGCAGGTATCTGCCCCTGAACAAAGAACACAAGTGAATAACCAGCTTTTAGAGAAGCTGAAAGGTAAAGAATTGCCATTGCTACTCTTTACGGCTGTATTGAGTTGCATTATCATATTCTATGATTTCATTGCAGGAGACAAAGTATATCTGTATAAGGATATAGGTAGCGATTCTGTGAATATCTACTACCCCTGGCTGGTGCAAATAAGCGACTATATAAAAAACAATGGCGTACCCACCTGGTCGTTCTCGCAGGGGATGGGGCAAAATATGTTTCCCTTATGGCTAGGCGATTTCTTTTCTAACCTGATCACGCTCTTTTTTAGCAAAGAGAAATTGCCGTATCTATTAGCTATTGTTGAGATAGTAAAAATAATACTCAGCAGTTTTGTGTTCTTTAAATACCTGTGCGAGCTAAAGATGAGCAGGTTTGTTGCTGGTATTGGAGGGTTTCTTTTTGCTTTTTGCGGCTATATCATACTTGGTGGTTGCTGGACGATCTTTTCATCAGAGGCACTATATGTTGCGGTGATCTTATATGGTTTTGAAAGGTGGCTTAACCATAACAAGATACTTTGGTTTGTGCTGGGTATTTGTGCACTGGCTTTTCTGCAACCATTCTTTTTATATCCATACACGCTTTTCCTTGCTGCCTACATCCCTGTTCGCTATAACGACGTAAATGACGGTCAGTGGAACAAGTTTCCATTGTTTATTGCTAAGACAATAGGGCTTGCAGTAGTTGCTGTAGCCATTAGCGCCTACCAGCTTTTCCCAGACCTGTTGCAATATATTGAAAGCCCCAGGGTTGGCGGCGACGCATCGCTGGTGAGTGCGTTGAAGACCCAGCCGATGTTTGGCATAACCGATCCGGCCCTGCGCTTTACCACCACATTCCGCGCATTTGGCAGCGACATGCTGGGCACAGGCAGCGATTTTAAAGGCTGGCAGAACTACCTGGAAGCGCCGCTATTCTATTGCGGTATATTGTGCCTTGTAGCTTTCCCTCAGGCATTTCTTGCCTTTAATAAAAAGCAAAAGATCGCCTGGAGCATTTTTGCGGCACTGTTCGTTCTACCCATTTTCTTCCCTTACTTCAGATACATTTTCTGGGCGTTTAGCGGTAATTACTTCAGGGCATATTCACTGGTGGTAACACTCATGTTGCTCATCTTTGCGATTAAGGGTCTTGATCATGTCATCAAAACAAAGAAGATCAATCTTATTGTGCTCGGGGTTACTGTAGCTTTCCTGCTGATGTTGCTGTTCAGCCCTGCGGCAGATTTCGAGCCTGCTATCAACCAGGGCATGCGCTCTACCTCAACCCTGCTGGTGCTGCTGTATGCCGGCATTCTGTGGGCGTTGACCAGGGACAATCTGCGTGTGATCAGTTCTTTACTGTTGATCGTATTTTGCTTCGGAGAGATGATCTTTTACTCTTCTACGACCATTAACCAAAGAGAAAATGTTACAGGGCAAGAGCTGACCGAAAAAGTGGGCTATAACGACTACAGCATAGAAGCAATAAAATATATAAGAGACCACGATAAAGGATTTTATAGGATCAATAAAGACTACCGCTCAGGGCCGGCAATACATGCCAGTTTCAATGACGCCAAAATGCAGGGTTACTACGGCACCCAATCTTACCATTCATTCAACCAGATCAATTATGTCCGCTTTCTCGGGATCATGGGCATCATCGACACGAAAGACGAATTGCAAACACGCTGGATAAATGGATTCCTTGAACGGCCGCTGATGCTATCGATCACATCAGGAAAATATATCTTGGCAAAAAAAACCGAACCTCTACGTAAAATGTTCGGGTACGATTCTCTGACGAAGATCGGAGACGTAAGCATATTCAGAAACAAATACTCCCAGCCATTGGCGGTAGCTTATGAGCAGGGGCTGGATGAAACAACATTTAAAACCCTGAGCCAGGGTCAAAAGGATATTTACCTCTTCAAAGGATGTGTTATAGACTCCGGCGACAATGAGGCATCCACTGCTGTTAAGAAATACAACATAGCAGACACAGCAGTGCCAACGACCATGGACCTGTACTATCAATCGGCAGACGCACTCGCTAAAAAAGGCCTTACTATCACTCAGTTCAAAGAAGACCATATCACCGGAACCATTACCACCCAGGTATCATCAATACTGTTCTATTCGATCCCATTCGATGCAGGTTGGACAGCAAAGGTGAATGGCAAAGAAGTGAAACTGCACAGGGTGAATTGTGGTTTTATCGGCGTGGTATTACCAGCCGGCAACAATACTATTGAACTGTCGTTTACACCGCGCTACATGAAGATGGGAGGAATGGTTTCTTTAATCTCTATTCTTGTGTTCATAGCGCTGCTGGCACTTGCCCGTAAATTTACTACGTCAAATAAACCAGCTGCGGAATAATGAAAAAGATACTCATCACTGGCGGCACTGGGTTCATAGGCCGTAACATTACCGAATCGTACCTTGTCAATAAGTATGAACTTGTTGCCCCGCGACGCAGCGAGCTAAACCTTGCTGACGACGACAGTATTCAACAGTACTTCGCTAAGCACAGCTTCGATGTCGTGATCCATTCGGCAGCCAAACCGGGGCACCGCAACGCGGGCGATACATCGAGCCTGTTGCTCACCAATTCCCGGATGATGTCGTGGTTGCTTAAGTACCAGGACAGATGGGGTAAATTGCTAAACATGGGCAGCGGTGCGGTATACGATATGCGCAATTATCAGCCGAAAATGAAGGAGTCGTACTTTGGCACCAACATACCGGCTGATGAGCATGGCTATAACAAATACATGTTCGGCAAACTATTGCCCACGCTGGAACATGTCTACGATTTCAGGATATTCGGCATATATGGTAAGTATGAAGATTACGCGATAAGATTTATATCAAATGCCATCTGCAAAGCCCTGTTCGATCAGCCAATAACACTGAGGCAAAACAGGAAATTCGATTATCTGTTTATTGACGACCTGATGCCCATACTGGAGTACTTTATTGAACATGACCCTACCGATAAGGCGTTCAATATTACACCCGACAGCTCAGTTGGTCTGCTCGACATAGCGCATACTGTACAAAACATAGATGGCAATAAAGTACAAGTAAAGGTAGCGCAGGAGGGCATCGGCATGGAATATAGTGGCGATAACCGCCTGCTGCGTTCCACCATGAAAACAGTTAATTTTACCCCGATAGAGTACGGAATAAAAAAACTCTACGATTGGTATGCAGCCAATAAAGAGACATTGAATAAAGAGTTGCTCATTTCTGACAAGTAAGACAAATGATAAAAGTTACCGAATATATAGCCCAGCGATTAAAAGAGTATGGTGTGGAACACGTATTTATGGTTACGGGCGGCGGAGCCATGCACCTGAACGATTCCCTGGGTAAACATCTTACCTACATTTGCAACCACCACGAACAGGCCTGCGCCATAGCTGCCGAAGGATATGCCCGCACCGGCAACAGGCTGGCCGTTGTGAACGTGACCACCGGCCCCGGTGGGCTGAATGCACTGAACGGTGTAATGGGACAGTGGACAGATTCTGTTCCTGTACTTTACTTGTCGGGCCAGGTGAAATTTGAGACCACCATACATGCCTGCCCGGAAATAAAAGGATTAAGGCAACTGGGAGACCAGGAGGTGGACATCATAAAAGTGGTCTCTCCTATCACTAAGTTCTCCAAAATGATAACGGATGCCAACGACATACGTTACTACCTGGAGAAGGCCATTCATGAAGCAACAACCGGCCGCCCGGGTCCCGTTTGGCTGGATGTGCCCATGAATATACAGGGAGCTATTATTGATGAGACACAACTAAAGGGCTACACGCCCGAAGCTGCTAATACAACTACAGGACTGGAAAACATACCGGCAATAGTTGAAAAGCTGAAGGCCGCTAAACGACCAGTGATACTTGCCGGCCATGGCATCCGCATAGCAGGGGCAGTAAAAGACCTGATGGATCTGCTTGCTGTTGCAGACATACCGGTGGTAACTACTTTTAATGGTATAGACGTCATCGGCGAGGACCATAAAAACTATATTGGCCGCTTTGGTACTCTGGGCAACCGTGCCGGCAACTTCTGCGTGCAAAATGCAGATGTACTGCTGACCATAGGCACCAGGAACAACATAAGGCAGGTAAGCTACAACTGGGAGTATTTTGCCCGGGAAGCTTATAAGATAATTGTAGACATAGACCCGGCTGAACTGCAAAAACCTACGGTAAAACCAGACATGCCTGTTTGTGCCGATGCCGGAGCATTCCTTAAGGCTTTAGTAGCCGAAGCGGGGAACTCTTTGGCAGGAAAAGACGCAGAATGGCTTGCCTGGAATAAAGTAAGAAAAAACAAATATCCAACTGTTCTGCCAGCCTACCTGCAGGCGACAGATGGCGTACACCCCTATGTATTTATGGATATATTAGGAAATTGCCTGCCTGAAGGTGCGGTTTGCGTAACAGCAGATGGTACTGCATGTGTAGGCCCATTCCAGGCGATGCCGGTAAAAAGTAAGTTCCGCATTTTCTGGAACAGTGGCTGTGCCTCTATGGGCTATGAGCTGCCCGCAGCGGTAGGTGCCTGCGTGGCCAACGGGATGAAGGATGTGGTGTGTATTGCCGGTGATGGCAGCATACAAATGAACATACAGGAGCTGCAGACCATCATACACTACCAGATGCCGGTAAAGATCATTTACCTGAACAACGACGGCTACATATCTATAAAACAAACACAGGATGGCTTCTTTGGCGGCCACCGAGTAGGCAGCGACCCACGGTCGGGCGTAAGCTTCCCGGACATTACCAAACTCGGCAATGCGTACGGGTTCACCATGGCGCGGATCACAGGGCATACCGATCTTGAAAAACAAATAAAAGATTTCCTGGCAACACCCGGTCCTGCCATATGCGAGGTGATACTTACGGAAGATTATAAATTCCTGCCAAAAGTATCATCAAAAAAGCTGGACGATGGCCGTATGGTATCGGCACCGCTGGAAGACCTGGCACCGTTTATGGACAGGGAGGAATTCCGCAGTAATCTGTTTATTAAAGAGGTAAATTCTTAAAATTTACTACTTTAGTGGTTCATTTAATAATATAAAACACACCCCAACGTGAATCTATTAGAAAGGAAAATGGTTGACCAATTGAAGGATTTGAAAGAAAATCACTTCGCAATTGGCATAAAAGCTGAGTTTGAAGCTGAAGGAACCCGTTTGGAAGAAGCCCTGCGCCTGAAGGAAGTTATTACAAAAGCAGGCCTGGACCTGACTATTAAAATAGGTGGCTGCGAAGCATTGAAGGACATGTATGATTCGCGTTCTATCGGTGTTACACGGATAGTAGGCCCCATGATAGAAACACCATATGCGCTGAAGAAATTTTTGGCATGCGCTAACCTAGCTTTCCCTGAAGATGAAAGAAAAGAAGTTGATTTCCTGATCAATGTAGAAACTATCTCTACTGTTAAGAATTTCGACGAAATGCTGCAGCTGCCTAACATCAGCGAACTGAAAGGTGTTGTAGTAGGCCGCGTGGACATGACAGGTTCTATGGGGCTGACACGAAACGACATCAACTCTGACGCTATCCTGAAGATATGTGACGAGGTATTGGTAAAAGCCAAGAAGTTCAACGGTATGGAGTGCGTAATAGGAGGCGGTGTTTCTGCTGATTCGCTTCCATTCTTCGACAACCTGACGGCTAACCACCTCGATAAGTTCGAAACACGTAAGGTATTGTTCGATGCGCGCCAGGCAACTTTAGCCAATGGTGGTGATAAGGGCATACTGAAAGCAGTAGGCTTCGAACTGATGTGGCTGAAGAATAAGCGTAACTTCTACGGTATGATCTACAAAGAAGATGAGAACCGCATAGAAATGCTGCAGGCACGTTACGATAAGCTGATAGCACAAGCAGGTGGCAAATATGAATAAAACGGTATTGATAACAGGAGCCAGCCGGGGAATTGGCAAAGCTTGTGCAGAAAAATTCCGGGAATACGGATATAATGTACTGGCCCCCACCCGAACGGAGATGGACCTGGCCTCTGAAAATAGCATACATGATTATATTGGGAGCATCACTGCTCCCATTCATGCTTTGGTGAACAACGCAGGGATCAATCCATTGGCTACAGTAGGCAATCTGAACTTTGATGATGCGCACGCGATGATGGCCACCAACTTCTGGGCACCGGTATTGCTCACCAATCTACTGGCCCCCAGGATGAAGGAGCAATGCTATGGCCGTATCGTCAATATCAGCTCCATATGGAGTGGCGTTACCAAGAGCGGCAGATCTATGTATGCATCATCTAAGGCGGCTATCAATGCGTTTACACGCACCGCTGCTGTAGAATACGCCGAATACAATGTACTGGTGAATGCTGTTGCCCCCGGCTATGTGAACACAGAACTGACGCAGATCAACAACACACCGGAACAAATAGAAACCATTAAGAACAATTTACCTATCCGCAGACTTGCGGAGCCATCAGAAATAGCAGAACTGATCTTCTTTATGGCATCAGAAAAAAATTCTTTTGTTACAGGGCAGACCATTTTTGCAGACGGAGGATATAGTATAATATGACCGCAGTAAAGAACATAACATCGAGTGTACACAACTACACTATCAGCTTCGAGGCATCTGTTGATTTTCTGAAAGATCTCATCAACGACCCGGCAGCTATATATATTGTAGATGAACAGGTGTTCCACATATACAAGGCTCAACTCAGCGACCTGCAGCACAGCAAGCGCTTGATATTGTTAAAAGCTGTCGAAGAAAACAAAACCCTCGCAGCAGCCGAGCATGTCTACGACAAGATAATTGAGTTGAAGCCCACCAAGAAAACCAAAATAGTTTCAATAGGCGGTGGTATCACGCAGGATGTCAGCGGGTTTGTGGCCAGTACATTTTATCGCGGGCTGAAGTGGATATACGTACCCACTACCCTGCTGGCACAGGCCGATAGCTGCATGGGTAGCAAAACATCACTCAATTATAAATCTTATAAAAATATACTGGGCACGTTCTACCCGCCGCACGAAATATACATCAGCGCGGCCTTTACAGCCACGCTGAAGGAAGAAGATTACTACAGCGGTCTTGGCGAAGTAGCTAAACTACATACCATGGGCGGGCAAAAGACGCTCGACTACCTATTCTCCATACTTCCGGGCATCCATGGCCGCGATGAAGCTGTTATTACTGCAGCAACAAAATCATCGCTCGATATTAAATGGACGTATATGGAGCACGACGAGTTTGATCAGGGAATAAGGAACATGCTCAACTTCGGTCACGAATATGGCCACGCCATAGAGACCGCGACAAATTATACCATACCGCATGGACAAGCCGTGATAATTGGCATGATAATGGCTAACGATGTGGCGGTGAGAAAAGGGCAGCTATCTGCTGCGCTCAACGAGCGACTCAATACCATGTACTTCAGCATGCTTAAGTGCGACTACAAACAGTTGGCTATTACCGATACCAACCTGGTAATAGGCGCCATGAAGCAAGACAAGAAACGCGCAGGAACCGGCCTTCCGCTTATTATGATGAACAATGATTTTGTTTTCAGCAAGATCACAGACCTGACAGAGGCTGAGGCCACAGAAACACTTACCTATTTTCAAAACACATATTGCAGGTAACACTTGGAACCCACTAAAAAACATATCTCCGTAATAACTGCCTGCTACAACGAGGAAGAAAATGTAGCCGCGCTTATTAAAGCAGTAAGGGCCGTTTTCGAAAAACTGCCTCAATATACCTATGAGCATGTTTTTATAGACAACTCTTCCGTCGATAATACAGTAGCTATATTGAAAGAAATAGCCGCTACCGACAAAAACGTAAAAGTAATTGTCAATGCCCGCAACTTTGGCCATATCCGCTCACCGTTTCACGGCATGCTTCAATGCAAAGGTGACGCAGTGATCTCGATGGTAGCCGATTTTCAGGACCCACCTGAGATGATCGCTAGTTTCCTGGCCAAATGGGACGAGGGCTATAAGATCGTCATTGGCGTAAAAAAGCAAAGCGAAGAAAATCGATTGATGTTCATGATCCGGAGCTTCTTTTATAATTTGCTCAGCAAGATGTCGGATACGGGCGAAAAACCTATAAAAAATTTTACTGGCTTTGGCTTATACGACAAACAATTTATCGATGTTATAAGAGAACTGGAAGATCCTTATCCTTACTTCAGGGGAATGATCACTGATCTCGGATTTGGCAGATGTGAAATCGATTATATACAACGAGACAGGGGAAAGGGGAAGAGTAAGAACAACTTTTTTACTCTTTACGACCTTGCCATGTTAGGCTTCACCAACCACTCAAAATTACCGTTAAGATTATCGGTATTTATTGGTATATTTTCTTCAATAATTAGCTTAATAGTAGCAGTAGGCTATTTTATTTATAAGCTGATCTATTGGGACAGGTTTTCAGTGGGCATGGCTCCATTAGTAATTGGAGTTTTTTTCTTTTCTTCAGTTCAGCTGTTTTTTATTGGAATTATAGGTGAATATATAGGAGCTATTCACACACAGGTGCGGAAACGGCCATTAGTTATTGAAAAAGAACGGATCAATTTTTAATGATCCGTTCTTCTTAACACCCGAGAAAATCCCACAATATCCGGAAAATGATTCTTCTCTTTGAATCTTGCTTCAATGCTGTTCCTGATCGGCATTTCATGGATCAGAGATGATACCACAATTGTAAATTTCTCTTTCTCATATTCCTGCAACAATTCGTCACCATGTTGAACGGCAATGCGACCGATTGTATTTCCGACATTGATCTTATTATTGTCAAAAAACTTAAGTTTAGTTCTGTGTGCCAATTCGTATGTACTCAGTAATTTGAAAGAAAATTGCCCCATGCCATACAATGCAATTGTGGTGTCTTGAGGTATCTCCTTTAACAAATCTGCAATCTCCGCAAACATCCTCTTCGATTCAAAAATATAGTTACCGATCGCCTTTGATATACTTGTGTCAAATTCGAACGCAAAATTGTTTACTTCAGCACCTTTCCTGGAAAGTGCATAAACTGCATGATAATCCTGATCTGATGCTATTTTAAAAACCTTTTCCCCGATCTGTATTTCTTCAAAACCTTTGGATAACACCAGGTTTCTGAATGAATTAACTGAAAAATGATTTATATGCTCACTATTGAACTCTTGCAGTGGAGCATGAATAACCTTGTAATAATGCTGAGCATCGGGACACTCAATATAAGCCACCCCTCCATCCACCAATAGATGACGGACAATGGCCATTGCCTTATCAATATCAAAAACATGTTCGAGAACGTGCGAAAGGATAACGACATCAAATTTGCCAATATTATCCGGAATGTCGAATAATGAATATTGGAGCACTTCACACCCAACTTCTTCGCGAGCCATAACAACGCAGGCATGCGAAGGATCAACTCCTACGACATTCTCAAAACCCAGGTTTTTCAACTCTTTCAGAAGTCCTCCGTTTGCACACCCCAGGTCTAAAATACGAGCCGACTTATTCGCAATATTTTGATCTAAAAATTTCGCAACGGCAAATAATCTATCTCTATCATTTTGGCTATACCCGCTGCCTGTTGACACAACTTTGTCCTCATATTTAGATAACTCAGTATAATAAATATCCAGTTGACCTTGTGTCACATTTGTATTTGCATAAATGAAGCCGCACTTGCCGCATTGAACAAGCGCATATCCCCCATTCATCGGATGGCCGTCAAATAAAGTGAACCTTATTTGTTCTAAAATCTTCTTTTCATCCGAGCTACAGATCGGACATAACCTGTCGTGAGTATTAATCATTATTACTAAAATTACTGCTGTAATGTAATCAATAAATGATACCGAATAACTATCGCTTTATCAAAAGCTGCCCTTTCAATATCTTATCGTCCACCTTTACTAAATAGAAATAGGTACCATCAGGCAACTTCCCTCCATCCCAATTATTGTTGTATCCTACCTCGGCAAACACTACGTTTCCCCATTTATCAAAAACCTTCACATCTCCGGCTGGATAGTGCTCGATATTATCTATCAGCCATCGCTCATTATACCCATCTCCGTTGGGTGTTATTACGTTGTGTACTACAACAATATCACAACTATCCTCATTGATCAACACATTATTGCGGACTACACATAAATTAGCATCAGTTATTGTCAACGTATAAAGCCCCTGCTGTAAGCCCGTAAGAGACAAACCAGTACCTCCCGTGGACCATAAGTAAGAATACGGAGTCTGCCCTCCTGCCACGTTAATGATAGCTACCGCACCATTGCCTGCATTACACCTGTCTGGTTCAATGGTCAACTCTGCCGTAATGATCCCTGGCATATCCAGTACATAAACACCAGTATCCTTACAGCCGCTGTTGATATCAACGACAGTAACAGAATAACTACCGGCGGCCACTCCCGATATTGATGGAGTAACACTTCCTTCAGACCACTGATATTGATAAAAACCGGATCCACCGGTTATAGTAACCGCAACTCCACCATTGCTGTTTCCATTACATTTTATAGACGTAATATCTGCACTCAACAATAATGGGCTGTTTGGAGATATTACTAGCGGGACGGTAGTAAGATTGTTACAGCCATTGCCATCAGTCACCGAGTAAGTAATAATAGTACTTCCAGCCGACACTGGAGTCACTACTCCAGATGCATCTATGGTGGCCACCGATGGCGTACTGCTGCTCCAAATGCCTCCTGTAATTACATCATTTACTGTAACAGTTCCACCAGAACACAATGTCGACACCGGGCTTGTTATTGTTCCGGCATCAGGCAAAGAAAGAACCGTTACCAATTGTGTATCGGCAGCGGCACCACAACTGTTGGCAACTGAATATGAAATAACAGAACTACCTGAGGATATTCCCCAAACTACACCCGCCAAAGCATCGATCGTAGCCACGGCAATATTAGAACTACTCCACGAGCCTCCGCTTGCAGGGTCTACCAAAGTGATTTGTTGCCCGGCGCATACCTGGTGCAGTCCGCTGATGACCCCGGGAGCAGGTAACGGCAATACTGTTACCATCTGTGTATCTGTAGCTGTGCCACAACTGTTAGTCAGCGTATACGATATAATTGCAGTACCGCTGCTAACCCCTCCTGAAATACCCGAGGCAACAGTTGCTATACCTACATTACTGCTACTCCACGTGCCTCCTAAAACTACTCCGGAAAGAGATATAACCGACCCAATACATACAGAAGCAGGCCCAGTTATGGCACCCGCGTAAGGAATAGTACTCACCGTAAGCATTTGCGTATCAGTAGCGCTCCCGCAAGCATTACTTACCGAATAAGAGATTACAGACATTCCTGTAACAATACCACCAGCCAGGCCCGAAGTGCTATTTATAGTAGCTATGGAAGGACTACTACTCGTCCATGTGCCACCGGATACACCTGACGTAAAATTACCTGTACTGCCAGGACATAAAAATGCCGGACCAGATACCACTCCGGCATACGGCGAAGGAGCGACGGTAACAAGTTGGGTATCAGTTGAACTGCCACAAGCATTACTAACCGTATAAGATATGATGGAGTTTCCAGGGGAAACACCACCAGCCAAGCCTGAAGCGCTATTGATGGTTGCAACTGATGGATTACTACTGATCCATACACCACCGCCAATAGTTGCAGCAAGGATGTGACTGCTGCCTATACAAAATAATGGAGATCCAGATATTAGACCTGCCGAAGGCAAAGGAAGGATATTAAGTAATTGTGTATCTGTAGCAGTGCCGCAGGCATTGCTGACGGTATAGGATATGATTGAGCTCCCCGAAGCAACTCCACCGGACAATCCGGAAGCACTATTAATAGTAGCGACCGACGGACTGCTGCTAACCCAACTTCCAGAGCCAGGAGAACCGACAAAACTGACCGAACCACCTACACATGCACTGTGACTGCCCGAAATTGAGGCGCTTGGCGCGCTTGTTACAGTTATAGACTGAGTATCCGAAATAGAACTGCATCCGTTTACAATTGAGTAGGATATAATGGCTGTACCTGCCGATATGCCAGTAATGACCCCGGCAGTAACAGATACAATTGCCGAATTACTGCTACTCCATGCACCTCCTGAAGGGGTAGCAGTTAACGTAGCCAATGTAGACTGACAGATAGCATTGGTGCCAGTTATCAATGGAGTGCCACTACCGGAGGAAGACCCTCCACCTGTCCATATCTGAAGCACTTCAGTAGCTGTTAGTTCCCTATTCCATACTCCGATATCATCAAGGTAACCAGTCCAGCTATCATTGTATCCAGGTAAATAATAAATATTACCACCTATCCCATGCCAGGAGCCGGAAGGCGTGTTAAAGGAGCTTGTCGGCAAATAGACACTGGTAGCGACCAGATTGCCATCCAGATATAATTTTACAGCAGATGATCCGCCACCAGTAGCCGGATACGTAGCAGTAAGGTTGTGCCAGCAAGAGTCAACCGTATAGGATGCAACGCGTACATATCCATTTACATATTCAACGCCGACAAAAGCATCCGCTGCGAAGAGATTAAACCTACCGGCAAAAATATTATTTCCCCAGCCAAAGAACGCTCGTCCACCACCGGCATAGGGAAGCTTATATTTATAAAAAAGGCTTATTGTCCTGGCACCATTACCCGTAGGGAAATTATTAACTGGTATGTCACCCTCTCCGCTACCATTACCTTTGTAGCTGCTGGAAGCTATACCATAACGGTTCGTTCCGTAAGCTACTGAACCATAAGCGACCCCATTATTACCGAAACCACTAACATCATTAAGATTACCATCCAAGGGGTAATAGGCTACCAGACCGGCAGTAGGCACATAGGAGGGCACTTGGCACCAACTGCTACAGGCCAGAAAAGTCGACAAAAAAGCAACAATATATCTCATAGATAAAGAGCAGGGATAAATTTTCGACAATTTAAAATATATTTTTAATAATTATCAACTTTCCTTTACTAACAACCCAAATATTTCACAAACGGCGACTAACTTACCCGCTTCAACTGCGCTGTAAGCCTTGTCTCTTCAATATCCAGTTCGCTCTCCAGCTTCTTTAATATGGTACTGCTGGCGCCATCTTCTTTATGCATCTGTACCAGTAGCGCCCGCTCAAAGTCTAAAAGCGCTTTCTGTAGATTAGCATACTGGGTGTATATATCTATTACGGAATTGACTCCGTTTGCATCTCCATGTTGCTCCTGCTCTGCCATGCCCCCGGCAAGCTTCAGCCGCGCAGCATATTTGTTACGCAACCGGCGGATGACCTTATCATCGGTTTCCCCTTTTGTTAACTCCTGGTCTATGAAGGCAACTGTTTGCAATGCCAGTAACTTACGCACCTTAAGTTCTTCTTCCCGTAGTCGGCTGTCATCTGCGCTTATCTTCAGCAGCCGGATAAGCAGTGGCAAAGACAAGCCCTGCACTACCAGCGTAAAGAAAATAACAAAGAAGGTAATGAACAGTATCATATTGCGCTCAGGAAACGCTTCACCATTTGCCAGTGTCAGTGGTATGGCCATAGCAGCCGCCAACGATACAACTCCACGCATCCCCGTCCAGGCAATAATAGTTATGTAGCGCCAATCTATTTTTCGGGCATTGCGTTGCCCTCTTTTACTTAGCGCTACTGGCAAATATGCGCCCGGGAACACCCACAATATCCGCACGAATATGGCAACGCCTGTGATCAATAATCCATAACCCGCAGCACCAGCCAAAGAGCTCTTCTCAATGTTGGTAAGAATAACGGGCAGTTGCATACCTATTAATATGAACACAAAACCATTCAGCAGAAACTCTATGGTATTCCAGAAATTGTTGGTCTGTATACGGGTCTTATAAGAGAACGCCTCCGGTGCCTGGAATGACATGAACAGGCCCGCAGCAACCACGGCCAATACCCCTGACAAATGAAAGTGCTCGGCCAGCAGGTATGCTGTATATGGCGTCAGGATGGTCAGCGCTACCTCCAGCGTGGTATTATCCTTTATCCGCCTGAGCGCCCACAATACCGCCCAGCCTATGACCAATCCGATAAACAAACCGCCCCCAGCTACCCATACAAACTGCAGGCTGGCTTTCCAGAAAACAAAACCACCGGTCACAATACCCGCAATGGCATACCTGTAGGCAACCAGTGCCGATGCATCATTCAGCAGACTCTCTCCTTCCAATATGGTGATCACACGCCGGTTGAGGTTGAGACCTTTGGTTACCGACATTGCCGCCATAGCATCGGGCGGAGAGATAATAGCCCCCAACACAAACGCCAGTTGCCACGAAAACCCGGGAATAAAATAGTGTGCGACAACCGCGATAGCCAACGTTGTAAAAAACACCAGCCCCGTAGCCAACGATATAATGGCGCCCTTTTCGGCCTTCACATCATGCCACGATAGTTTAAGCGCGGCGGTGAACAGCAAAGGTGGTAAAAAAATAAGGAACACGGTATCGGGACTCAAAGCTACATCGGGCAGCTGCGGCGTGAACCCTATGGCCAGGCCTGCCACCACCAGCATTATAGACTGGGGTATCTTTAGCCGTTCCACTATAGCCGAAAACACCACCAACACCACCAGCAGAAATATGATCACCTCAATAGTAGGCATATGACCAAAGTTAACCTTCCGCCACCGTAAATAGACTAAAGAAATGTCAAAAGATGGTCTTGAAACCCGGGAACCAAAACTAACCAAACAAAGACATCTGCACCTGCTTTACACGCCTGAAGTCTGACAGGTTATACTCCATCTTCTCCTTATTCAGCCCATATTTACGGCAATACAGCTGGAACTGGTCTTTTATCAGCTCTGCAAATTTGCCGTCGCCCACTATCCGATTACCGAAGCGACTATCGTTCACCTCGCCGCCGTGGCACTCACATATCTGGTGCCATACCTTGGCAGCCCTATCCGGGAAAGCCTTGTACAGCCAATCTTTGAATATAGGGCCTATGGCACCATTTAGCCTTACCACAGTGTAGCCTGCCCATCTGGCGCCTGCATTGCTGGCGGCCTTAAGCACATCATGTATATGCATATCATTAAGGCCGGGTATCAGCGGGGCATTCATAATACCGGTGGGCACACCGGCCTTTGAGAATGTTTCTATCATCTTCAGCCTGCTCCTGTACGATGCAGTACGAGGCTCCAGCACCCGCCGCAGGTCTTCGTCGGTAGATGTAATAGAAGAGAATACTCTTACCAGGTTCAGTTTAGCCAACTCCTGTATAACATCTATATCTCGCAACACCAATGCGTTTTTACTTAACACCCCTACGGGGTTGCGATACTCCAGGCATATCTCCAACAGCTGCCTGGTTATCTTCATCTTGCGTTCTATAGGCTGGTAACAGTCGGTATTACCCGATAGCGAGATGGGCGCAGGCACCCAATTCTTGTTATCAAAGAACTTACGCAACAGGGCCGGCGCGTTGCGCTTTACCACTATCCGGCTCTCAAAATCCAGCCCCGCGCTATA
>CANGNA010000027.1 GCA_947455215.1 Chitinophagaceae bacterium
GAATATCCACTCGATCTTGATGAAGACGGCAATAGCAGCTATAACAATAACTACTGCTGAGCGGACAATATGCCACCTGAGCGCCTCTACATGATCGAGGAAGCCCATTTCCGCATTGGGATTTACGGTTTGATTTGTTTTTTTGAATACACTCACGGTAGCATGTTGGGATGGCAAAGGTAGGTAAATGGGCCTTTCAGCAAAAAAATGCTACCTAATAGAACAATTTTAATATTTTTTTGCCCATTATTTGCCCCTGGTAGCCAGGTAGTTGTAGTCGTACAACAGCTGTTCCAGGAAGTCGTAGCCCCCCAGTTCCGATTCTATTTGCAACACAGCCTTTATTTTATGTACCACCTGGTGCATATAGGCAATATCATCTTTTCCTGCTCTTTTTATCTTCAGCAGGTTCCTGATGCCGTTAATGTCGCGGTCGGTAAGGCGCATTACTTGCGGGAAGACAGGGTTGTAGTCTTTTACTTCTATCTCTTTGTATATGGTTTCTGTAATGTCGGGCTGGTATGTAGCGTCTATGACAACGGTACCGGCGGCAAGATCGCCGATGCGCTGCGATTTTTTGCTGGCGAGGATGGTGATCACATCCGGCACATAAAATACTGCTATGCCCACAATGGTGAACGGATTGGAAATAATGACCAGGGGCATGAGGAACACGAAGTAATTGCCAAAGGCCAGTGTCCAGCGGATGAGGTATTGTCCCCATGTGGGTTCCTGTCCGGCGGAGTCTATTATTTTGATGCCCATGGCTTTTTTGCCAATGGTCTGCCCGTTGAAGAATATTTCGAAAGAAAGCTGGTAGGCCATTACCGGCAGAATAAGCAGCAGAATATCCGCAATGATACTTTTGTCTACCGTAAGGTCGAAGGGTTGGTACACAAACCGGGCGATGATATAGAAGTAGGCGCTGATGACCATAATATCGATGAACCATGCCAGCACCCGCTTGCCAAAGTTGGCCAGCCTGAATTCCAGGTCTATATTGAACGGGGTAGATATTGTAATAAGGGACATCGGGTCTTGAAAATGTGTTAGGTGCCTAAATTACGTATTCGCTGCCAATTTGGAGCGGGCTGGTAGCTAATTTATGACGGTAGTATAATTTTCACTTTTCTTGATTTGGTCATTTTGACATTATAGTTGTAGTTTTAGCACTATAAACCATATGCGCGAAGGACAGTTTATTAAACGCAACCTGGATCGCTGGCAATCGTATCAGCACCAGACCGACGACCCTGATGAAGTTGCCAGGCAATTCACCTACCTGGTTGACGACCTGTCTTACGCCAAAACATTTTATCCCAAGAGCAATACCATCCGCTACATTAACAGCCTGGCTGCTAATATTTACCTGTCCATCTACAAGAACAAAAAGGAAAAGGGGAACAGGTTCACTACTTTCTGGAAAACGGAATTGCCCCTGGCCATTCAGCGGAATCACCGCATCATGTTGTTTGCCTTTATTTTCTTCCTGTCGTTTGTTATTTTGGGTGTGTTCTCAGCCTACCTGGATCAGACATTTGTAAGGTCGGTATTGGGGGATGGCTATGTAGACATGACGGAGCAGAACATTGCCAATGGTCATCCGTTTGCAGTATACAGCGGCGAGAACGAGTTCCTGATGTTCTTCTTTATTGCCTTTAACAATATCAGAGTAGCCTTTCTTACCTATTGTTTTGGTGTAACGGCCGGGGTAGGCACTGTGTATATGTTGTTCACCAACGGGCTAATGGTGGGTGTGTTTGAATACATGTTCTTTCACCACAATCTTGGCTTCCAATCTATACTTGTCATTTTTATCCATGGTACATTAGAATTGTCTTCTATAGTAATAGCCGGTAGTGCGGGTCTGATGTTGGGCAATGCCATGCTTTTCCCTAAAACATATACCCGTATGCAATCGCTGATGCTGGCAGCCAAGGATAGCATCAAGATAATGGTTTCATTGATCCCGGTATTTATCGTGGCTGCTTTTTTCGAGAGCTTTGTTACCCGGCATACCGACATGCCGGTATGGCTTAGTCTGTCTATCCTCTTATTATCCGGGGCGTTTATTGCCTGGTATTATATATTATATCCTATCAAAATAAGTAAGCGCGTAAAGCAACATGTCCCGGTTAGTTAAATGCTGTATATATATGCTGGTAGCACTGTGTTGCGGGGTAATATCGCCCGTAATGGCTGCCACGCGTACTATAACCGACCAGCAGTGGCACGAACTGGCCAGGGATCCTGCGTTTTCTTATCGCGATTCGGTGGAGCATCATAAAAAGCTGGTGCCCGAAGAACCATCGGCTGCCTGGACTGCGATAGATAAGTTCCTTAGTTTTTTTAATAAAGATATCATCCAGATATTGTTTTGGTGCCTGGTAGGGCTTGTGGCGGTATATATCATCTACAAATTATTCCTTGCCAATGACCAGGCACTTTTTGGCCGTAAAGAGAAGGGTGTAGTCTCAGCTGGTGGCGCTGGTGACGATATAGCTTCTGATAATTGGGAGGCCTTGCTACAAAGGGCCATTAATAACAACGATCTGCAACAGGCGGTGCGTTACAGCTACATGTGGCTGTTGCACATGCTACAGGAGGCAGAGCTTATCCGCTATCGCGAAGACAAGACCAATTTCGACTATTATAAAGAGTTGAGGGAAACAGCCTACAAGCAATCGTTCAGGCAATTATCGCGGCAGTATGAATATGTGATCTACGGTAACTATCACCTGTCGGCAACGGCATATAACCAGTATATAGATTTGTTTAACCAGGTAAAACGACAGTTAGGCAAATGAACAGAACGAGCAGGTTATGTACTTTACTGTTACTGTTGTCTGTAGTGCTGAGCGCATGTAAGAAAAAGCCGGTAGACTGGAGCATCCATATGAATAAGGGGGATAAAAATCCTTATGATACTTACCTGGCGCATAATTCACTAAAGTACTTTTTCCCATCTGCAGATATAAAAGACCTGTCCAGGTCCTATCGTTTCAGCAGTATAGATGGAGGAACGATAAACAATAGCGGTGGCACTACCCTTATGGTGCTTACGGGTCTCAATTTCGGTGTGTCTGAGAAAGAGTGGCAAAAGTTGAAGATGTTTGTCCGCTCGGGCAATGAGCTGGTGATATTCGCCAGTGCATTCGATAGTAAGATCACTGATGCATTTCATATAGAAAGGGCTGGAGCTGATGAAGAGATGGAAGCCCCTGATGCCCAGTACTTTGAAAGTAACAAGGACGTGCTACAGTTGGCGGGCGATCATGTGCGCAGGTTCGGCTATGTTGGTCGTCCCATCAATGGGTATTTTGCCGGTAGAGGGGTGAACTATACTTTGTCGCACTTGCAGCACAAGGTTGCTCCTGCTGCAGATACAGTTCAGCAATCTGCTATAGATACCGCCATAGCTATAGCCGGTCCGGACAGTATAACGGTAACGGAAGAGGATTATGACGCAGACACATATGCCGATGATTCTTACCTGATGTCTGATACGCTGAGCCTTGCCAATGGCCGCCCCGACTGTTTGCGCATAGCTATGGGGCGTGGGCATATTACCTTGCATGTAGCGCCGTTGGTAACCAGCAATTACTTTTTGTTGCAGGGACGTAACATAGATTATCTGGCAGGGCTTTGGAGTGCACTGCCTGCTGATATCAACAAGATCTATTGGGACGATTATTACATCCATTCCTCGCAGGAGTCTGATTCGAATGCACTGTGGAAGTATGCGCCTACGCGCTATGGATTGTTGCTGGCCATACTGGTAGCTATTACTTATGTGCTGTTCCAGATGAAGCGCAGGCAAAGGATAGTACCAGTGATACCACCATTAAGGAATGATTCAGTTTCGTTTGTAGAAACTGTGGGCAGGTTGTATTACAATAAGGGTAACAATGCCAATCTTGCTGAAAAGATGGCACAACAGTTCCTGGAATGGGTGCGCATTAATTGTTACCTGGGCACCAACAGGCTGAACGAAGAATTTATACAACAATTAACCGTAAAGACCGGGCAGCCACAGGCAAATGTGGAGGCTTTGGTACAGATGATACATGAGGTAAGATTGGGTGGAGTGGAAATAGATGACGCCTATCTTTACCAGTTTTACACAACTATTCAGGAATTTTATAAAAACCATCATACACAATGGAAGGCTTAGAACCGGATATCATACCACAGGAAGAGTCGGCGCCGCTGGCAGGACTTATAGAGCAGGTACAGGAAAAAATACACCAAGTGATAGTTGGGCAGGACGACATGATAGAGCAACTGCTTGCCGGCCTGCTTGCCGACGGGCATATACTGATAGAGGGTGTGCCGGGTGTTGCCAAGACACTTACAGCCAAAATGCTGTCTAAGCTCATCAATACGCGTTTCTCCCGCATACAGTTCACGCCCGATCTGATGCCGAGCGATGTGCTGGGTACCAGTGTGCTGAACCAGGCAGCTGGCTCATTCCAATTCCGTGCCGGGCCGGTATTCAGCAACATAGTGCTGATAGATGAGATCAACCGTGCGCCTGCCAAAACACAGGCAGCCCTGTTCGAGGTGATGGAAGAGCGGCAGGTGACCATAGACGGTTTGACGCACAAAATGCAGAACCCATTCATGGTTATAGCCACACAAAACCCCATAGAGCATGAAGGTACCTACCGCCTGCCAGAAGCACAGCTGGACAGGTTTATGATGAAGATAACGGTGGGCTATCCCACGCTGGAAGAGGAGATAAAGATACTGGAGCGTCACGACGAAAGCCTGATGGCAGAAGTGCTGGCTAATATACAGCCAGTGATCACGCCGGAGGCATTGCAAAATGCACGCCAGGTAATACGCTGCATACATATAGAGCCTAAACTGGTAGCCTTTATAGCTAAGATAGTTTACGAAACGCGCAACGATAAAAGCATATTCCTTGGCGCATCGCCACGAGCCTCTATTGCCATGATGCAGATAGCTAAGGCATTTGCAGTATTGCGTGGCCGCAACTTCGTGATACCGGAGGATATACTGGAAGCAGTAAACCCGGTGCTGCGTCATCGTATCAGCCTGACACCTGAGCGTGAGATGGAAGGTGCTACAACAGATGATGTGCTGAAAGAATTGATAGCCAGGATGGAAATACCGAGATAAATAATGACTCAATGGCTCAATATTCTTGTTAACAGAAATTGCTCTGAAAGAGCAAAAGATAATAGCCCGGGGTGCAGCCCCGGGGTCTAAAGAATAAGCTGAATGAGCTCTGTAAGAGCGAAAGATATTTAAAATACGTAGTTGTACAGAAACAAAAACGCAATGCTGAAAAAATACATAGGCGATCTGCAGATAAGCACCCGGTGGTACGTGGTGCTGAGTGCCTGTGTAGTGTTGTTTTTTGTGTCGTTCTTCTTTTCTCTGCTCTACAGGCTGGTGTTTACGGCCACTATGCTGGTATTCTTTTTCACCGTTATAGATTACATCTTATTGTTTGTGGTAAAGGGGCGGCTGACCGGCAGCAGGCAGATGATGCCGCGCTTCAGTATTGGCGATGATAATGAGGTGGAGATATTGCTGAACAACGAGTATCCTTACAAGATAACCGGTTATATTATAGATGAATTGCCGGTGCAGTTCCAGGTGCGCGATTTTCATATGGATATCCATGTGGAGCTGCAGTCCAGGAGTAGGATCGCTTATACATTAAAGCCACTGTCTCGTGGCGAATATGTTTTCGGAGAACTTATCTGCTATGCATCCTCGCCCATAGGATTACTACAGCGGCGGATAGTACTCGAAGAGGCGACAATGATAAAAGTGTATCCGGCTTTTCAGCAATTAAAACGCTACCAGTTGCAATTAATGGCTACTAGTACCAACACAGCTACTGGTATAAAAAAAGTAAGGCGGCTTGGGCATAGTCTTGAATTTGAGAAGATAAAAGACTACGTGCCGGGAGATGATGTACGCACCATTAACTGGAAGGCTACTGCGCGGAGTAACAGCCTGATGGTAAACACGTTTACCGATGCCCGCCAGCAGCAGATATACTGCCTGATAGACAAAGGTCGGAACATGAAGATGCCCTTTGAAGGGATGACCCTGCTCGACTATTCTATAAACGCCAGCCTGGCGCTGCTGAATATTGCATTGCTGAAACAGGATAAGGCGGGCGTTATCACTTTTTCTAACAAGGTGAATGATGTAGTAGCGGCCGACAGGAAGAATAACCAGCTCCACCATATACTGGAGGTGCTGTACAAGCAGCAAACTGATTTTAAGGAAAGCGACTACGAGGCCGTATGGGTAGCATTACATAAGCGCATTACCCAGCGCAGTCTTATTTTGTTCTTCACTAATTTCGAGACGTATTCGTCATTAGAGCGGCAATTGCCATTCCTGAAAAAGATAGCGCAGCACCACCTGGTATGCGTGGTGTTTTTTGAAAATACGTTGTTGAAGGAGATACATGAGTCGAACCCGGATGATATAGAAGGTATTTATATTAAAACTATTGCAGATCAGTTTGCGTACGAAAAGCGGCAGATAGTAAAGGTGCTGCGCCAGCATGGCATCCTCTCTATCCTCTCTACCCCCGAAAAACTGAGTCTGGATGTTATTAACAAATATCTTGAAATGAAAGCCAGGCAGATGGTATAGTATTTCTGCAAAAATCCTAACAATTTTTTTCGTGCAACAGTGCTAAATTTGTCTGAGCAGACGGGTGTTGGCAGGCCTATTAACAAACTGTTTACATTTAATCTGCCGGTAACAAGGTTACTTTTCCCTTAAATAAGTATTAATAAGTGTACAACGCCACAAATAGCGAACAGCAGTTACTGAAAGCACTGGCCAAAGGCGACAGGGTGGCTACCGAAACCATCTATAAACAGCAATATCCCATTATAAAAAGCTGGTTATTGAAGAATGGTAGTTCTGATGACGACGCGGCTGATATCTTCCAGGAATCGATGGTGGTTCTTTTTGGCAAAGTACAGAGTGCCGATTTTACGCTCACTTGCGCCGTAGGTACGTACTTATTTTCCATAAGTAAAAATCTGTGGTTCAAGAGATTACAACAACAGCAACGTGAGCCCGGGCGTCTTTACGACAATTCGGGCGACGATGAGGATGGTGGTATAGCGTATGAAGAGGACCTCAATATTCATCACGAAAGGGAGGCACACTTCAACCAGTTGAACAGTGCGCTCGACCAGATAGGTGAACCATGCAGATCTTTATTGCAGGCTTTTTACCACAAGGACAAAAGCATGCAGGAAATAGCGGCAGATTTTGGGTATACCAACCCGGAGAATGCCAAGACTCAGAAGTATAAATGCCTGACGCGACTGAGGAAACTGTTTTACACGGTGCAGGCAAAATGAGTACATCTTATGAACACTAATAATGTTTGGGAATTAGCAGAAGCATACCTGGCGGGTACCCTTACCGCCGCCCAGGATGCAGAGCTAAGGAGCAGAAAGGAAACAGACGAAGTATTTGCTGCCGAATTCAACGATAGTATCAATTTGATCAATTCCCTTCACGGTGCCGGAAAGCAGAAGCGTTTCCGCAATATGTTGCAGGATATACAACTGCAGCAGGCTAAGCCTAAGCGCATCATTAATTTTACTCCTGCATTCTGGCGTACAGCGGCAGTAGCTGCAACAGTAGCATTGGTAACGTCTCTTATCAATTACTCCATCATTAACGGTTCCGCCAAGCGGAACAATGCAGACTATACTGTTATCAGCAAGCAGGTAAACGCAATAGCCAACAACCAGAAGAACCTGAACAAAATAGTACAGGACTCGCTGCTGAATAAAAAGCCTGTAGCACCACCATCAGACGTGCGTCGCACAGGTACTGGTGTAGCCCTCACCAACGATGGCTACTTTGTTACTGCTTACCACGTGATCAATGATGGTAATGGTGATGGTGATTCTGTATACATACAGGCTAACGATGGCGCCTATTACAAGGCGTTCATGGTGAACTACAACGTTGAGTCTGACCTGGCTATATTAAAGGTAGAAAAGAAGAATTTCCAGTTCAACAAGGGTGAGGTGCCATATACATTTGTGGGTACAAAAGCTGCACTTGGTGCGCAGGTATACACGGTAGGTTATCCTAAGGATGATGTAGTATACAGCGAAGGCTATGTAAGTTCACGCAATGGTTACCATGGCAATAAGAACCAGTATACACTGGAACTGCCTGCGGGCCATGGCCAGAGCGGTTCTCCGCTGGTAGACGCTCATGGTAATATACTTGGTATCCTTACCGCAATTGGCAAGGCCGGTGAATCTAATACCTATGCAGTTGGTTCGGAAGAGGTGATAGACCTGATAGACAACATGCCTGCCGGTAAGAAGATAAAATTGCCTAAGGGCAATAAGTTGGGCCGCCTGGGCCGCGAGGACCAGATATCGCGCATGGAGAATTACACCTTCTCCGTTAAAGTATATAAGAAGTAACGATCTCAGATATTTCGAAAAAAGCAGCTGTATAAACGGCTGCTTTTTTTATTGGCTGCAAATGGCGAAATTTACCAGCTTTATGACCAGGTATATCCGTATTACCTTATTGGGTTGTTTTGTATTGCTGTATGCATCCTGTAAAAAAGATGTATTGCACTGGCAGTATGTACAGCAACTGGCCAGCAATACAACCAGTAAGCTCAATCACGTGAGGTTTATTACAGATAGTATTTGCGTTATAGGTGGCGGTGTACATTTCGACAAGGCGGAGGTGTTACGCTCAACCGATGGTGGCTATACCTGGAGCAACTATTCTTACCCCGAAGCCGGTAAGGGCATGTACGGCCTCGGCATTGGTACCGACGGCACCATATATATGTGTGGCACTGATGGTTGCGTATTACGTTCCTCAGACTCCGGTGCAACTTTCCGTTTCCGGCGCATATGGGACTGGGAATATTATGTAGGCGTATCTTTTCCCTCCCCCGACACCGGCTTACTCGTTACAACGCACCTGGATGAGGATGGGTCGATAACGAAAATCGACAGCGCATGTAATATCATTTCTAAGAAATATTTCGGTTTTGGCCTTTCGGATATTTATATGGTGAACGCAAAGATCGGTTATGTGGTAGGCTATGGTGCTGTTTTAAAAACTACAGATGGCGGCCTCAACTGGTCTTATCTTGACCCTTACGGCGATAAGTTCACCTGTATGGATGTTCATGGCGATGAATTATGGTTATGTGGTTATGCCGGCAGTATTTTTCATTCTACAGATGCAGGTGCTCACTGGGCTCAGTTACGTAATGGTAACGACCTTGCGGTGAAGAAATACCGTATATGGAGCATAGTGTTCAAAGATAGTTACAAAGGGTGGGCCAGCTGCGACGACGGTACCGTGATATATACCGACGATGGTGGCCGGCATTGGAGCGAGTATGACAAGTTTACCAACCAGGCACTGCGCAGTATAGTCATATGTCCTAATAATGATGTGATGGTCTGCGGCGATAATGGTGCGCTATATCGCCTGACGCCAATGTGATAGCTATTTGGGAAATCTGTCTAAAAACACCTTGGAGCGAACTTTTTGCTTATTTTTGCCATAACACAACAACGAATAATGAAACGCAACGATATAAATACTCTGCTTGCCATAGCGCTGATACTCTCTGCTACCATACTCCGTACTGTAAGCGCAGGTATGCACCTGTACAATTTTGTGCCGATGGCTGCAATGGGTGTATTCAGTGGGGCGATCATTAAAGACCGCCGGTTGCTGGCCTTATTTGTGCCGCTTGCAGGTCAGTTTGTAGCCGATCTCTATTTCCAGTTGTTTACCAATACTCCGGGCTTTTATCCGGGCCAGGTATTCAACTATGTAGCTATACTGGCTGCGGCATTGTTGGGTGCTACCATGAAGCAGCCTAAGCCGTCAAACGCACTGGGTTATGTATTGGGTGCATCTGGCCTGTTCTTCTTAATATCCAATTTTGGATACTTTATGTCTGGTTACAACGGTTATTCACTTTCCGGATTGACCAAAACGTATGTCGATGCTATTCCATTCTTTAAAAACACCTTAGCAGGTGATATGGTAGGTGGTATCCTGCTTTTCGGCGGTTTCTTCCTGGCGCAGAAGCTATTCATCAGCAAGCTGAAAAAAGCAGAAGCAAACCAATAAGCATATTCAAATATTTTCTTGCGAACGGGTGGCTTGCCATCCGTTCGTGTTTTTTATATGCAGGAGTGAATTGTAATAGTGTTTGTAAATACACACTTTTAGGTTTTCACTTTTGCCCTATGACTTAATCCTTACCTTTGCCTCCGTAAATATGACACAGGAACAACTGAAAGACATGCGGGACCGTATAGCGCACCTGCATCGTTTTTTACGTATAGAAGACCGCCTTGCCAAGCAGGAAAGCGATAAGCAGCTAACGCTATCGCCCGGATTCTGGGACGACAATGCCCGTGCAACAGGCATCCTTAAAGAAATAAAGATAAGTAAGTACTGGACCGACCTTTACGATAAAGTAAATGCCAGTGTGGAAGATAGTGCCGTGCTGTTCGACTTCTGGAAAGAAGGCGAGGCCACAGAAGAAGAAGTGAAAGAGTCTTACACCAATGCATTGAAAGCTATTGACGAACTGGAGTTCAAGAGCACGCTGGATAAGCCGGAAGATGAAATGACCTGTATGGTGGTCATCAATAGTGGTGCCGGTGGTACCGAGAGCCAGGATTGGGCCGAAATACTGATGCGTATGTACCGCATGTATGGCGAGAAGCAAGGCTGGAAGGTGATGGAGGTAGATGTGCAATATGGTGACGGCGCAGGCATCAAGCAGGCTACCCTGGAATTTGACGGCGCATTTGCTTACGGTTTGCTGAAGGCGGAAAGCGGTGTGCATCGCCTGGTGCGCATCTCCCCGTTCGATTCTAATGCCCGCAGGCATACGTCGTTCGCATCGGTGTACGTATATCCGGTGATCGATGATACTATTGATATACAGGTGAATGCAGGCGACCTGGAGTGGGCGTTCTTCCGCTCGGGTGGTTCTGGTGGCCAGAACGTAAATAAGGTGGAAACAGCTGTGCGCCTGAAGCATATACCCAGCGGCATAATTGTAGAGTGTCAGCAGGCACGTACCCAGGGCGAGAACCGCGAGAAAGCACTCACCATGCTGAAGAGCCGCTTGTATGAGGAAGAGTTGCGCAAGCGCCAGGAAGTGTTGAATGCCAACAATGCCAATAAGAAAAAGATAGAGTGGGGCTCACAGATACGTTCGTATGTGTTCCATCCGTATAAAATGATCAAAGACCATCGTACCGATTACGAAGTAGGCAATGTTGGCCCGGTAATGGATGGCGAGATAGACGACTTCATCAAAGCGTATTTGATGCAGAACCAGGAAGAGGAGTAACAAAAAATGTCGGAGCAGAAGGATAAGAAAGCGAAGAGTATGGACCTGGCCTTGTTGCGCCGGTTGTTTACGTTTACCAAACCGTATCGTAGAACACTATACTTTGCCATGACGCTATCTGTAGTGCTGGCCTGTATCTCTCCGCTGCGTCCCTACCTCATACAGATGTCTGTAGATAAATACATCAAAGGGCATATGCTGCAGGCGCTCATTAATATAAGCCTGGTGCAATTAGGCATACTGTTGGCCGAAAGTGCAATCCGGTTCCTGTTCATGTACCGTATCAACTGGCTGGGGCAGTCGGTGGTTAACGACATCCGTAAGCAGGTATTTAAAAAGGTGTTGCACCAGAACATTAGCTACTACGATAATACAGCTATCGGCACGCTGACCACGCGCACTATAAATGACCTTGAATCGGTGAACGATGTTTTTTCCGAAGGGTTCATTTCTATTGTTGCGGATATACTCACCATTATTGCAATCATCACTGTGATGATGGTGACCGACTGGCGTTTAACGCTGGTATGTCTTTCTGTATTCCCACTGCTTATACTGGCCACGTATATTTTCAAAGAGAGCGTTAACAAGTCGTTTCATAAGGTACGTAATGCGGTAGCTGCGCTTAATGCATTTGTGCAGGAGCACCTTACGGGTATGTATGTGGTGCAGGCCTTTGCTGCGGAGCAGCGGGAGATGGCCATGTTCAATAAGATCAATAAAGATCATCGCGACGCCAATATCCAGAGCATATTTGCCTACTCAGTGTTCTTTCCTGTTGTAGAGATCATCCTGGCCACATCATTAGGCTTGCTGGTATGGTATGGGGCATCGCGCATGCTGCATTATGGTGCATCGGTAGGGGTTATCATAGCATTTGTCATGTACCTCAACCTGTTGTTTCGTCCGCTGCGTATGCTGGCCGATAAATTCAACGTACTGCAAATGGGTGTAGTGGCTGGTGAGCGCGTATTTAAAGTGCTGGATAGCGATGAATACCAGAAAGTTAACGGCACAATACAGCCTTTGGCAATAAAAGGTGATGTGGCTTTTAATAACGTGCATTTCAGTTACAAGCCGGGCACCCCTGTGCTTAAAGGTATATCGTTCACCTTACCAGCGGGCAAAACTATGGCTGTTGTGGGGCATACCGGAGCTGGTAAGTCATCGCTGATCAGCATCCTGAACAGGCAGTACGAAATAGAAAGCGGGCAGATACTGATAGATGGCATCAACCTGCACGATTATGATATTTATAGTTTGCGCAGGCATGTAGGGATAGTGTTGCAGGACGTGTTCCTGTTCTCCGGCACGGTGTACGACAATATTACTTTGCGTAACGAAACCATACCTGTGGCGCGGGTAGAGCAGGTGTGCCGGATGCTGGGCATCCATGAATTCATTATGCGGCTGCCCGGCGGTTATTTGTTCAACATCATGGAGCGGGGCAGTACCTTATCACAAGGCCAGCGTCAGCTGCTGTCATTTGCCAGGGCCCTGTTATACGATCCGTCAATACTTATACTTGATGAAGCAACCTCTTCTGTTGACAGCGAAAGTGAGCAACTCATTCAGCATGCTATAGATACACTCATTAAAGGCCGAACCTCCATTATCATCGCTCACCGATTGAGTACTATCCGCAAGGCTGATGAGATCATTGTTATGGATCACGGGAATATTATAGAGCGTGGAGATCATAACGCCTTACTACGGGAAGGAGGAGCGTACTATAACCTGTACACTGCAGTTGAAAAGACCGCCGCAGAGGCGTAGTGTAGGTGAATAATATGCGCGGCCGCCTATTTTTTTATATATAACATACGCGTTAACACGATAGGTGCCCCAATGCGCTAAAAGTATCGATTAGCTTTGCTAATATTGCCTGTAAAATATTTGCAATAAGTGAGCATGGAAGGGTTACCCTTGTCAAGGCATGAAGAAGGACGGGCAGCAGCGTTAAGATCCTATGACATAATGGATACACTACCTGAGCAGGAATACGACAGCCTGACCCAGTTAGTGGCCCGTTTGTGCGGTACCCCTATTGCATACATCAGCTTCCTCGATGAAAAGATCCAATGGTTCAAGTCCAACGTTGGGCTTGGTATCAAGCAGATCAACCGCGATATTTCCTTTTGCCGTTACACCATTCTCGACGACGACCTGTTCGAAGTAAAGGACCCATTCTCAGATAGTAGATTTGCACGTAACCCAATGGTTACCGGCGTACAAAAGATAACCTATTATGCCGGTGTTCCCCTGATCAATAAGGAGGGGTATAGGTTGGGTACGCTTGCAGTGATGGCGCAGGAAGAGCATGCGCTGAATGATGCACAAAAGGGTGCCCTTAAAACCCTGGCGCAATCGGTAATGACCTTGCTGGAGCTGAGGCGCGTGACCCGCGCCGCTAAAGCAAAGGTAGAACGCGTACCAACACCTGCTGTTCCTTTACCCCAACCCGTAACTCCTATGCCAGCGGCCGAGCCGTTGGTCATAGTAGAGAAGGTAGTGGATGATAGCCTGGTAAAGGCGCTCTCTGAGCAGTTGGCTCAAACTGAGGCGCTTGCCCGCAGCGGTAGCTGGGAATATGATATAGCCACAGGTAAAACCACCTGGAGCAGGGCAATGTATACGTTGATGGATACAGATATCCATGATAGTACTGCAAGTAAATCCATACTTAGTTACGTGGCCCCCGCCGATTCCCGGTGGTTGGCGGCGCTGATCAACGAGTTGACCGGTGTGGATACAGGAACCGATTTTCAGCGAATAACAAAGAAGGGACGTTCTGTCGGGCCGGTAGCTGTGCCGGCGAGGAAACAGTCTGATATCATAGAGTTCACCGTTATTACTAATAAAGGAATAGAGCGTCATGTAAGGGGTTCCGTAAAAAAGATCAACGACGCAGACGGTAACCCCAGGCTGGTGGGTATCATACACGATATAACCGGCAGTAAGGTAATTGAGAAGGTAACATTTGTTCCCGTTGAGCAAAAGACGGACAGCTACAGCGGTGCTCCGTTTGGCTATCACTCTATTGATAGCAGGGGATATTTTACCGTGATAAATGATACCGAACTTGAATGGCTGGGCTATACCCGTGAAGAGGTGATAGGGCAGATGGTGTTGAAGAATGTGCTTACTGACGAGTCGATACGCGCATATGCGGATAGCCAGCTATTATTTGAGAAGAACGGTAAACTGCGCGATTTGCACCTGGCATTGAAGCGGAAGGACGGAACGGAAATGATCGTGTCGGCCAACCTGAATGTGATATATGGAGATGGTGGCGCGCACATGGGTACCAAGGCTGTTTTATTTGACATCACCAGGCTGAAGAAAGCAAACGAAGCACTGGAGGAAAGTGAATCGATGTACCGGACGCTCATAGAGGAGTCGGCGCAGTTGCTTTTCACTGCCGATACGCAGGGTAGGTTTACTTACGTAAGTAACAGGTTGAAGAAAACGATCGGTTACACAAACAAAGACCTTTTAGGTAAACTGTTTGCATCCATATATGATGGGGAATGGCGTAAGAAAGCCATTGCCTTTTATAACAAACAGTTGCTGGACGAAATAGAAGAAACTACTTATCTGTTGCCTATCATTATCCGCACAGGTGAACGCCTGTGGATAGAGCAGGTAGCAACGCTGATAAGGAAGAATGATGCCATTGTGGGCTACCGTTTTGCGCTTTACGATATTACCGAGCGACTTAAAACGCAGGAGGCCATGCAGGAGGCCGCCCGACTGGCCATGGAAGCGAAGGAAATGCAACAGACCTTCCTGGGCAAAATGAGCCATGAGATACGCACGCCTATGAATGGTGTAGTGGGCATGGTGAACCTGTTGAACACTACCAAGCTGACGCAAGAGCAGCAGGAGTTTGTAGATGGCATCAAGGAGTCGTCGGTGAATATGATCCGTATCATCAATGACATCCTGGATGTGACCAAGATACAATCGGGTAAATTGGTTTTTGAGGATACTGACCTGGTATTAAAGAACCTGGTGAATGGGGTGATATTTGCCCTTCGTGCCAATGCCGACAGGAAAGGGGTGCAGCTCATATCGCAAATTGACAGCCAGGTACCGGACACCCTGATAGCCGATCCTGTACGACTGAACCAGGTGTTGCTTAACCTGGCCGATAACGCGTTGAAGTTTACCGAGAAAGGTAGCATCAGCATCCAGGTGCGTGTAAAGGAAAGCCGCATAGATGGCATGACGCTGGAGTTTATTGTGGCAGATACCGGCATAGGTATACCGGAAAATAAGATACAGGCCATTTTTGAGAGCTTTACCCAGGCGCAGAGCGATACTACCCGTAAATATGGTGGCACCGGGTTGGGCCTCACTATTGCCAAACAGCTTATTGAGCAGCAAGGCGGCGAGATAAAGGTGATCAGCCGCGAAGGCGAAGGCACCACATTCACTTTTACGTTCAACTTTAAGCTGAAAAAGACGACAGAAGAAGAAGAACTGCAAAAGAAGGAAGCGGCCAGCGTCATACACTCGTTGGAAGGCTATAGCATATTGTTGGTAGAAGATAATGTGATGAACCAGCGCGTAGCTAAGTTTACCATAGAGAAATGGGGCGCAAAGATCACCATTGCAGACAGAGGGCAGAAAGCGCTCGATATTTTGGCGAATGAACAGTTCGATCTTATCCTGATGGACATCCAGATGCCGGAAATGAACGGCATCCAGACAACCGATAAGATACGGAATGAACTCAATATCACCACCCCCATTATGGCTATGACCGCCTCTGTAATGCAAAATGAAAAAGATAATTGCGTTAGGGCGGGTATGAACGATTACATTTCCAAGCCATTCAACCCGGCGGAATTGAACCATAAAATATGGGACTTGTTGCCCAAAAATGAACAATCGCAGGAGAAACGCATCACTAACATAAATTATCTGCGTAATGCAGTGGGGGGCGATCTGAATGCGATCAAAGAAATATTGGAGATTTATCTGAGTAAAACCCCGCCTATATTAGATGCACTTGACAATGAGCTGGCCGAAAATAATATGGACAATGTGCAATCGCTTGTCCATAACCTGAAAAATTCTGTAGGTATCATTGGCGCGGATGGACTTTTCCATATACTTGATACCATAGAGGCTAGTTTGCATAGTAAGCAAGTAAGTCCTGAGACGATCTCGAAAATCAAAAAAATGATGGAAATGGCGCGCAGGTCGGTAAAAGAGATCATAGATGAGTATAAGATATTATATAATTAGTGTCTGGCGATTTATTTTATAAACGATTCATTTTCAATATTATGTAAGTTTTAAAAAAGTCAAAAATTGCTTATATTGTTAATTGCCTTTACGTATATTTGCTTTGCACATCTTACGCCAGGATAGTGGTTGCAATCTATGAGTAAACTAAATTTGCTACTGCTCGAAGAAGATACACTTCGGGCAAATTTGATCCGGTCGATTTTTGAGCATTCAGGAATTGATTACAACATTGCCCATATCAGTGCTCCGGAACAATTGTCTACTGTAACAGCAACTCATGCCCCTGACGTGATCCTATCCGGTAATTTTCAGGGCATAGATGGTCGTAAGGCTGTTATTTCTTTTTTGGACAGTTTGGGGAATAACATACCATTAGTAACCATTACTAACCCTATTGGCGACGAGTATGCTCTGAGCCTGATGAAGGCTGGTGCTTTCAATTTCGTGCTTAAAGAGCGGCTGGAGAACATACCGGCGGCTGTTAAAACAGCAATTGAAAAGTACCACCTTAGCGAGAAACGCGAGCAATTTTTGAATGATATACTGCCCCGTGAGGCAATGATGAAGGAGGCGGAGCGACTGGCTCGTTTTGGCAGTTGGAAGCAAGACACGGCGGCGAATACTCTTTGGTGGAGCGACCAGCATTATCGTATCCTAGGCTATGAACCAGGAGGCGTGTCGCCTACATGGGCAAATTTTACAGCCAGGGTGCACCCGGATGATGTTGACTTTGTGATGCATGCTATTGACGAGGCTATTAAAAATCAGGAAAGGGCACAATATACGTTCAGGGTAAAAGATGGTAATGAAGAGATCAGGTACATCCATGCTGAAATATATGTAACGCGCGATAAGGACTTCAATGTAACGCTGGTGACTGGGTTCCTCAGGGACATGTCGGAACATGTGCAGGCCGAGATCCGCTCGGTGGAAAGTGAAGAGAACTATTACAACCTCTTCGAAAATAATCCATGTTCGCTCACACTCATAGACATTGATACCAAGAAAATACTCGCGGTAAATAAGGCGACAACAGAACTGTTTGGTTACTCACGGGAAGAATTTCTGCAGATGGATGCTACTGCGGTATTGCCGACGCGAGAGTTAGTGAGATATAGCAATATATTGGCGAAAGGTGGTGGTACGGTCATCGCCGGTACGGGTGAAAGAGGGGCATGGGAAATACGCCGTAAAGATGGTACGACGATCTTTGTTGAGATCAACACATCTGATCTGAAGTTCAAGGCGGGTATGGCCAGGCTGGTACAGGCCACCGATGTGACAGATAAGATAATAAGTATAAAAAGACTGCAGGAAAGCGAAGCGCGTCTAATTGATTCTCAACGTATTGCTCATATAGGCAGCTGGGAGGTGAACTTCCAGGACGGCGAAGAACCAATAAAATGGAGTGATGAAACATACCGGATATTCGGCCTTGATCCTGAAACGCATAAAATAACAGAAGAACTTTTTTATAGTCTTATTCATCCTGCTGACGTACATATACTGGACAGGGCTGTCAAAAAAGCCTATGCCAACAATGGTATGTACGATGCCGAGTTCAGGATAATATTGCCCGATGGCAGCGAACGCCTGGTAAGCGAAATGGGTGAGATGACCATTGACCCATCATCCGGAAGATTATTGAAAGTTTCAGGTACTGCACAGGATATTACGGAGCGCAGAAACGCCCGGTTGATGCGGGAGAAATCGGAAGCCAACCTGCGCAGTATTTTTGAGAACACAGATACGGCGTATGTGCTGCTAGACCTGAGCCTAAAAGTGGTTTCCTTCAACGGACAGGCACATAAATTTTCTTTAGAGCACCTGGATAAGCCCATTGCAGAAGGCGAAGAGGCAGTGTCTTATTTTTCACATATTACGCAGGCAGTTGTAAAAAAATCGTTGCGCGATGCACTAAATGGCGCTAACCTGGGGTATGAAGTGAACTATCCAACAGATGGAGGCACCAATAAGTGGTACTACGCTCACTTTTATCCTGTTTGGGACAATGATGCGCGCATTTTGGGTGTTGTGATGTCTTTAAGAGATATTACACAGCGCAAGACATCGGAACTGCAGGAGAAAAAGATAACTACCGAGCTGATACAGCGGAATAAGGACCTGGAACAGTTTGCTTATATCATATCGCACAATCTGCGCGCGCCGGTAGCCAATATATTAGGCATTACCGAAGCTTTGAACGATGACCTTGAGCCGGAAGAGCGTGATCTGTTTATGGCAGGTCTTTACGATTCTGTAAAGAAGCTGGATAATGTGATCACCGACCTGAACCGTATTCTGCAACTGAAAAACGGACTTAATGAGAATAAGGAGAAAATACAATTCTCAAGCCTTGTCAACGAAATAAAGTACACCATCGGTGGTGGTGGCACCCAGGAAATGTTCCAGATAAGATCGGATTTTGACGACGTGGATGAAATGGTGACCTTGAAAAGCTATATGCACAGCATTTTCTACAATCTTATTTCTAATAGTATAAAGTATAAGAAGCCGGAGATCATTCCGGTCATAGAAATATCCAGCAAGAAAATTATAAATGGCATAGAACTTACTTTTAAAGACAACGGCCTGGGTATTGATATGGAAAAGAATGGTAAATTGCTCTTTGGTTTGTACAAACGTTTCAACCAGGACGCTGCCGAAGGCAAGGGAATGGGGCTGTTTATGGTGAAGACACAGGTGGAAACGCTGGGTGGCAGGATAAGTGCCAAAAGCAAGGTGAACCACGGAACTGAGTTCAAGATCGAATTTTTAAACTAAGACCTCAAAATTTATTTAATAACAGCTCCGTGAAAATTGGATAGCTCATGCCCCAGAACAAACATTTTATAGTAATTGACGATGATGCCTTGAATAACAAGATATGCAGGGTTTGTATAGAAAAGATAGATAAAGAGGCCAACGTGGTAACCTTTACTGATCCACAGGAGGGTTTCGACTATGTAGCAAAGGAATATGCCCGTACAGATCAGTCGCACAATGTAACGCTGTTCCTGGATATCAATATGCCTATGATGAATGGCTGGGAATTCCTGGAGTTGTACGACAAGCTGGACCCCAGGGTGCATAGCCGAGTAAAGATATATATCCTGTCATCATCGGTAGATAAACGTGATATGGAGCGGGCGAAGGAAAACAGGCATGTGGTGTATTATTTTATAAAGCCACTGACCAAGGAAACCATTTCCCTGATCACATACGCCCAACAGAAAAAGGCATAAAACAGACAAATAAATCTTGAAGCACAAGAGTGAATGCTCTTGTGCTTTTTTATGCATTGTGTAAAAAAAGTATCATTTTGGGCAATAATGTTACGTGCCTAATGCATTAGTTTACTTGTATTTAGAGGATGTGTGTGCAGGTACGGTTTCGGTATATGGTGTTATATGGAGATCAATATAACCCCCGGCGACGACAAGGTGGCAAAAGTTTACCCATTCTATATAAAGGCTCCGGTCATCCTTTTAGGATTGGTCATCTTCTTTTTTATGCTGCACATCCTGGCCGATATATTGGTGCCATTGGGCATGTCTTGCCTGTTTGCCGTATTGCTGAACCCTATGACCAACCGGCTGGAACAAAAGATACCCCGGGGCGTGGCCATTACTATCTCTATTACTGTAACTATCGTGCTGATAGCCGGTATCGTTTATTTTCTTTCTCACGAAATAGCTGCTTTTGGCAAGTCGGTCCCCGCGCTGAAGTCTAAATTCTTTGCCTTTGCCGATCAACTGCAGCAATGGATATATAGCCAGCTGGGCATTGCTACCGAGAAGCAGACAGAAATGGTGAAGCAGGCCGTGCAGGACGGCGGCATGAGCGTAAAAGATACGCTGAACAGTATGCTGGGGATGGTAGGGGTAATAGTTTTGATGCCCATTTATATCTTCTTGTTATTGTTTTATAAGCCGCTTATTCTCGACTTTCTCTTCCAGGTATTTTCGGAGAAGTACTCGCTACGAGTTGCCGAGATATTGGGTGAGACCAAGACAGCCATACAAAGCTATGTGATGGGCCTATTGATAGAAATGGTGATCGTGTCGGCGATGAATAGTGCGGCCCTGCTGATACTGGGTGTGCGCTCTGCTATACTACTGGGGGTGATAGGTGGCATACTGAATATGATACCATACCTGGGTGGCATAGTAGCAATAGCTTTGCCTGTATTAATGGCAACCGTTACTAAAGATGGGTATCAGACGCAGCTGTTCATCATTATCGCTTATACGATCATTCAGTTCATCGATAACAATATATTGGTGCCCAATATTGTGTCTTCAAAGGTCAAGATCAATGCACTGGTATCTATTGTTATTGTGCTGATGGGTGGTGCACTGTGGGGATTGTCTGGTATGTTCCTATCTATACCTTTCATAGCTATACTTAAGATCATCTTCGATAGGGTAGATGGCCTGAAACCCTGGGGGGCATTGCTGGGCACAGATATACCTGCGCAGCATGCCGGTGTAAAGTGGCAGGCTAAATGGGAACGGATATTGGGGCGGAGGAAGCAACTTACCGCCATTGATCCGGAGATGACCACAACAGTGGATGCACATGAAAACAAACCTAAACTCACCTGAAACGGAATACTATGTTATAGTATATTGATTTGTCCTCATCGCCTTTATAATGACAGTTCCTAATAATTTTTACTGACTTTATGCAGTGATCGAGCAGCGTTTTGCACTGAGTTCGATACAGCCTGTCACAGTCATTATTACAGGAAATCGTATCGTGAAGGGATATTAAAGCAAGTTTTACCAAATTATAGGACTCGATCTCTTTGTCTTTGTTTACCGTGAATTTCACAACAGCCTTACCAGAAAAATAGTGGCCGGATGCATCTGGAATATGAAAATAGCCGCTGTCGCTTTTTATTTCGAACAGGTCTCTGTCTGAAGGGTCAACTATGGCTGTTTGACTATATGCAATGCTTGTGAGCAAAATCATTGCAATGGATAGTATAGTTCTCATATTCTTATAGACGCGGTAAGCTTATACTTCCACACTCGTAAAAGCAAACTTGCTGCCGTCAAACAATCCTTTGTCGCTTAGCTTCAGTGCCGGTATCACCAGCAGTGCCATAAAGGATAAGGTCATGAATGGTGCGTGCAGCGTAGTGCCTAGTTCTTTGGCTTTCCTGTCTACTTTAGTATAGGCTGTCGCCGCTGTATGTGCATCGTCCAGAGACATTAACCCGGCCACAGGTAGCGGCATTAATGAAATGTCGCCATCGGCAGACACCGCACAAACGCCACCTTCGCTTGCTACCAGTGCATTTACGGCCTTGCATATACTTTCATCATCTACACCCACCGCAATTATATTGTGGCAGTCGTGGCCAACGGTAGAGGCTATTGCTCCCTGTTTCAGGCCAAAGTTTTTAATGAAGGCCATAGCTATGTCGGCTTTGGGTTCGTAGCGGTTCACAACTGCCAGTTTCAACACATCGTTGTCCTTATCGCTTACAAGATTGCCGTCAACAACCCTGGCAGGATGTTGTAGTTCATTGGTCACTAACTGGCCTTCGACGGCTTCTATTACCCGGATGGTTGGTGCAGCCTGTGTTGCCTTTAGTGCAAACTCGTTTGCTGTGCGCGGCTGTGCTTTGAAGTTGTTGATCGGTGTCGCCTTTGTGTACGGTAGCAGGGATTTTCCGTTCTCGGCAACAACCTCGCCGTCTATGTATGTTTTAAGTATGTTGAAGTCCCCCGGGTTATCTATAACAATAAAGTCGGCTGGTTCGCCGGCCTGCAGTAAGCCTACCGGCAGGTTGTAGTGCCATACGGGATTGTAGCTGGCAGATAACAGCACATCGTATATGTTATAGCCTAGCGCCAGCGATCGCTTTACCAGTGCATTGATATGATCAACCACCAACTCGTCCGGATGCTTATCATCGCTGCAGAACATAACTTTTTCCGGGTGCAGGCTCAATAACTTGTGGAGGGCATTATAGTTCTTAGCCGCACTACCTTCGCGTATCAGTATGTTCATGCCGGCGAATACCTTGTCTATGGCTTCGCTAAGGGTCACACATTCGTGGTCGGTGGTTATACCTGCATTAGCGTAGTTTACCGCATCCTGGCCGTGTAGCCCCGGTGCGTGGCCATCTACAGGCTTGCCCACTTTTTTGGCTGCAGCTATCTTGGCCATTACCATAGGGTCTTTATGCAAAACGCCGGGGTAGTTCATCATCTCGCTCAGGTACCAGATGTCATTGCTTTGCAGCAGTTTGGCTACATCATGCTCGTCGAGTGTGGCACCAGCTGTCTCGAAACTGGTAGCGGGCACGCACGATGGCGCTCCGAAAAAGAACTTAAAGGGTGATAGCTTGCTGTTATCTATCATGTACTGCACGCCTTCCATGCCACACACATTGGCTATCTCGTGCGGATCACTCACCGTAGCTACAGTGCCATGTACTACAGCTGCCTGTGCAAACGATGTAGGCGCCAACATAGAGCTTTCTATGTGTATATGCGCGTCTACAAATCCGGCAGTTATATACACGTCGGGGGCTGATGCTACTTCTGTAATAGCCTGTATCAGGCCGTCAACCACAACTATATCTGCGGGATAAGTGCGGCGTTGATAAACATCTATAAGCTGGCCTGAAATGGTGAATGTGCGCATGGGGCAAAGGTAACACCGAAAGATGTCGTTTTGTTTACTTTCAGTAAGTCGGGCGAATAAGCTAATTTTGGCCATATGTACAGAATAGGACAAGGAATAGATTTTCACCAGATGGTAGAGGGCCGCGAGTTCTGGCTGGGTGGTGTGTTGATACCGCATACCAAGGGTGCATTGGGTCACTCTGATGCCGATGTGCTATTGCATGCCATTTGCGATGCTCTGCTGGGCGCACTTAGCCTGGGCGATATAGGCAAGCACTTTCCTGATACCGATGGCGCATTCAAAAATATAGATAGCAAGATATTACTGGAGCGTTGTTACATGCTGATAGCTGAACGCGGCTATGCGGTGGTGAACATAGACAGTACAATACTGCTGCAGGCGCCTAAGATCATGAAGTATGCCGACAGTATGAAAGAAGCTATTGCCCGCATACTCCACATCAGGACAGAAGATATCTCTATTAAGGCTACCACAACAGAACAGATGAGCTTTATAGGCCGCGAAGAAGGTATTGTAGCTACTGCCAATCTATTGCTGCACAAGGTAGGGTAGTCAACCCTTTCTCTGTCGGTCTTAACTTATATTCAATGAAACAATCAGTATACCTGGTGCCGCTGCCTATTGTTGATGGGGCTTTACATACGCTTTCCCCTGATGTGACCAAACACACTACAGGGTTGATGCACTATTTTGCAGAAGACCTGCGCACGGGGCGCCGTTTTATCAAGTCGCTGCATCCATCGCTGGTGATGGAAACCATAGAGTTTGCGGAGATAGATAAACATGATGGCCCGGATAAGCGGTTGTTCGAGCAGTGGCTGAAGGCGGGGCATAGTGTAGGCATTATGAGCGATGCGGGCTGTCCTGGTATTGCAGATCCCGGTGCCGATCTGGTGGCCATTGCGCACAGGCTTGGGGTAAATGTGGTGCCGCTTACCGGCCCCAGCTCTATACTGCTGGCACTGATGGCTTCGGGCCTTAACGGGCAAAGCTTTGCCTTTACTGGTTACCTGCCGGTAAAAGAGCCGCAGCGCAGCAAACGCATCAAAGAGCTGGAAACGCATTCTGCCAAAGAGAACCAGACCCAGGCGTTCATAGAAACACCTTATCGTAATAATCCGCTGCTGGCCGATCTGCTGAAGACCTGTAATCCGCGCACCCGTATCTGCATAGCCCAGAATATTACGGCCGATAATCAGTACATAAAAACGCAAACCGCCGCCGACTGGAAGAAGAGCATTCCCACTCTGGAAAAGCAGCCCGCCATCTTCATGATATTGGCATAAAAAAACTGCGTACTATTCAGTACGCAGTTTTTAGTTAGTTCATTTTTAAGTATTATCCTTTCCTGTTTTTGCCCACGGTTACTTTCATGCCCGATTTAGAAAGGTCACCAAGGATGTTCACAGTCTCGCTGATATAAATATCCTTGCTTACACGCTTCAACCATTCCTTGTTCCTGGTTGTAGTAGCGCTGTCTAAATTTACGCGTTCCTTATCAGCCGCCAGGTTGGCTACGTTAAGATCCGTAGCTTTCTTCTGCAGTTCTTCCAGCTGCTTGTTTATAGTGTTGGTCTCTTCCTGTTCTTTACGGTACTGTGCTTCATTAAGCGATACTGTGTTGTCATCCATTTTCTTTTTCCTTTGTGCCGCGGTGCGGGCTATAAGGCTGAATGTAGGATTGGCGGCTACCCTGCTCTTACTCATCATAGCGAGTTGATCCACATTGGTAACGGCATTAGAAGAGCGGATAGTAGCGGCAGGTATCTCGTCGTAAGGCAGGGCTGATTTCTGTTTGCGTTCGCCCATGTCTTCATCGTCGATTTCTGTGAATGCATCCGGCAGTTCAATGTCTGGCCTTACACCTTTCAGCTGTGTAGAACCACCATTCACACGATAGAACTTTTCCATGGTCAGCTTCAGTGTGCCGATAGATGGGTCTGAAGAGCCTGTGTCGTTGGCCAGCTGCATGCGGGTCATAGGGTTCAGCATCTCGTCCAGCGACAGTAGTTTCTGTACCGTACCTTTACCATAAGTTGGCGCGCCTACAATTACGGCACGTTTATAGTCTTGCATAGCCGCTGCCATTATCTCCGAAGCCGACGCGCTGCCCTGGTTCACCATTACAGCCATAGGGCCAGAGTAGATGGCGGTATCTGTAATAGAAGAGCGTAGCGTGGTAACAGAAGAATTGCTGTTCTTTACCTGCACTACAGGGCCCTTGCCCACAAATATGGCGGCCATTTCTACCACGTCTGGCAGCGATCCGCCGCCATTGCCGCGCAGGTCCAATATCATGCCGTCTACACCTTCAGCTTTCAGCTTCTTTACCTCTTCCAGCACATCGGTAGCGCAGCGGCGGCCGCTTGATTGGTTAAAGTTGGCATAGAATTCCGGCAGGTATATGTAGCCGATGCGGCCCTCTTTTGTACTGATCACCGCCGACTTGGCAAACGTCTCATCCAGATTCACCACATCGCGTTTGATAGGTATCACCTTTACAGATCCGTCTGTCTTCTTTACTGTAAGGCGCACTTCGGTGCCCTTAGGGCCACGTATCAGTTTGATGACATCGTTTATTTCATAGCCCTGTACGTCAACAGGTGGCTTATCGCCTTGTGCTACTTTTATTATCTCGTCGTCAGCTTTTAGTTCACCTTGTTTCCACGATGGGCTGCCGGTGATGATGGCCACGATCATGATCTTGCCATTGTCGGGGTTCTCGCGAAGCGATGCTCCAATGCCAAAGAAGCTACCGCTCATCATTACATCAAAGTCGTCTTTGTTGGCAGGTGGCAGATACGATGTGTGCGGGTCTTCAGTTTCTGCTATGGCATTTACATAGGCAGTAAATCTGTCCTCATCCTTCATCTTGTGGTATCCCTTATATACGCGCTGGTACAGCCTCTTCACATCTTCGCGTGCCTGGGCTTCCAGTTCAGCGTCGGTCTTATTTGGCGACATTTGTTCGTAACTGGCGCTATCTTTTATCTTCTTGGCCTGGGCATCTTTCAGGTCTACATACTTCTCCAGTACCCTGAATTTGAGCAATTCCTGCCACCTGGCAAACAGGCCTTCTTCGCCATTGGCGTAAGGTTCCTTTTGGGCATCCAGTTGCAATCTGTCTTCCGATGTAAAGGTGAAAGGTTTAGACAATATCTGCTCGTAGTATTTTTCTGAGCCTGCTATGCGGCGTTGATATATGGCATCAAAAGAATCGAAAAACTCTATTGATCCTGCCCTTATCTGGTCGTCGATAGCAAACCTGTATTTTGACAGTTTGTCGGCATCCTGGCGGGTGAGGAATATTTTGTTGTAATCAAAATTCTCCATCATCTTGTCGTACACGCGAGACGAGAAAGTATCGTCGATATTGCGGGGAGAGAAATGCTCATGCTGCAATGCTGCAACTACCGTTTCCACAACTAATTTTCTTTTATCCTGCGATGATCTTACGCTTTTTCCGCTATACTTAAATGAAAAGAAAGCCGCCAGAGCGCCGAGGATCAATAACGGGATCAGAATTTTATTCTTCATGAATCTCAACATAATCTTTATCTGAATAAATTATAAACAAATGTAGATTAATTGCTGTTAATAAAAGCCTAATCAAACCCTATGCAAGGGTTAAATGAAAGGGGGATATTTTACTGCAACAGCCGGCAGATAACTACATTGTTTTTTGTGTAAAATAGCGTTTTAATTGGCCATCTCCGCTATTGTAGAAGTTTTATCTACTATAGCCCTTATAACGGCATCCAGTTCTGTAGCTGCGTATTTTATGTTAGATATTATCTGCAGTTCTTCGTGGTAGGCCACATCGTATTCAAAAAGCTCGGAGAGGGCCATTATTTTAGCCAGTGGCGCACGTACATGGTGGCTCTGCATAAAAGCTATCTCGCGCAGGGCCTTATTTTGCTCTTCTATCATCTCCATGCGTAATACCTGTTCGGTAAGGTCGTTGCTATGGCAGCAAACCCCGGTTACCCGGCCGTCTTCGCTGACGATAGGGGCAAAGCTCGTTTCTACAAAATGCGAACGTCCGTTAATAGTTAATCTGTCTACCGATGTAAAGTGTTCTCCCGACAGCGCTTTCAGGTATTGCGATCTGCGCAGCGCTGCAAAATCGTTGTCAAATACATGATACAATACCAGCGTGCCCTCTGTGGGCATTATGCCTACCTTTTCGTTTACAAACTGGCTGTAGGCCTTATTGCATATGATGATCTTCAGCTCGCTGTCAACCGACCAAACAAGGTTGTCTACGTTGTCTATCAGTTTTTGCAGGTTGCTTTTTATACGCATCATTTCATTCTCCAGGTCGCGCCGCACCGGGCGTATTTTGGGTGCCTGGTACTCATCGCTGGTTAGTTGTGCAAGGTCATCGGCATACACAAAATGGTTCATATGCAGCAGTTGCATCATTTGCTCTATGCCTGTGCCGGTGGTAGGCAGCACCGGGGTGAAGGCTGTGCCGGGATGTGCTTCAGCTAGTTCCTTTAGTTCCATGAACGAGGGTATGCTGAATTCCGGGTATTCGTAGAAGATATGCGCTGCCGGTGCAAGGCTGGTATTACTTATTGCTGATCTTTCCACAACAGCCACGGTCCCTTTACGTTCCAGCAGGCTTTTGAGCGTCGCCGTGCACAAGCCTGAGGATACGATCACCAATTGATGATCAGCCACATTGTTCATGACATTAAAGATAGCTTTGCAGGGCTAAAAACCAAATTTTTTCTACAGGCTTTTTCCAAACTTTTCGTTATCCCGTGCCGATATATTATTCAAAAATTGTCTTTACAAGCAGCAATAGCCCAAGGCACATTAAAACAAGCGAGGAGCCACGCTGTACATAAATAAGCCGGCGTGGCGTAAGCAGTACGCGTATTTTCTCTGCCAGGAACACTTTTAGAAAGTCGATGGCCAGGATGAGCACCAGGCAAGATGCAAAAAGGATGAAGCGATACCAGCCGTTTTTATTAGCTGTGGCCGATACTGCCGCCAGCCAGCTGATGATAACCCCGGGGTTGATAGTATTGATAAGGAAGCCGCTGGCCCATATACGCACATAGTGCGCGCCGCTGATGGTAGCCTGGGTTTTGGAGGGTCTTTTGGGCGTGGCCTTACGAAACAGGCCTGCAGCGCCTACGGCTATAAGTATAGCTGCGCCGCCATAAGCTATATAAGAGGTGTATTCTTTTAATAGTGCCAGCCATGTGGCGGCTATGTTGGCGATGGTTACATACATGATGTCGCTGACCGATACCCCAAGCACAAAGGCCAGGCCGGCCTTGTAGCTGTTGTCCATACTGTATTTAATGACCGCAAAAAGAGTAGGGCCCACCGAAATGGCCATGAACAACCCGATAAGAATACCCTTTACTACCGCACTTAAAACTTCAGCCTGCATACGGGCGGCAATATACAGCTAATATTGGAGCGTGGGTTGCTGCGTGCCATATTGATATGATCGTAGCACTGATGTTGCTAAGTGTTATTATATAATCCATAGCATTTATTTATGTTTTTTCGTTATCGGCAGATACCCCTATCTTTGCACCCCAAAAAATACCAAAAAACAACGGTAATATGAATCTACCCGGTCAAACCAACTTTTACAAAGGAAAAGTTCGCGATGTATACACCATAGATGACAAGTACATGGTTATGGTTGTGAGCGATCGTATCTCTGCATTCGATGTAGTGCTGCCACGCCCTATACCCTACAAGGGCCAGGTACTGAACCAGATAGCTGCCCAGTTCCTGGATGCTACCAGGGATATTGTACCTAACTGGAAATTATCTGTGCCGTTGCCTAATACTACTATAGGCCTGAAGTGCGAAACATACCCGGTGGAAATGGTAGTGCGCGGCAACCTTACCGGCCACGCATGGCGTACGTATAAAAGCGGAAAAAGGGAATTGTGCGGTGTAGCTATGCCTGACGGCATGCAGGAGAACGACTTTTTTGAAAAGCCTATTCTTACGCCAACCACGAAGGCACATGTAGGGCACGATGAAGATATCTCCCGCGAAGAGATCATCAGCAGCGGCCTGATACCGGAAAAAGAATATGCAGAGCTGGAGCGCATAACACTGGCACTGTTTGAAAGGGGCCGCGAAATGGCTAAAGACCGCGGACTGATACTGGTAGATACCAAGTACGAGTTCGGTAAGATAGGTGATACCATTTACCTGATAGATGAGATACACACACCTGATAGCAGCCGCTACTTCTACCTGGAAGGATACGAAGACCGCCAGAAGAATGGTGAAGCGCAGAAGCAGCTGTCTAAAGAGTTTGTAAGGGAATGGCTGATGGAGAATGGCTTCCAGGGTAAGGAGGGCCAGCAGGTACCAGAGATCACCGATGAGATAGCTGGCCAGATATCTGAGCGCTACATAGAGTTGTATGAGGTGGTTACCGGCAAGACATTCCAGAAGCAGGACATGAATTTCGGCGAAATGGAAAGCAAGATAATTGCTGCGCTGAATGAAATAAAGAAGTAAGTAACACGTTCAATAATGTAAGCAGGCTCCATTTAGGGGCCTGCTTTATTTTTTACCCAAGCATAAACAGGTAACTTACGTCTATTAGGTAACGTAACTATGAAGCGCCCACAATCCATACATATCAACATCCCCAATCCCTGTTCTCAAAACTGGGATGAGATGACGCCATCCGGCAATGGCCGTCACTGCACGCATTGCCGTACAACGGTTATTGACTTCACTACGTGGACTGATGCAGAACTGTACAAGTTTTTCACAAAAGGTAATGGGAATGTGTGCGGAAGATATCTCTCTACTCAATTGAACCGCCGGATAAATATACCGCCACAACCACATAGCAGGTTGTACAGAATGATAGTGGCAATGGGATTGACGCTACTATTTACAAGTGCCAAAGGGACATACGGCCAAATAAAATCACCCCTTGTGAACGGGAAAATTAAGGGACACATAGTAAGCGTTCGCGATGAGCCTAAGGACAAATATGCCATTACTGTAATGTGTGGCGATAAGGTTAAGGCGCAAGTATATGCAGACAAAAATGGAGATTTTGAAATTGCAGCTGTAGATACAGGCTACTATATGGTCGAAGTATCGAATGAAGTTTGGGATATGTCTGCTATAGTAGGCGTAAGAGTAGCACCTGGTGAAACAGCTATCGTGACGGTCGCACCGGAAGAGATTTTTATGGGAAAGATGATAGGTGGCGGACCTGCTAAAAACAAATAGACATAAATGAAGTGCCCACAATCCATACAGATCAACATCCCCAATCCCTGTTCTCAAAACTGGGATAAGATGACGCCATCCGGCAATGGCCGTCATTGTGCACATTGCAGCACAGCGGTTATTGACTTCACTACGTGGACGGATGCTGAGTTGTATCAATTTTTTGCGAAGGGCAATGAGCATGTATGTGGCAGGTATCTTTCTACTCAATTGAACCGCCCCATCAATATTCTACCTCAACCGCATAGCAGATTATATAGAATGGTAGTGGCAATGGGATTGACGCTGATATTTGGCGGTGTGGTTGAGGCTAAGGTGCAGAGTAAGGTGTTGGTGCAGCAGAACGATACTGTTAAAAAGGCTGTACACACAGAAGACTTAAAGACGGGTGTGATGGGAACAGTGGCAGATAGCGCTAAGGAGCCAGTAGTTAATGCGCTGATAATAGCTTGCTTGAATGGTCGTGAAATGGGTAGCACTATTACTAATATTGATGGTCAATACTCAATGCAGCTTACGCCCGGGCAATATGAGTTGACCATTAGTTACTTGGGATTAGCAACACAAATAAAAAGTGTGGTTGTTGCCGATCATATGGTGTCGGCAGACTTCACTATGGATAGAGACAAAAATGCCATTGTTCTTGGAGGGCCGATTGTGCGAATAGTAGATAGAAGAACATTTAATCGTAACCTTAGGGCAATAAAAAGAGGCGAAAGAAAGGCGCGAAGGAGAATGTCTGATGACGAATAGAATTACACCTCCCCCACAAACAATCTATTTATATCCGAACTGATGATATGATGCTTCGGGAATACAGATGCGAAGTTCTTCTGGGTATATGCCCATTCTTCGTGGTCGTTAATGATATAGTTGAAAGCAATGTGGCCACCCGGCGCTAACGCCTTCCTGCAGTTGGATAGAAAAGAAAGGGTGCTTACAAATGGCGGCACGGTGCGGCTATTGAAAATATCTATAAATACCAGGTCGAACTGACGCGTGTTGGTAGCTACAAATTGCTCGGCATTGGCGCAGATGGCTTCCAGTTTGGCATCTGCATCGGCAGACAAGCGCTCCATAGCCAGCTCCAGTATCACTTCATCCAGCTCCACCAATGTAAAAGAAGGTGAGTATCCTCTTTGGCGTATCATGCTGGCGGTGCTACCCAGCCCTACGCCCAATATGAGCACATTCTTTACTGCCGGCAAGTATGGCTTCAGGTCTTTAAGTATGGCCAGGGCGGGGGTGTAGGCATTGCCATCAGAATACAGGGCATCTTCAGTGGCCAATTGTATCCTGCCTTTGTACATCAGTAATTCCAGGTGTGGATTATGCTCACTACGGAATTGCCTGATCCATACCGGATGCAGGTAGCTGATGAGCCTTTTATATAACGGTATTTCCCGGGCGTCAGATGTCACTATACGTAGTTATGCAGCCCGATAAAGATAGTATAATTACCCCTGGCGGTCCTTCTTTTTACGGAAGAAACCTACCTTGCTCTCATTACCACTGATGAGGCGGCCAATGTTTTTGCGGTGCGTAGATACTACCAGGAATGCTGTAGATATGGCAAACAGCTTATAGCTAAGCTCGTGGGCGTTGAAAATGAATACGATCATTACCGGGAAGGCAATGCTGGCAGTAATAGAACTGAGTGATACGTAGCGCGTAAGATACAGCATACCAACAAATACAGTCACCAGGCTCAGGGCTACTACAGGCTGTATAGACAGGATCATACCAAACAGGGTAGCGATACCTTTGCCACCGCGAAAATCGGCCCAGATAGGGAAGATATGACCAAGCACCGATGCCAGGCCCAAAAACACCTGCAGGTTGCGGTATGCCTCCCATGTATCAGGCAGTCCCGATAGCATAGCCAGCTTTACGGCGATAAAGCCTTTCAGCATATCAGCCAGCATAACGCCCGATCCTGCTTTGGGGCCCAGTATACGGAAGGTATTTGTCGCGCCGGCGTTGCCGCTGCCATGTTCCCTTATATCTATACCAAAAACCCACTTACTTACCCAAACGGCTGAAGGTATGGAGCCGATCATATAAGCTAAAACAAGAAGTACTGCTATTAACATTTTTTATTATCCAATAGTTGAGAAAAACAAATTTAATAGAACTGTATCAAAATTCCTAATAGACCATTAGATAAAACTTATTTGCGGATATTGATTATTCAGTTAACAGTGTTTACTGCCTATTTGCGGAATGCAAGGGCAATCCAGTTGTTAAGTTCCTTATAGTCAAACAATTGCAGTCCCTCTTTAGCCGCAGCCGCTACTATGATCTCCTTATCGGTAGTCAACAGCCCACTCATAATAACTATACCATTTGCATTGGTAGTCTTATAGAGTTGCGGCATGTATTGCAATAGTATGTGCCGATTGATGTTAGCCAGTATAACGTCGGCGGCTATCGCCGGCAATGTATCTGTGTTATTTTGCTCAACCGTAATGTAGCGACAGTTATTGCGGGCAAGATTTTCCAAAGCGTTCTCCACGCTCCATTCGTCATTATCAATGCCAAGTATCGATGTTGCTCCCAGTTTTTCGGCCATTATGGCCAATACACCCGTTCCGGTACCAAAGTCAAAAACTGTTTTGCTGGTCATGTCGGTGTCGTGCATCATCTGCATCACCAGCTGGGTAGTGGCGTGGTGGCCGGTTCCAAACGACATCTTTGGGGTAATGATGATCTCATAAGGCGTATCAACGGTAATATCGTGAAAATCGGCGCGTATGGTACACAGTCCATCAATGATGACCGGTTGAAAATTCTCTTCCCACACAGCATTCCAGTTTTGCTTGGCTATTACCTGCGTGGTAAACAATTTGTTGCCTGCAAGTTCTGTCAATTCTTCTCCATTAAATCCGTCTTCTTCTATATATGCTTGCAGGCTATCGGCGGTCTGCACAAACCCTTCGTAGCCATATTCGGCCATTTGAGCTATCAGTATTTCCTGCTCTTCTTCTTCTATATTGTTGATGGTAACTTCTACGTATTGCATAGGCTGCAAAGATACTTTTATTAATGGCTGAATGGCTTCATGACTCAATGGCTCAATACCCGTTTTTTGCACAAATTAGGAGGGCCTTAACTAAGCGAAGAGCAGCCCGGTCGATATAAAAACAATATATAACGTATCTTTGCCCGATGAAGAATTTGCGGGATAGAAGCCTGGTTGAACTGGAAGAAATGATGGCAAAGCTGGGTGAGCCTAAGTATAGGGCTAAACAAATATATGAATGGCTTTGGCAGCATGCAACAGGTGACATTAACGAAATGAGCAACCTGCCTAAGGCATTGAGGGAAAAACTGACCGCAGAATTCACCATACCTAAGGTAAGGAACAACCACAGCCAGTACAGCAGCGATGGTACGATAAAGAACCGCCTGCAGCTGCACGATGATTACTACGTAGAAAGTGTACTGATACCCGGCGATAAGCGCCTGACTGCGTGTGTATCGTCGCAGGTAGGGTGTTCACTCAGTTGCAGGTTCTGTGCTACAGGCACTATGGACCGCAAACGTAACCTGGATTTTGACGAGATAGTAGATGAGGTAACTCTGCTGAACGATATAGCCTTGAAGCACCACGGCAAGCCGCTGAGCAATATCGTATTCATGGGTATGGGTGAGCCGTTGCTCAATTATAGAAATGTGCTGAAGGCAATAGATAAGATCACATCGCCCGATGGCCTGGGCATGAGCCCGCGCCGCATCACGGTATCTACAGCCGGCGTAGCCAAAATGATCCGCCAGCTGGGCGATGATAAAGTACGATTTAAGTTGGCGTTGTCTCTGCATGCCTGTAACGATACCAAGCGCAACGAGATAATGGCCATTAACGAGACCAATAATCTTAAAACGCTGATAGAGGCCCTGAACTATTTCTATCAGCAAACCGGCAACGAGATAACGTTTGAGTATATTTTGTTCAAGGATTTCAACGATTCTTTAAAGGATGCCGACGAATTGATAAAGATATATCGCCAGGTGCCTGCCGACCTGGTGAACATTATAGAATATAACCCTGTGCAGGGTATGAAGTTTGAAAAGCCCGACGAAGCGAAGACCGACGCCTTCATGCGCTACCTGCAGGCGCATAGGGTAAATGTGCACCTGCGCCGTAGCCGGGGCAAGGATATTGATGCGGCATGTGGCCAGTTGGCCAATATCGATCTTTCGAAAGTACCTGTTGCTTAAAAGGTATGGACATAGCTGAGGCCCGCGCCGGAAACGCGCAGCTCATCCAGTATACGGCCCCAGCGGTCGTGGTATTTGTTGTGCGATAGTAAAATGATGTTGTCCAGCGCAGTAAGGAAGATGCCTTGCACCAGTAAGGCTTTGCCATAGCCCAGGTTCATATCGCGGGTTTGTGCATTGTCTTTGGCATGACCTGCCAGGTATGCTCCGGTTACCATACAGGTAAGGTCGAGCCCAAGATGCACTAATAGCACATCCCTGTCGTTTTTATAGTATTGTATGGCGCTGTTGGGGTTGAACCTTGATGTGAGTTGTTTGCGGGTGCGCAGCATGCTGTAAACGGCCACTCCGCCATTTACCACGCCAACTATGCCGTTCATCTGGTGGAAGTACTTCCACTCATCTGTTTTGGCTACGTTGTAGCCTACAGCACCATCTGCAAAGCTGGCCGCAGCCCAGGCGGCGCGCACATTGGCGCTTTTTACATTAATGATCATGCGCTGCTTATCGTATTCGGCAATAGAATCCCTGAATGATATCTGGCCGAGGCTATTGATAGCACACAGCACCAGCACAAACAATAAAAAGATACGATGGCAACGCACAGATGATAATTTGCAGCAAAGCTATATTAAAAAAGCGCTCCTGAAAGAAGCGCTTTGAAAATGAATGTATGAAACACTATGCCGGGCTGTATTGAGGCATAGAGCCATCAAGCTATTAAGCCATTAGATCACCTTGGTTATCTTCAGCATATTTGTAGGCAGGTGCTCAGCTACCGGTGTGCTGCCGGTGTTTACCACCACATCGCCACTGTTCAGCAGCCCTTTCTCTTTCAGGAAGGCTACCTGGTCGTTGATGATGTCGTCAAGACTTTCTTCTTTGTCGTAATAAAATGCCTGCACGCCCCAGCTAAGGCTCAGCTGGTTGACCAGTGTCTGCGTTTTAGTGAACACATATAGCGGTGAATGCGGGCGATAGCTGGATAACATGAAACCGGTGTACCCGGATTGGGTTGTGCCTATCAGGGCATTGGCATTAATGTCTTTGGCTATTTCGCACGCGTTGTAACACAGGGCATCGCTCAGGAAAGAGGGCGAGTGTGGTTGTGGCACAAGATTGCGGTGATATACGGTCTCTTCTTTTTCCACTTCGCGGATGATGCTCACCATGGTACGGATCACCAACTCAGGATATTGGCCCATTGCAGTTTCTCCGCTCAGCATTACAGCATCGGCACCTTCCATTACGGCGTTAGCCACGTCGGTTATCTCGCTGCGGTTGGGGCGGGTGCGATCTATCATGCTCTCCATCATCTGGGTGGCTATGATCACCGGCTTGGCCCTATGGATACATTTACGAACAATGTTCTTTTGTATCATCGGTATCTGTTCCAGCGGCAGCTCTACGCCCAGGTCGCCACGGGCCACCATTACAGCGTCTGATGCCAATATGATCTCGCGCAGATGCTCCAGTGCTTCCGGCTTTTCTATCTTCGATATGATCTTGGCCTTGCTGTTCTTTTCTTTCAGTCGCCTTCTCAGATCTGTAACGTCGTCGGTGCGGCGTACAAAGGAAAGAGCTACCCAGTCTATATCCTGGCTGATGATGAAGTCCAGGTCATTCAGGTCTTTCTCTGATAAAGAGGGTAAGGATACATTGGTGTCGGGCAGGTTCACGCCCTTCTTGGATGTCAGCAGGCCGGGTGTCAATACTTCTACTTTCACCTTGTTCTCCTGCGTTATCTCCTTTACCAGTACTTCTATCTTGCCGTCGTCCAGCAATATCTTTTCGCCGATCTTCACGTCTTTATGAAAGTCGGGGTAGCTGATATAAATATTATCTAGGGTGCCTATTGTCTTTTCGTTAGAGAAATAAAAATTGTCGCCTTTGTGCAGGAACAGTCCGTCGTTCTCTATTTCACCTACGCGCAGCTTCGGGCCTTGCAGGTCGGCCAGTATGGCTATATTGAACGGGAAAGTACTGTTAATAGCATGTATATGGTCTATAACAGCTTTGTGTTGTTCGTGCGTGCCATGCGAAAAATTGAGCCGGAACACATTTACACCCTCTTGTACCAGGGCTAATAATTTTTCATAAGTATTGGAAGCAGGGCCAACTGTGGCAATGATCTTTGTTTTATGTAACATGATACAAATATACTTTTCTTACCCCACACGCAATGTGCTGAAAAAGTTAATTATAAATGACCCGGAAGTAGATACTCCGGGTGTATCATTAGCTTAATTTTTTATAAATATCTGGGTATAATACACCTGCCCGGATGAACTTGTGGCGATGCCAATGCCGGTCAGGTTGTAATCGCCCTCCATGTTCTTTTTGTGTACCGGGCTGTGTATCCAATTGTCCACCACATGTGCTGCGTTGCCTGATGTGTATTGCACGTTTTCTGCCATAGATGTGGCGTTGGGTATGGCTTTGGCCAACCTGTCGAAACGACTATTAAATCCATCATGGCCAAAAGCTACTGAGCCGGTGGCCATGTTCCGGCTGTGTTTAGCGGCCTCTTTATTGATAGTTTCGTGCAACTTCAGTGGTTTAAGCCCTTTACTCTGTCGGTACTTGTTCACCAGTTTATAGATATCATCAACCGTGGTTGCCTTTCGCTCCGGCGCTTTGGCTGTTATAGGCCCCGTTCCGGTAAGGGTCAGCATCATCAGCAAGAAGAAAAAATATACGGTTTGCTTCATGTTATGCATAATACAGAAAATGTGCCATTTTTACTACAGTGCTATCTGCTCATAGCAGTCGTCGTTGATCATTTTCCTGTTATACTTTCTCCGGTAAGCCAGCGGGGAAAGCCCGGTGATCTTTTTGAATATACTGCGGAACGCCTTGTCGTCGGTATAGCCAACGGCATACATCACTTCGTTCACATTATTGTTCCCGCTTTCAAAGCTTTTCTTGGCGGCTTCCATACGCACGCGTTGCAAATATTCTACCGGTGTATTTGCCGTTGCCTTTTTAAACCTGCGCTCAAAATTGCGCCTGCTGATAGCAAATTTTTGTGCTATTGTATCGATGTTCATTTTTTTGTCCAGGTTCTCTTCCATATACGCCTGTGCCTGTTTTATCGGCTCATCTTCATGGTCTTTTTGCCCTCGGAAAATAGTGAATGGCGACTGGCTGTCGCGTTCAAATTCAATCTCCATCAGTTTGGCAATATATATAGCTACCTCGCGCCCGGCATACTTCTCTACTATATACAACACCAGGTTCAGAAAAGAGTAAGCGCCGCCGCTGGAATATATGCCGTCCTCATCGGTCACTATCTTATCGGTCATCAGTGTGATATGGGGAAACATCTGGCGGAAGGCATCGGCAGCCATCCAGTGTGTAGAACAGCTTTTGCCATCCAGCAACCCGGTCATTGCCAGCAGGAATGCACCGGTGCAAAGGCTGGCCACCTCTGCGCCATTAGCATGCTCTTTCCGTATCCAGGGGATAAAATCAGTATTCTGCGCTACGTAGGGCACGCTGATAGCAGAGATAATGACCAGGTCTGACTTGCGCGCCTGTTCAGGCGTTACATCGGGCGTTACGGTAAAGGCGCCGCCATACAAGGCAGACCTATCGTCCAATCCCACCAGTTGTATGTTGAACATTGGTTCTTTGCCGGCGCGCCGCAGATAGGCATTAACAGCATTGAATATCTTGTAGCTACCCAATACGCTGCTGAGTATATACTCTCCGCGGGGAACAATAATGGAAATTTGTTTCATGGCACCCTGTATTTGTTGTTTGTAAATTTACAGCTATATGTTGGCGCAAACAACCCTGTAGGTTGTCGTAATTACCTGTTTGTGGCCGGTTGTAACAAATATAATTTTGAGGTAATAATTGATAACTAATTTTTTCCTTTCAAACTTTAAAAAGCAAGATCATGAACAGCAATGTAAACACACTCAACTGGTTCGAAATATCTGTAAGCGATATGGCCAGGGCAAAGGAATTTTATCAAACAGTATTCAACATCGAGATGCAGGAAATGGAGATGATGGGTATGAAGATGGCCATGTTCCCGTCAGAGAACATGAATGGTAAAGTATCCGGCGCACTGGTAGAAGGCCCGATGCACAAGCCAAGTATGGATGGAGCTAAGATCTATTTTAATGGCAACCCGGATCTGGCCGACGCGCTTAGCCGTGTAGAAGCTGCCGGTGGGAAGGTAATGATGCCTAAAACAAAGATCGGCGACGATATAGGCCACATGGCGTTCTTTACCGATACTGAAGGCAATGCAGTAGCCATGCATTCCAGCAACTAAATGTCAATACGATTAGCTAATCAGCTAATTAGCTGATTAGCTAATCGTTTACCGCCGTAGCCGTACTTCCACTCTCCTGTTTTTGCGTTGTCCTTCTTCAGTATCGTTGGGTGCAACGGGGTTGGCTTCGCCCCAGCCTTTAGCTATTATCTGCGTAGCATCTATACCCATCCCTTCCAGGGTTTTGGCTACCTGTTGGGCCCGCTTGTTCGACAGCTCTTCATTGATCATCGGTGTGCCTGTATTGTCAGTATAAGCACTCACATATAAAACATAATCGTGGTCGAGCAGAAAAGGATCCACCCCTTTTCCCAGCACGGCCATATCGGCTTGTGATAGTTCTACTTTGTTCACATCAAAATGTACTACGGCCAGTAGGCTGTCATGTATGGGTTCTTTGTAGTCCTCCGGCAGCATGGGCACATTGCGGATGAGCGGCTGGTAGGTGTATGGCCTGTCGAAGGTGAAAGTGTCTGTTATGGCCGTATAGCCTACATGCACTACACTCATCACGTACTGCTTGTGCATAAATGCAGGTATCAGGAAACTGCCATCGCCCCGGTTGCTATGAAAGGTATAAATAGTATCACCGGTACGCATATCTATAAGATAGATGACCGCAAAGTTCAGCCGCTCTTTCGACAAGCTGTCATATATATATCCACCCACAAAACTGACCGGCTGCGGTTGCATGGTATAGTCCAGCTCCGATTGGTAAATGTCGAAATTACCTGCCGGTCCTTGCCGGTCTGAAGCAAAGAACATTTTTTTGCCATCGGCGCTTATCCACTCACTCTGCTCATCAAATGGAGTATTGATAGGATAGCCCATATTTACTGCAGCAGAGAATGAACTGTCGCCAATGCGATGGCTGATGTACAGGTCTGTACCGCCCATGCCGGTGTGCCCGTTGCTGGTGAACAGGAAGGTCTTGTTGTCTAAGGCTATGAACGGTGCTGTTTCATCGCCAGGTGTATTGATATTGGGGCCTGCATTCACCGGCAGTTGCCAGCGGCTGTTCTCGAACCGCGATACCCATATGTCAAGGCCGCCGTAGCCGCCTTCGCGGTCGCTAACAAAATACAATTCCCTGTTGTCGGGCGACAGGCAGGGCATGCCCTCGTATGCAGGGGTATTGATCGTGCCGCCAAAAGGTCGCGGGATGGACCAATCGCTGTCGGCTGCTATGCGGTAAGACATGAACAGATCATATCCCCCTTCAGCCCAGCCATTCTCGCTCCTGTTATCGTTCCGCGACAGGAATAAGTAATGCCCGTCGGCAGATATACATTGCGACTGCTCACTGCTGATGGTATTGATCGGCTCGCCCATGTTATAAGGGCGCAGCCATTCGCCGCAGGAGTCTGCACGGCCCACATAAATATCGTCGTCCATGTTATTTACCCTGCGGGTAAAATAAAGTACTGAGCTATCGGTGGTTTGCGATGGGAATAGTTCTGGGTATTTGCTGTTGATACGTGGGCTGATGTTTACGGGCCTGTAGGCGTGTATGTTGTTATACGCTGAACGGATAAAATTACATTGCCGGCGCAGCCTGTCCCACGCAGCCGTATCCTTGCCATCCTGGTAGGCATTAATGATGCGGAGTGCACTGTCGGGCATATCGTTATAAGCAAAACTGCGGGCCAGCGGCAAGGCAAAATACTTGCGCCCGTTCTTACAGTTAGCCGATGCCTGCCGAAAAACTTCTGTGGCTTCCCTGAACTTATGCTGGCGGAAATACCATTCCCCCAATTGACTGTACAGTATGGGGTTGCCGGGCTCTTTTTTTATAGCCTTCTGCATCAGCCGGAAGGCATCGCTTTTGTGCCAGTAGGTCCACTTGTCCTGGGCTGCGTTATAAAAATGCCTTGCACGCTTCTTTGTTTGCGCCATAGTGGCACAGCACAACAATACACAGCAAAAGAGCAATGATAGTTTTCGCAGCATTTTTCGAAAAGTACGCCAAAAATAAAAACTATGTGCATTCGGCGATAAATCTGAAATTTGCTACAGAATAATCTATATCAGTATTTTATATGTCAACTACCATCATCTGTCCAAATTGCCAGCACCAGTTCGAGCCCACTGAAGCCCTTGCACAGACCATAAAAGAAGAAATGCGCAAGCAGTTCAACCAAAAGTGGCTGGAAGAAAAGAAAGAACTTGAGAAAAGCTTTTCGGTAAAGGAAGCAGATGTAAAGAAGCAACAAGAGCAGCTTTTGCAGGAGAAAGAACAACTGCAAAAACAAGCCCAGGCGCAGCAGCAGGAATTCAACCGGAAACTGGAAGAGCAACGCAAAGCAATGGAAAGCGAGCTGTCGGCACAACTGGCGCAAAAGATTAAGGGTGATTTCGAGACGAAGCTGAAGCACCTGGAAGACACTAACAAGACCAATGAAAATAAGTTGGTAGAGGCTCGTGAAAAGGAGCTGGAGTTCCTGAAACAGATGCAGAACCTTAAAACCCGTGAGCAGGAACTGGAACTAGAGGTGCAGCGCAAAATAGCAGATGAGCGAGCCAAGCTGGGCGAGATAATAAAAAAAGAAGAGGACGAAAAGAATAAGTTGCGCGAGGCTGAGTTTCAGTTGAAACTGCGCGAAAAGGATATGCAGCTGGAAGCACAAAATAAACTGGTGGAAGAGATGAAGCGCCGTGCTGAGCAAGGCTCCATGCAATTGCAGGGAGAAGCACAGGAGCTGGCTCTGGAAGAATTACTCCGTCATTCGTTTCCATTCGACCTGGTAAGTGAGGTGGGCAAGGGCGTACGCGGGGCAGATTGTATACTGACGGTGCGCAACAGCTACGGACAAGAATGTGGTAAGATCATTTTTGAAAGTAAGCGTACCAAAGACTTTAGCGAGGATTGGATAGAAAAGCTGAAGGCAGATTCCCGCACACTGAATGCAGACGTGGCAGTAATAGTAACCCAGGCCATGCCTAAGGATATGCAGGAATTTGGCGAACGCCAGGGCGTGTGGATATGCAGCTTTGCCGATGTAAAGCCGCTCATCCACGTATTGCGCGACCTGGTAATGAAAGTGTACCTGGCAGGCAAGAGCCAGGAAAACAAGGGCGACAAAATGAACCTGCTCTATAACTATCTCGTTAGCTCAGAATTTGCTGAGCAGTGGAGCGCTATACGGGAAGGGTTCATGGGTATGAAAATGTCCATCCAGCGCGAACGCGATCAGATGGAAAAGCTCTGGAAAGCGCGCGAAAAGCAACTGGAAAAAGTTTTGCTCAACGCTGCTCACATCCGCGGTTCTATAGAAGGTATCTCCGGCATGGATGTGGACCTTGACCTGCTGGGCGATGGTAATACTTATACGTTGGGTGAAGGGTAGAAATTTGAACTATCTTATAGACCTACTTCCCGGTTTTCTCCGTCACCGTTCCATCCTCATTGAACCCTTGCAGGGTAGACATCAGCTGCTGCATAGTACGCTGATAGTTATTGCTCGATCCATCGAGGAATATCGTATTGCCCTTCCCATACTCAGCAAAGTGCTTTATAGCGTCCGTCCACATAGAGAAGAGAATGAATGAAGCATCGAGGTTCGCACTTTCCATTTCCTTAGCAGCTTGCGCCATACCGCGTGCTACTTCTTCGCGGAAGAGGGCTACACCCTGTCCGCGCATCTGCGCTGCCTGTCGCTCTGCTTCAGCAGAAATTTTTATGGCATTACCCTCTGCTTCGGCAGCTTTCGTTTTGGTGATCAACAATGCCTGTCCTTCATTTTCGGCTGCAGCTTTCAAGTTGTTCGATGCCACTACTTGTGCCATAGAGCGGACTATAGCCTCATCAAAGGTGATATCGTTGATCTGTATATCCAGCAGGTGGTAACCCCAGCCTTCCAGTTGCTGGTCCAGTTGCTCCTTCACGTGGCCTATTATCTCAGAGCGCAGTTGTAGTATCTCCGACTGCTTCTTGGTAGCTACAAAGCCGCGTACTTCTCCTTCAACTGAGCGGATGAGCGCCTGCATAAAACTCTGTTCGTCTACGAACTTGAAGGCTACATTTTCTATGGTATGGGTCTCTTCGTTCAGCACGGCATAGAGCAACATGGCCGAAAAATATACATTGGCCTGGTCTTGCGATATGGCCTGGAACTTTAATTCTTTAGAGCGGTTCTGGTAGGATATGCGCTTATATATCTGTTCTATAAAGGGTATCCTGAAGTTGAGCCCGGGGCGCATAATGCGCTTGAACTTGCCGAATACTGTTATTACGGCCACGGTACCTTGCTGAACAGTAACAAAAGAAAGAAAAAGAAAAGCAATGACGATGACGAGGAGTGCAAGTGACGGTGCCATAAATAACGATTTTGATAACGAATGTATGAAAAAAGCGTGCATGTCTGCGGCTCATCATCCTCTTTTCCTAATTTTACAACACTAAATGAAACTTAAGCTCAACGAAGCATTGATGGAAGAGGAGTTTTTTGAAGAAACCTCCCTCATCGGCATTGCCTGTGCATTGCCTGCCTACCGCCTTTGCTGGGTACTTAACGATCTGTTCGATATTGAGTTTACCTGCGAAACAGATATGACCATTAGCCTGACAGGTAAAAAAGGCGATGAACTGCAATACCTGCCCGTTTACCAGTACCTGTTGCCCAATGGGGTGAACCGCTATCTTTTGTATAAACTCAAAGCGGATAACAATCTCTCGTTATTGCCGGAGATAGGCAAGATGGATTACATGTGGTTGGTACAAACCAGTGATCATGAAAAAGACGCCGCGGAGATCATTACCCGCCTGAAGCGTAGCCCGGATATCGTACTTTCTCAGGCGCTGGAGCGTACGCAACTAAAAAATCTAAAAAATCTGTTGATCTGATCGGCTCAAAAGGCTATTAGAGCCTGCTTTCCAGGTCGCGTAGCAATTCTTCTCTCGACTCCTGCTCTTCTTTGTCTATTTTAAACGTAAATAGCCTTTGAGAGATGTAACTAAGTATTGCTGTAATAATGCTTACAAATATGTTATTTATATCGGCGCGGAATGGCAGGATGATAGCAAATACCTTGGTGAGCACATAAGAAAGCAGCAGGAAAGTTGCTGTAGCCAGCGAATACCGGAATAATTGTACCCTGCCATGTAACTGCGATTCCGGGAAAACGATGTAGCTGGACAGCGTAAAACCCAACGGAAAATTGATACAGAAGGCAATAAAAAGTGCCGCCACACGTGCAGTCACTTTATATTCGCCTGCAATGTGCACATCATTCTGGTGCAGCAGGTGCACAAAAACCACCGAGTAAAGCACCAGGCCTAATACAGTATTAAAACCGCCGCACGCTATATACCTGAACGTACGTATAGGTATGATACGCCTGAAGGGTATGTGGCAGAAATCTATAATACCGTTTACTATGCGCCGTATAGTGCTGAGCAAGAAAATTAAATTTTGCGCGAAACTAAGATAATTTTATCAGATATCTTATCCTTTGGGGTGTTCTCGGTGTTAACTCCGTGTTTAGTGGTGCGGTTATTATAGGTATGCCGCTATCCATTTATTTCAGGTTTATTATCTTTGACCATTCATGGACCATATTACAACTTCCCATTTATTGTTCTATATACTTGGCTGCATCCTGCTTATCGGCTTTTTTGCCGGTACGGAGATCGCTTTTATATCTGCTAATAAACTAAATATAGAACTGCGGAAAAAGCAGGGTAAGTTTTCTGGCAAGATACTGGCCCGGTTCATGGAAAATCCTTCGGAGTTCATTGGTACCAGCCTTGTGGGTGTTAATGTACTCGTGGTAATATATGGCCTTCTTTTTACGCGGGCCACAGAAGAACTGTTCCAGTTCCTGGCCCAAAACGGAGTGGAGATACCGAATTACCTGGAGGTAATTGCCGATACTTTTATGGCCACTATCGTGATGCTCATATTCGCGGAATTTTTACCGAAGGCTATTTTCAGATCTAAGGCCGAGACCGTGCTGACGATTTTTGCGGTGCCGATGTTGCTGATGTACTACTTGTTCTTTCCGGTAGCCAAGGTGTTTGTGTCTATTTCAGAATTCATCCTAAAATACCTCTTTAATGTACGTATAAAGGAAAATAAGCAAGTGTTTAACCGCGTAGACCTGGAGGTTTTTGTAAAACAAGGCTTGCATGGCCATGAAAATGAGAACGGTGAGGTGAATGCGGAGTTGTTTGAAAATGCCCTTTACCTGGTTAATGTGCGTATCCGCAAGTGTATGATACCCCGCAACGAGGTGGAAGCCGTCGATATCAATACATCTATCGAGGAAGTACGCCAGAAATTCATCAGTACAAAACTGTCTAAAATAATTGTTTACGACGATACAATAGATAATATCGTTGGGTATGTCCATCACCTGGACCTGAATCGTCGTCCGGCTACGATAAATGAGATATTACATACCATAGTTGCCATACCGGAGGCGATGAGTGCTGTAGACCTGATGAACCGTTTTACCAAAGACAGGAAGAGTATTGCCTGGGTAGTTGATGAGTTTGGTGGTACTGCAGGTATCGTTACGATGGAGGATGTGCTCGAGGAAATATTCGGCGATATAAATGATGAATATGATGAGGAAGAGCATGTAGAAAAGCAACTGGCAGAGAATGAATATATCTTCTCCGGCCGACTGGAGCTTGACTACCTGAACGAAAAATATGGTTTTGAGTTTCCTACGGGTCAGTCTGAGACGCTTTCAGGTTACATCATATCCGGCCACGAGACCATACCTAAGATAAAGGAACAGATCATCTTGGATGATTATGAGTTTGATGTACTCCTGGTGTCCGATACCCGCATTGAGACCGTCAAAATGAAGGTGCTCAAGTAGCCGGAAATCCCGCAGGGCTGAACAAAATAATAAGGGAATAGCTTTTTGATTTTATAGCTAACTTTATAAAAAATGAACGGTCATCCTTATGCCGGTCTTAAATATTAACACTTAATTGCCTCATAATATGCCAGTACAGCGCCCGTTCAATCTTCAAAAATGGATAGATGAAAACCGTCACCTCCTTAAGCCGCCTGTAGGTAACCAGAACGTGTATAAAGAAGCGGGCGATTTTATAGTGATGATAGTTGGCGGCCCCAACAGTCGTAAAGATTTTCATTATAACAATAGCGAAGAACTTTTTTACCAGTTACAGGGCGATGTATCTGTACGGATACAGGAAGATGGTAAAATAGTGGAGATACCAATAAAGGAGGGCGATATGTTCCTGTTGCCTGGTAAGGTGCCGCACAACCCCAGGCGTGGCCCCAATACTATCGGCCTGGTGATAGAGAAAAAGCGAGACGCAAGTGAGGTAGATGGTTTTATGTGGTTCTGCGAGAATTGCGGCGAAAAGCTCTATGAGCAGTTCATGAACGTTTCTGATATCGTTAAGCAGTTGCCCCCGGTTATGGAGGGCTTTTACGCGGATGAACATAAACGTACCTGCAAAACATGTGGAACAATTATGGAACCGCCGCAATTACTTCAATAGCATTTTCAAAGCCATCCCGGAGGGATGGCTTTTTTGCGTCATTTCTACCTTCTGTCAGTGTCGTGACATTGTAATATTTGAGGAAATGATAAAAGGGTGGGTGCGCGAATATGACGTAATTATGAGTATTTTTGTAACATATCGAAGTGTGTAAACCGACATATTATGAAGCGTACCCTGCTTAATTTGTTTTTTATCATTCTGTCCCTCAGCACTACCACCGGTAACGCGCAGTCAATTATCCGCACCATTGCAGGCAATGGCAATTTTGATATTGGTGGCTACAATAATAATAATGGTCCTGCGGCAACGGCTACGCTCGGTGGGCTCTACGGCGTATGTACCGATACCTTCGGGAATGTTTTTTTTAGTGATCAGTACAATAATGTTGTTCGGAGAATTGATAAAAATGGCATTATAAAGGTAATTGGCGGATCAGGGTTCCCGGGTTTTACGGGTGATGGTGGCCCTGCAACTGCGGCACGGTTAAGTAACCCACAGCCGGTGATATGCGATAAAGCCGGCAACTTATATGTTGGGGATGCAGGAAACGGAGAAGTCAGAAAGATAACACGTTCAGGAATAATCACTACTATAGCCGGCAATCACAGCATCCCAATATATTCGGGCGATGGTGGCCCGGCTACAAATGCAGGTCTGGTTTCTGTAGCAGGTCTGGCGTTCGATACCTCCGGGAATCTATATATAGCAGATGGTAATTCGCATATCCGTAAGGTAAATACTGCTGGCATCATCAGCACGTTTGCCGGAAGCGGATCGCTGGGCTATGGAGGTAATGGCGGACCTGCCACGGCAGCTTCTATGGATGGGGTGGTTGATATGGCCTTTGACCGATACGGGAATATGTACGTAACTGAAAAGAACAATGCGACTATAAGGCGCATCAGTCCATCCGGTATCATAAGTGCTTATGCAGGCACTGTCGGCGTTTTCAGTAGTGCAGGCGATGGTGGGCCGGCCACGGCCTGTAAGTTCAGGGTTCCCTCTTGCCTTGCATTTGATACGGCGGGTAATTTATATGTTACTGACCAGGGAGGTAATCGCATAAGAAAAATAAACCCAGGAGGCATCATCTCTTTATTTGCGGGTTCTGTTGGCGGATTTGCAGGTGACGGCCTGGCGCCGTCTACGGTCACAAGATTTTCTATACCTACAGGTATATGCGTGGATCGGAAAGGAAATATGTTTATAGTTGATGCGGGCTCCACATTTCCCGGGGGCAACCCGTGGGGGCGCCGCATACGAGAAGTGTTCAGGGTAGATACCTTTGGGATAACTGTTGCGCCGAGCCCGGTTTTGTGTGGCAATACGTTTGCTGCATTTACCGCCCATCCTACAGCTGCGTATTACACCTATGTATATAAATGGTATCGCAATGGTCTGCCGGTAGGCACCAATTCAGCCACATGGTCGTCTCCGTCCATTAATAATATGGATACTATTACCTGTACTATAGTTGATACCGCCAATGGTGGTATGCTGCTGGCAGTATCGAATCCGATAGTGATGACAGTATTGCCACCTATACTGCCGGAAGTACATGTGACCACAACGGGAGACACCATATGTAATGGATTGTCCATCACCCTTACGGCTACTGCTGTAAATGGAGGCACTGCGCCGGTGTTCACCTGGTTTGTAAATGGTGTTGTGCGGGGTACAGGTGCCATATTCACCTATATACCTGTTACAGGCGATGTGGTAACCTGCCAGGTTACCAGCAACGACCCTTGTGCTTTTCCCAACACTGCTCATGTGGAGATACCGTTGTCGGTCATCCCGAGCTTTCTGCCAACCGTTATTGTAAATGCCAGCCCGGATACAGTGCTCAGTTACTGGGGGCAGATCATTACCTTCTTTACCAATGTTACTTTCGGGGGAACTAATCCCACCTACCAATGGTATAACAGTGCCGGAATTATTGAAGGAGCCACATCGTCAAGCTACTATCAGACAATGTATGCGCCCGATACTGTTTATTGTGTAATGCACAGTAATGCGTATTGCGCCGTGCCCGAGATAGACACCAGCAATTATGTGCACATCCTCCCAGGAACCCTGGCTATATCCGGTATGCCGGTAATGCACAGCAACCTGGGTGTGTATCCTAACCCTAATACAGGGCAGTTCACCATAAAGGGATTGATAAACACAGTTATTGGTGCCGATGTGGCCGTGGAGGTGAGGGATGTTCTTGGCCGATCGGTATATAGCCGCGTGGTAAATGGTAATGACCCTGACGTAAAGTTGCCGGTGAGCCTGGGTAGTGCCCCTCCCGGCATGTATTATCTTATCGTGTCGGATGCTAATGGCAGGCATTCCAGTGCGTTCATCGTTAAATAGTATCGTAGTGAGCGTCACATCTGACAGCGTTTTGATTGTTATTATGGCATAGTTTTTGCTTATGTGTTTTCGGCGGGTGCTGTACGTAAGTTTGTCATGTTCCTGCTACGCACACGTCACCTTTATCTCCGCTGCAACATGGAAATTGCCAAGATCAAAAACAAGGGCCAGGCAAGGCTTTTCGAGAGCGATACCCTGGAAATGATGACCAAAACACATCCTGTGGTTGTCTACATCATGTATTTTCCGGTCATCGCCTATATGCTTTATTATGGGGCAACCAACAAAGGTCTGATGCCGCTAAGAGAGATGGCCATATTCATTGGGGGTATGCTGTTTTGGAGCCTTTTCGAGTACATCATGCACCGCTATCTATTCCATATTATTGCAGATAGCCCGCATGCGCAACGTATCATATATACCATGCATGGTGTACACCACGAATATCCCCGCGATAAAGACAGGCTGTTCATGCCGCCCATTCCCAGTGTTATACTGGCTACCATTATATTTTATTTACAATATTTATTGATGGGGTGGAACGCACTGGCGTTTTTTCCCGGCTTCCTGTTTGGTTACATACTATACGGATCGATGCACTATGCTATTCATGCGTTCCCTCCTCCGCGTTTTATGAAGGCGCTTTGGCGTAACCATCATTTGCATCATTACAAATATCCCGACAAGGGATTTGGTGTCAGTTCCGTGCTGTGGGATGTGGTATTTGGTACCGTGCCTAAAAAAGACGAAGCATAACTATCGCATTTTGTGAATAAGGAGGGTGAGTGCCGATATACACGGTAAATGTTTAATAAGTACCCTTCCACTTATTTTAAGTACTTTTGCGCCTTTATTCACTTTAACAGCGTCGCTTCATGTGGCATAAGATAGCCGCCTTTATTATAAAATTTCGTATAGCATTATTGGTCATCTTACTGGCTATCACGGGTGTAATGGGCTATTTTGCTGCCCAGGTCAAGCTTAGTTATGAGTTCACCAGTGCTGTTCCTACCGACAATATTAAATATATTGAATACCAGAAGTTCCGCTCGCAGTTTGGCGAAGACGGCAACCTGATGGTCATTGGCGTAAAAACAAAGGACTTTTTCTCGCCAACTTTTTTTACCGATTATGCTGCCCTGGTGCAGAAAATAGCCCATGTAAAGGCAGTAGAGAATGTGCTGAGCATCCCGGGCGCTATCAACCTCGTAAAGGATACCGTTACCCAAAAGTTGCGTGTAGATACCATAGCAGGGCTGCCGCCATTTAAGAATGTAGATAGTATCAGAACCACATTTTTAGGCCTGCCATTCTATAAAGGCTTCCTGTATAATGCAGACTCCAATACTTATCTGATGGCCATCCGCATACAAAAGGATGTGCTGAATTCTAAGGACAGGGCGGGGGTGATCAATGAGATCGTAAAAACCGGCGACGAGTTTGGTGCGAAACACAACATAGAGATGCACTATTCTGGTCTGCCGCTCATCCGCACGGAAATGGCGGTACGTGTGCAGAGCGAGATGAGGTTGTTTCTCATTCTTTCGTTTGTGCTTACCGCAGTTATCCTTGCGCTGTTTTTCAGGTCTGTGGCTGCAGTACTGTCGTCTATGTTTGTAGTGGCTATTGGCGTGGTATGGTCTATAGGCACTATTGTATTGCTGGGTTACAAGATCACACTTCTTACAGCACTTATACCGCCACTGGTAGTGGTTATCGGCATCCCCAACTGTGTGTACCTGCTCAACAGGTATCACTTTGAGTATAACCGCAATCCTAATAAAATGCGGTCGCTGCTGCGCACGGTAGACAGGATGGGTATTGTTACCTTCTTTACCAATCTTACGGCTGCTATTGGCTTTGGTGTATTCTTTTTTACAAAAAGCGTATTGCTTAAAGAATTTGGCCTCGTAGCAGGTATAAATATTCTTGGGTTGTTCTTTATTTCGCTCATCTTTATCCCTGCGTTGTTCAGCTTCCTGCCGCCGCCTAATGTGCGTCATACCAGCTACCTGGAGAGCGGTTGGATCAACAGGCTGCTGGACAGGATCACCGATTGGGTGTTCAGTCATCGTTCGTGGATATATGGTGCCACATTGGTTATCTGCGGCCTGTCTACCTGGGGAGTGTTGCGTTTGAAGAACGATGCGCACATTGTTGACGACCTTCCGAAGTCTGACAAAGTATACCAGGATCTGAAATTTTTTGAGAGCAATTTTAAGGGTGTGATGCCTTTGGAGATAGTGCTGGATACTAAAAAGAAGAATGGTGTCATCTCTTTGGATATCCTGGGCAAAATGGATTCCCTTGGTAAATACCTGCAACGTAACCCTGCTATCGGTCGTCCGCTGGCTATAACAGAGGGCATAAAATTTGCCAACCAGGCCTACTTTGGCGGCGACCCTATCTATTACGAGGTGCCGCAAGACCCCATACAGGCAGCATTTGTATTGCCTTACCTCAGGGCCAAGGGCGATAACAATGGCAGCATGTTCAATAAGCTGCTCCGTTCGTTTATAGATAGTACCAAGCAAAAAGCCAGGTTAAGCGTAAGCATGGCCGATATCGGATCGCACAAATTGCCTGCCCTGGTAGATAGTTTGTGTCCGCAAGTGCTGAATATCTTCGATACTGCCAAGTACAATATCCGTTTTACAGATTCTGCGCTCAACAGTAAGTTCGTTAAGAATACACGTATCGATCCTGATAAACAAAGCCTTGACGTAACGTTTACAGGTACCAGTATTACCTTCCTGGAAGGTAGCAAGTTTATAGTGAACAGTCTGCGTGATAGCCTGATACTGGCATTCCTGTTCATCTTCGGTTGTATGGTGTCCGTGTTCCGTTCATGGAGGATATTGGTGATGTCGATAGTGGTGAACATTGTGCCATTGCTGATAACAGCTGGCCTGATGGGTTGGATGGGTATCCGCATCAAACCATCTACAGTACTGGTATTCAGTGTGGCGCTGGGTATTACGATAGATGTGACCATACGTTTCCTGGTCAACTTCAAACAAGAACTGGCGCAGCACGACGACAGTATAGCAGATACCGTACACCGCACCATACGCGATACTGGTCTTAGTATTATTTATACATCGTTTATCCTCGTTGCTGGTTTCGGTGTGTTTGCACTCTCGCAGTTCGATGGTACCAAGTCGCTCGGTTATCTTACTTCCATCACGCTGTTGCTGGCTATGGTGGCCAACCTTATCTTGCTGCCGGCACTGCTGTTGTGGATGGATAAAGTAATAGAAAGGAAGAATAAATCTGTCGACTTCCTGATGGGTGAAGATGCAGATGATGTGATAAAAATGGACTAACTCCGCTTCGGCTCAATAGATATCATACGCGCATAAAGAAAAAGGATGTTGTAGTTAATACAACATCCTTTTTTATGGTTAGTGGGCAATTACTCAGCCCGTTGTTCCTTCCACTCATCGCGGTGTTTGCGCAGCGGGTGATCTTTAGATTTGTTGAAGATCATTGTGCCGTTTTCCCGGCCTGCACGGCGGGCTTTCTGTTCGTCCGGAGAGAGGTGCATCTCCTCCCTGCAATCTTCGCTGCAGCAACCTTCATATTTAGCTGCACAGTCATCGCACTGTATGAACAGCAGGTGGCAACCATCATTCTTACAATTAGTATGCGTATCGCAGGGCTTGCCGCATATATGACATTCGGATATGATGTCGTCTGTTATGCGCTCTCCAAGGCGTTCGTCGAAGACAAAGTTCTTACCAATGAATTTTAACGGAAGGCCCTGTTCTTTTGCTTTGCGGGTATATTCAATGATGCCACCTTCTACATGGAACACATTTTTGAAGCCATTGTGCAGCATATATGCACTGGCTTTCTCGCAACGGATACCACCCGTGCAATACATGATGATGTTCTTATCCTTCTGGTCTTTCAGCATATCCACCGCCATAGGCAACTGATCGCGGAAGGTATCAGAGGGTACCTCTATAGCGCCTTTAAAGTGGCCTACCTCGTATTCGTAGTGGTTGCGCATATCCACTATAATAGTGTCTGGCTTTTCCGACAGCTCGTTATATTCCGCAGCTTTCAGGTAAGTGCCTGTTTTAGCCGGGTCGAAGGTAGGGTCGTCAATACCATCTGCCACCACTTTGGCGCGTACTTTCATGCGCAATACCCAGAACGATTTACCGTCATCATCAACGGCTATGTTCATACGTATGCCGTTCAGTTCCGGTGCGGCAGCATATAATGCATCGCGAAATGCCTCGTAATTGCTTTCCGGCACACTTACCTGTCCGTTAATGCCTTCATTGGCAATGTAGATACGACCAAAGACCTTCAGCTCATAAAATGTGAGGTACAATGCATCACGAAATGCCTTGGGATCGGCAATGTGGAAATACTTGTAAAAGGAAACTGTCTTACGCGGTTCGGTCTCGCGCAGCATCAATTGCTTCAGTTCCCCATTATTAACCCGGTTGTGTAACACTGGCATGGTGCTCCTTCCAAATTTTTTAAGTGAGAAAGGTGCAAAGGTACAATTTATCCTTTACATGTATTTACAGCACTATCTGTTGTAGCCGCTCACTCTTTTCCGGGTAATCGGTATTAAAGTGCAGCCCACGGCTCTCTTTCCGGAACTGTGCCCCTTTAACTACCAGGTAGCCTATGGTTATCAGGTTACGGAGTTCGCACAACTGTGGCGATAAGGTGACGTGTTTATACAGGTCTTCGGTCTCGTCGTGCAGCAGGTCTATACGCTTCATGGCCCTGAACAGGCGCACATCGTTACGTACTATACCCACATAATCGCTCATCACCTGCTGCAGCTCTTTAAGGCTCTGTGTTATCAGGATCATTTCTTTCGGATCTGTGGTGCCACCGGCATTCCAGTCAGGCACATCGTTGCGGAATACGACCGTATCCAGCATGTTCGCCATATCTTCGGCGCAGCGGTGTGCAAATACAATTGCCTCGAGGAGTGAATTAGATGCCAGGCGGTTGGCGCCGTGTAGGCCCGTGCTGGAGCATTCGCCACAGGCATACAGGTTCACTATCGATGATCTGCCTTTATCGTCTACCTTAATGCCGCCGCAGCAGTAGTGTGCTGCCGGCGCTACGGGTATCATTTGCTCGAATACATTAATGCCTATGCTCTCGCACTTGGCATGTATATTAGGAAAGTGAGTTTTGAATTTTTCCTTGTCCATGTGCCTGCAGTCCAGGTACACGTGTTCCGTGCCCGTTCGCTTCATTTCGCTATCTATGGCTCGCGCCACCACATCGCGCGGTGCCAGGTCGGCACGATGGTCGTACGATGGCATGAACGCTTCGCCATGCTTGTTGCGCAGTATGCCGCCATCGCCACGCACAGCCTCAGTTATCAGGAACGATGGACTTACACCTGCTTCATAAAGGGCAGTAGGGTGGAACTGTATGAATTCCATATTTTCTATACGCCCCTTGGCGCGGTATACCATAGCAATGCCATCGCCCGTAGCTATCTTAGGATTGGTAGTCGTTCTGTATACTTGTCCCACACCGCCGCTCGACATTAATGTGACCTTGGAAATGATCTTCTCGATCTGGTTGGTATGCAGGTTCAGCGCATATACACCGTAGCAGGTAATATCGGGCGTTGCCTTGGTGACGAGGTAACCGAGATGGTGTTGTGTAATAATGTCTACTACAAACCAATGGTTATGTATATGTATGTTGCTATACTTCTTAGCTTCTTCTACCAATGCCCGCTCTATCTCGAAGCCGGTTATATC